>JABFRX010000004.1 GCA_013140995.1 Alphaproteobacteria bacterium | reverse complement strand
TCGAAGGTGTCGACGCGATCCCGATCTCGACCGCCCCGATCTTCCATCTCGGTGTCCCCGCAATCCTGCTCGGCCTCTTGAGCTTCACGCTGCGCAGCATCCGGGACCGCGCCGCCGAACTCCTCGTATACGCCGTCGTCGTCTTCGTGGGCCTCATGGGCTACTACCTGATCCGCCAAGCATTCAACGGCCCGGACGAAGCGTTCGCAGCCGTCGGCACCTACCTCGAACGCGGCGTCATCACGAACGCGTTGCTCATCTTCGGCGTAGCGCTCTACTTCCTCGACCGCCAAGTAAACCGGCAGTCGTTGTTCGCGTGCGGGGTCGGTGCGGCGCTGATCGCGATCTTCCGCTTAGGCTACTTCGACTATCTGACGTCCTCGCCGCTTGTCGCCGCGCACGATGTCGGCACATGGCCGGTCTTGAACGCACTGCTGCTGCCTTATGGCTTGCCGGTCGTGTGGCTCACGCTGCTCGTGCAGGCGCTGCGCAATCGCAACCGGGCCGAACTCGTGCCCGCGGTCGGCGGCGCGGCGCTGGTCTCGCTGTTCGCGTGGGTGTCGCTCGGCGTGCGCCACTATTTCCAAGGCCCGATCCTGAACCTCCCGGGCGTCACCAGCAACGAGGTCTACGCGTACTCGGCCGCCTGGCTCGTGCTCGGCATCGCGCTGCTCGTCGCGGGCACGGCGTGGAAGGATAAGATGGTGCGCTTCGCCTCACTGGCGCTCATGGTACTGACGGTCGGCAAGGTGTTCCTCTACGACGCCCGCGAACTCGAAGGCTTACTCCGCGTCGCCTCGTTCTTCGGCTTAGGGCTAAGCCTCTTGGGCCTCAGCTGGTTCTACACCCGCTACGTCTTCGCGCGCGAAGAACCGGCGCCGGCCGCGTCTTGACTATTTCGGGCCGAAGCAGAAGATTCATGGACGAGGGGGCTTGAGGTTAACCACCAACCAGCCGGGAGGCTGATCCCCATGCGAAAGCTCGCCGATATCGCGTTCAACAGACAACCGCTGACCATGCCGCCGAGCGCCTGCGTGCGCGACGCCTGCGTCGGCATGCACGAAACGCACACAGACAGCGTGCTCGTCGTCGATCAAAGAGGCCGCCTGCTCGGCATCTTCACCGACCGCGACGCGGTGTGCCGCGTGATCGCGGCGGGCAGGGACGCGACCACCACACCGCTAGACGAAGTGATGACTGCAAGCCCCGACACGCTGACCCCCGACACCAGCGCGATCGAAGCGTTGCGCCTGATGTGGGACGGCGGCTACCGCCACGTGCCCGTCGTCGATTGCGGCCACCTGCTCGGCGTCGTCTCCCGCGCCGACTTCAAAGCCGCCGAACGCGACCGCTTGGAGATTGAGCGCGAATTGTGGGAGCATATGCGTTAGCGCAGCACGGGCATCTGCTATAGTACGGCATGGGTCGCGATGCACGGATCGTCTACACGTCGGGGAAGGAGCGCGCCGAAGTGCGCGCGCATCTGGATTCAGCCGCGCTGGAGATCACGGGCGGCAAGAAGCTGATCGTGCGCCTAAGCGACGTGCGCTCGGCGAAGGTAGTGGGCGACGCCCTCGCGATCGAAACCAAGGCGGAAAAATTCAAACTCGCGCTCGGGGCCAAGGCAGCGGCCGCGTGGGCGAAGAAAATCCTGAACCCGCCGTCGCTGGCCGATAAGCTCGGCGTGAAAGCAGATACGCGCGTGCTGATTGTGGGCGCCCGCATCGCGGAACTCGACGAAGCGGCAGCCAAAGCGGCGAAAGTGGAGCGCGCCGCCGCGCTCACCGCCGCGAAAGCGAAGGCGGCATCGGTCGTGCTGCTGACGCTTGGCGCCGAAACCGCGCCGAAGCAAATCGAAGCCGCCGCCAAGGTGCTGCCGAAGGGCGTGGGTCTCTGGCTCGTCTACACGAAAGGCGTGAAGCCAAACGGCGACGGCATCATCCGCCTGGCGCGCCAAGCCGGGCTCAAGGACACGAAAGTCGCGCGCATATCGGACACGCACGCCGCGTTGCGCTTCATCGCCGGGAACAGCACATGAGCCTATTGGCGGTGGTCGGGCCAGGCTAGCTACAGGCTACATCAGGACGGCAGGCCGTCTTTGTCGTAGCCCAGTATTTCCGCGGAGCTTCGAGTATCGAGAACCGGCAAGGAAGCGCAGCGACGCCCGATCTCCATAATGTCGTAGACCAAAGTCGCGTCGTGCCTTTGGGCTTTGAGCTTGACCGCGCGCTCGGCCAACGAACGCTTGACGGCCTCCGTAATCGTTTCGCCCGCAAGCCGCGCAACCTCGCGCGCCAGGCGGCTGGTTTCTTCGTCTTTGATGTTTAAGCTCACCGGGGTCAACCTATATACGTGAAGATACATACGTTTTCTCTATGGGAGCAATCGCTTGAAAGTAAGAGGCGAATCGCACGCGGAGCCGCGGAGAGCGCAGAGGCGCTTCGGCGGGCTTGCAGGCTCCGCGATCTCCGCGGCTCCGCGTGCCCATTTCTGCCTTTCCCGTGACAAACGCCGCATTGCGAATACGTGCGGGTTCAAGCTGTAGTTCGTCCATGACCCAGCTCACCCGCCGCACCTTCTTCGAAGCGTTCGCCGGCGCCGCCGCGCTGCACGCGATCATGGCCTCCGGCGCGCTCGCCTCTCCGCCGGCCGATCTCAATCGCTGGGCACAAGACGTGGCGGACCTGAACCGCGCGCTCGCTGCCGGAAAAATCCCGCTGCTCGGCTGGCAGGAACAGATCACGGCGCTTAACACCGGCGTGAGCTTGGACGCGCTCCGCCGCTATCTCGACTTCGATCGTCTGACGGCCGCGATGACGTTCCCCACAAACCTCGCCGAAACGAAAGACCCGAAATTCCCGCAGGCCGTCAACATCGCCGGCATCGAACGTCCGTGGTTCCTGCGCTTCTTCGGCATGCGCAAAGGCGGCGCGATCATCCCGCACGTCCACAACAACATGGTGTCGTCGCATCTGGTGATGCAAGGCGCCTTCCGCACCCGCACCTTCGACCGCGTGGCTGATCTGCCCGCGGAGAACGCCGTGCTGCTGAAACCCACGCTCGACCAAACGCTGAGCGCGGGCGGCATGATCACCATGTCCGACGACCGCACGAACGGCCACTGGCTCATCGCCGAAGCCGACCGCAGCTTCACCTTCGACGTAGGGCTCGTGAACCTCTCGAAGACCCGCACGTACGCTATGCAGGCGAACAAATACAACATGATCTTCGTCGATCCGACGGGCAAGGCAGACGGCCGCGGTCTTGTCGCCGCTCCGGTAATAAGCTTCGAGGGCGCCGTCGCGAAGTTCGCCGCGCAATAGATATCTTCTTACAGTATTGTGCATATCACTCACGCGATTCAGGAGCTTTGATGCCTCGGACGATTGGCCCATATGGCTGGATGGCAATTGCGCTGCTTCTGCTGGGCGCATTGTCCTTGTACCTTATTTTTGGTCGCATCGACGGTATGCAGGTAAATGCGGGATTTTTGCTGCTGGGGCTCGTTGCCGGCACATTTGTTTCGCTCGCAGTAGAAATTGCGAAGCGCCCGATTCAAGCACGAGACTTGGCGCGTGCTCTCCATGTCGAGCTGGCTGAATTTGTTGCCCGTTGCTGTTTCGACTTCGAGAATCCGTGGCAGAAGCTCTTCGCCAATGATCACAAAAGCACAGAAATGCATCAATTACGCCTAAGCAAGTTTATACCGGAAACACCCATTGTCTATGAGTCAACGGCCAATCAGCTCGCCCTATTGAAAGGCTCTGCGCCGCAAGCGTTGGTGCAATTCTACTATCGCGTTGCGGCCTGGCGGCGCGACGCATCGAACATGGCATTGTCGCTGCGAGCCGCTGAAGATAAGACAAATCCGAACTCTCTGGCGCCGCCGCCCACTTTGGATTCCGCCGATGCGCGCTTTCTTTCGCGTCGTCTGAAGGAGACTTTGCGGCCCGGCTTGGACGCATTGGTCGCGCTCGGCAGCTTAGTCGACAATGCCCAAGGGACTGAGGACGCGGCAATCGCAGCTCACGATCTGGTATCTCGACCAGGGGTCGTCGTTACCGAGATGTCACTCCGCAAGCGCATTGAGACTCTTGTGTCTAGCTAGAAGCAACTCACTCAGTTGCGTGAACCTACCACCCGCTGTTTCATGGTGCGCTTCCCACAAGCGCTCAATTCTCATCCATTTTCAACGCCGCGATAAACGCTTCCTGCGGAATCTCCACGCTCCCGAACTCCCGCATCTTCTTCTTACCTTCCTTCTGCTTGTCGAGCAGCTTGCGCTTGCGGCTGATGTCGCCGCTGTAGCACTTCGCGGTGACGCGCAGCTCCACGCTAGCTCTTTGCCGCCCGCCATTCGGCGAAGCGGCGTGAGATCACAGGGCGCAACCGGTCGAAATTCTCCCAAGTGTCCGCAAAGTGATAGGGCGTCGGGAGGTCGTCGCCGCAGATGTCGTAATAGTCGGATAGGTATTCGCCACTCTTAGACTCGAAGTACGCCTCTGTAAAAGCATTCCCCTCGTCGTTGAGGTCTTCGTTGGTAAATTTGCCGTCACATTGGGCAAGGAAATAGGCGCCTGGCGTAACCAACCGTTTGCGGAGTTTCTCAAGATCTTCAGCGAACTCAACAGTGTGCAGTTCGCTGCCAAGTCCTTCGAGCAGCGCGCACGCGACGAACATTCCAATATGCGTTGCGCCGGCTTCGTCTGGTAGGTCTTCCGGGAAATCACCGCCGTAGTGCCAACTCGCATCATCATATTTGACCATGAGAGTTTTCCTGCCCGCTAATTCTCATCCATCTTCAGCGCCGCGATGAACGCCTCTTGCGGGATCTCCACGGACCCGAACTCCCGCATCTTCTTCTTACCTTCCTTCTGCTTGTCGAGCAGCTTGCGCTTGCGGCTGATGTCGCCGCCGTAGCATTTCGCGGTGACGTCCTTGCGCATCGCTTTGATCGTTTCGCGCGCGATCACCTTGCCGCCGATCGCGGCTTGGATCGGGATTTGGAACAGATGCTGCGGGATCAGGTCCTTGAGCTTCTCGCACATCACGCGGCCGCGCATCTCCGCGCGCTGGCGGTTCACGATCATCGAAAGCGCGTCCACCGGTTCGGCGTTGACCAAGATCGACATCTTGACCAGGTCGCCCGTCTCATACCCTTCGATGTGATAGTCGAAGCTCGCGTACCCGCGGCTCACCGACTTCAGCCGGTCGTAGAAATCGAACACCACTTCGTTCAGCGGCAGATCGTATTTCACCAGCGCGCGGTTGCCGGCATAGGTCAGGTCCACCTGCCGCCCGCGCCGGTCTTCGCAGAGCTTCAAGACGGAGCCCAAATATTCGTCCGGCGTCAAAATCGTCGCGCGGATCCACGGCTCTTCGATCTTGTCGATGCGCACGACATCCGGCATGTCGGCCGGATTGTGCAGCTCCATCATCTCGCCGTTCGTCATGTGAATGCGATAGATCACCGACGGCGCCGTCGTGATCAGGTTAAGATTGAACTCGCGCTCCAACCGCTCGCGGATAATGTCGAGGTGGAGCAGCCCTAAGAACCCGCAGCGAAACCCGAAGCCCAATGCGGCGGACGTTTCCGTCTCGTACGAAAAGCTCGCGTCGTTCAGCGCCAGTCTCTGGATCGCTTCGCGCAATTCCTCGAACTCCGCCGCGTCGACGGGGAAGAGACCGCAGAACACCACCTGCTGCGCCGGCTTGAACCCTGGCAGCGGCGTCTCCGTGCCCTTGCGCTCGTCCGTAATCGTATCGCCGATCTTTGTGTCGGCGACTTGCTTGATCGCCGCGGTCAAGAACCCAACTTCGCCCGGCCCAAGCTTCTCGGCCGCCATGCGCTTCGGGTTGAAGATGCCGACGCGATCGACCTCATAGACGGCGTTCGTCGCCATCATGCGGATCTTCTGGCCCTTCTTGATCTCGCCGTCGACCACGCGGAACAGAACGACGACGCCCAGATAGGCATCATACCAGCTGTCGATCAGCAAGGCCTTCAGCGGCTTCGCGATCTCGCCCTTCGGCGCGGGCAGCCGCGTGACCACGGCCTCAAGAACATCGCCGATACCGATCCCGGTCTTGGCCGAGATCAACACCGCCTCGGACGCGTCGATGCCGATCACGTCTTCGATCTGCTGGCGAATGCGTTCGGGTTCGGCGGCGGGCAGGTCGATCTTGTTGAGCACGGGCACGATGTCGAGCCCCGCATCGATCGCCTGATAAACGTTGGCGAGCGTCTGCGCCTCGACCCCCTGGCTCGCGTCCACCACCAGCAGCGCACCTTCGCACGCGGCGAGACAGCGCGAAACCTCGTACGCGAAGTCCACGTGCCCTGGCGTGTCCATCAGGTTCAGCAGATACGTCTTCCCGTCCTTCGCCGGATAGTTGAGCCGCACGGTCTGCGCCTTGATCGTGATCCCGCGCTCGCGCTCGATGTCCATGGAGTCGAGCACCTGCGCCTTCATCTCGCGCGCTTCCAACGCGCCGCAAAATTCGATCAAGCGGTCGGCAAGCGTGGACTTGCCGTGATCGATGTGGGCGACGATAGAAAAATTGCGGATGTGGCTGAGGTCGGTCATGAGAGGGGCAGGGAATACAGGGTGGCCTTAGCCCCGTCCAGCGGCAAAATGCCCGCATTTCCGCGCGTTTCAGCCCCTAATCCGAACGCCGCCGACGCCTGCGCCGAACCGCCCGCCGCTTCGCGGGTTTGCGGATGCGCCAACGCGTGCGCGCGCTGCCAAGCCCCTCGGCAATCGCAATCGAACGCGACACATGTCGGCGCTTACGCACACGGCCCCGAAAGCGCCGGTTGCGGTCGATCACAACGGACTCGTCCACGAGCACCGTCAACGTCTCGCCCGATCCGTCCGTCGCATCCGCTTCGCCCGACAAGGTGGACATCTCCGTCTCGCCGTCCTCGGCAACATCGATGACAAGCTCCGTCCCGCGAATCCCGATCGTGACGGCGGGCGTCGAAATCTTCACGCTCGCCTTCGGCAACGACCCGGAGAGGAAGCGGAACGCACCCTTGGTCAATGTGATCGCTTGCTCGCCGCTCGCCGCCACGGGGTCATAGACATATTTGTCGATCACGATTTTCGCGTTCTCGCCCAGCGTCAGCTTCGACCCGTCGGAGAACTTGACGACGAGCGCACTCTCCTCACCCGTCTCGACGACCTCGTTCATGTAGACGTCGTCTTCGAGCTCCATCTCGTCACGCGGCTCGGGCGCAATCGTCGACCAAGCATAGTTGACGATATCCTCGACGCCGCCGACACCGCTATCGTCGTCAGCCCGGGCCACGCCAACAACCGAAAGTGCAGCAGTCGCTATCAAACCTTCACGCCGCGTCAGTTTCATGTGCTTCCCTCGTTTCGAATAACTATGTCATGGTCCGCGAAGGCGGACCACCCACGACTTTCTGCCGCGGCGAAGCCCAAAGTCGTGGATGGTCCGCCTTCGCGGACCATGACAAAGTGGGGCGGATGGCGCGCAAATCACCGAAACAAGAAAACCTCAAAGACCTCTGGCCCGGCCAATCGGTCGAGCTGCTAAAGGCGCTGCACATCCTCACACGCGACGGCGCGCTGAACGCCGACTCGCGCCGCAAGCTGAAGCAGGTGCTGCATCTGGTGCAGCTGCTGCGGCCACCCCTCGACCGCCTGTTCGAAACACAAGAAGCCCCGCGCCTCGCCGACCTCGGCGCCGGCAAATCCTATCTGGGCTTCATCCTCTACGACCTGATCTTCTTGGCCAAGGGCAAAGGCGAAGTCGTCGCCGTCGAAACGCGCGGACCGTTGATGGAAGGCGCC
>JABFRX010000050.1 GCA_013140995.1 Alphaproteobacteria bacterium | reverse complement strand
GCCCGCTCGCGCATACCGTGCGCGAAATTCGAGGCCAACACGGCGCGGCTTGCCGCATAGAGCTTGCGATAGTTGATGCCGAGTCCGCGCTGCTCGACATGGTGGCCAAGCGCCTCCAACTGCTTGGCCGTCGCGCGCAAGTGAGCGGCGATTTCGGGATCGATCGGCTGACCGCTCGGCGTCTCATCCGTGAACGCGATGCGCAACCGCCCCGGCGCGGTCGTCACGTCCTGCAAATACGGCCGCGTCTTCGGCGGCATGGGGTAGGGCGTATCGGCCTCCGGCGCGTCGACGCAATCGAGCATCGCCGCCGAGTCGCGCACCGTGCGCGACACGACATGATGCACGCCGTAGCCGTGGCCGAGGCCCGCGTCGTGCTCCGGCCCTTGCGGCACGCGGTATTGTGTCACCTTCATACCGACGAGCCCGCAACAAGCCGCTGGAATGCGAATGGAACCGAGCCCGTCCGACGCATTGGCGAGCGGCACAATCCCGGCGGCCACCGCACTCGCCGAACCGCCGGACGACCCGCCCGTGATGTGCTCCGTGTTCCAGGGATTGCGGCACGGCCCCAGCCGCGCGCTCTCCGTCGTGCCGGTGATGCCGAACTCCGGCGTGTTCGTCTTGCCGAAAATGTTCACGCCGGCGGCCTTATAGCGCTGCACCAGAAGCCCATCATACGTGTCGAGTTTGTTCTCGTTGAAATGCGTGCCGTCCGTGCGCGGCAACCCTTGCACCTCAAGCCCCAGATCCTTGATCAGGAACGGCACACCCTTGAACGGCCCATCGCCGAGCGAACCCTTCGCGGCAGCGCGCGCCTGATCGTAAGCTTTATGCACGATCGCATTGAGCTTGCCGTTGTGCCGCTCCGCCCGCTCGATCGCGGCTTCAAGCAACTCAACCGGCGACACATCCTTGTCCCGCACCAATTGCGCCAGGCCGAGGCCGTCATAGTCCGTATACTGAGCGAAACCCATGTCCGTCTCCTAATTCCAAGTGGGATAGCGTTGCGCCCAAGGCTTCGCTTTTTCAAGCTGCCCTGCAAGCTTCAAAAGCGTGGTCTCGTCGCCGAACCGCCCGGCAAAGTGCAGCCCGATCGGCGTCCCGTTCACCGCCCAAGCGAGCGGAAGCGAAATCGCCGGCTGCCCGGTGGCGTTCGCAAGCGCCGTCGTCGGCAGGTAGTCGATGATCGGCGCGAACGCTTTCATCGGATCGCGCTCGTGAAAGTCGAACGTCCCATTGCGTACGACCGGCGTGCCCAACGTCGTCGCCAGCCACACGTCATGCGTCTGATGGAACTGCGCGATCTGGCGGCTGATTGCATGCACCTGGAACCAGCACATCTGATACTGGGCAGCCGTGATCTGCCGGCCCATCTGATAGAGCCCCCACGTCAGCCCCTCGAAGTCGGCCTCATGCGGTGTCCGCCCCGTCATCATAGCGGTACCGTCGATCAGCATCGCAAGCCCCGCCGCCCAAATCGGCAGGAACGACGTCATCAGCGCGCCCGAGTCCACAACGGGCGACGCCTCCTCGACATGATGCCCAAGCGACTCCAGCAGCTTCGCCGTTTCCTGCACCGCCACCACGCATTCCTTGTCGAATGTTTTGCCGAACAGGCTCTGCGTCGCAAACCCGATGCGCAGTTTCCCCGGCGGCGTCGCGCACTCGTCGAGGTAAGAGCGCGGCTTCGGCGGCGCCCAGTACGGATCGCCCATCTCGTTACCCGCGGTGACGTCGAGCGCCGCCGCCGTATCGCGCACGCTGCGCGTCAACACGCCCTCGCACACCAGCCCACCCATAATGTCCCCGAGATCAGGCCCCAGCGGATTGCGCCCGCGCGTGGGCTTCAGCCCCACAAGCCCGTTGGCGGAGGCCGGCGCGCGAATGGACCCTCCGCCGTCGTTCGCATGCGCGATCGGCACGATCCCCGCCGCCACAGCGCAGCCCGATCCGCCCGACGACCCGCCGACCGAATGGTCGAGCTCCCACGGATTGTTGCACGGCCCGTAGAGCCGCGACTCCGTCGTCGGTACGAGCCCGAACTCCGGCACGTTCGTCTTGCCGAGCGAGATCAACCCCGCCCCGGTGAACCGGCGCACCAGCGTCGCGTCATGCGGTGCCGGGGCGGGCGGAATGAAGGCCGACCCTTGGCGGCTCGGCACACCCTTCTGTGTGCCCAAAATGTCCTTCAGCAAGAATGGCACGCCGGCGAACGGCCCGGTGAGCGGCAACTTCGCCGCGGACCTCGCCCGCTCATACGTCTTGAATACCACCGCGTTCAGCTTCGAATTATGCCGCTCGATCCGCCCGATCGCCTCCTCGACCAACTCGGCGGCGGTGACATCTTTCTTCGCCACCAACTCGGCCAACCCCAACGCGTCGTACTTCGCATAGTCCGCGATCGCCATGTGATGCCCTCAAATATGCCGGTTGCCGCCGACACTAACGGCGCCGCTCGGGCCTGTCACCAACAAGCCATCGACGGCGAACCAACGACCCCATAAGCTCTCGCCGACTCGAACCCGGGAGAACACGCCATGGCCAAAGGCCAAATGCGCAGCAATCGCGAAAAGAAGAAGCCGAAGACCAGCACGAAGGGAAAGAAGGGCCAGCCGGCCGCAAACCAACCCTTCGCCGCCAAGCCCGAACCGCCCCGCGCGAAGAAATAGCGATCCGCTCGCGCTCAGGCGCGAAAGGAGCAGACCTCGATGAGCAACGAGCTTCTGGTTACGCCCGGCTACGTGCGCACGATGTCGGCCTATAACGCGGAGATGAACCGCCGGATCTACGAAGCGGCGGGCCGGCTTTCGGATGCCGAGCGCAAACGAGAGCAGGGTGCATTCTGGGGTTCGATCCAAGGCACGCTCAACCACCTCTTGTGGGCCGACACCATTTGGATGTCGCGCTTCGACGGTTGGTCGCCACCCGCCGTGCCGATCAAGGAAAGCGCCACGATGATCGCGGACTTCGCGGCGCTGAAGGCGGAACGCGAAGCCGCCGACGCAAAAATCGAAGCCTGGTCCGCCCGCGTGGACGACGCGTGGCTCGCCGCCGATCAGGTGTGGTTCTCAGGCGCGGCGCAGCGCGAGCTTCGCATGAAGCGCCACTTCCTGGTGATGCACTTCTTCAACCACCAAACCCACCACCGCGGCCAAGCCCACACGATGATCACCGCCGCGCACGAACGTACCGGCGACACCGACCTGTTCCTACTGATGCCGGTGCTGATAGCCGCTGGCGTGATTTGAAAGTTTGCGCGCGAGGTCAGCGTTTACGTTGTGCTCGCGCGCCGCCTACTTCGCCGGCAACGTGCCCTTCGGCCATGAGCCTTTCAGCGCGCAGAGTTTCTTGCCGAACATGTTCGTCACGCCACTCATGACGGGCTCGGCCAGCGACGCGGGTTTGGTCTGCCAATCGGCGGTGACCTTCTTCCCCTCCGCCTTCGTGGCGACGGAGACGTAGAAGACGTTGTTCCCGGTGCAGTCGAACGCCCAAAGGTGGCGCGAGGTATCGACGCCTGCCTTTGCGGTTTCCGGCTTCACATAGATCATGGTTGCGGCGACGTACCCGGTCGCGCTGTCTTCCATCGCACTGTCGACGTCGAACTGGTGGTAGACGCCCTCCTTGGCGAAGGGATCGTTCGGATCGATCTTCAGCCATTTCTCGGCAGCGGCGGGCAGCGCCAGGGCAAACGACAGAGCCGCAAGTACGGTGACAGGATGCAGTTTCATGGGGCGCAGCGCCTCTCTCACTTGAGTCTTGTTGCTGCCGCGGACGTTAGCCCCAATACCGGCGAACGCCAAATGCAACGCTAGAGCCGCTCAGCCGGAGGCGTCCGCCCGCGTCCCTCACCCCGAAACATCAACCCCCGCGCTGGTGAGCAGCGCGCCGCGCAGTGTGGCGTCGTTCTTTAGGCGTTGGCGCAATTGTCCGACCGTCGCGTGCGCGTCGATCGTGTCGGTGGAGTTGAGCGCCATAACCTGGGTGTTCACCGTCTCGACCGCCGTGGGCGAGCGATCGCGAATCTTGGCCGCGTCGGTCGCATCGGCGAGCGCGAGCGTCCGCATGAGCGCGCCGACTTCCATCTCGACCTGCGACACGGCGAGCGCCAGCCGCGCACGTTCCGCATCTTGCGTGGCCGTTGCAGCCTCGACTGTGGCGTTCGCGGCGGCGGTGCGCGAGTCGGCGGCTTGCTTTTCCTGAACCGACGCGACGGCCTGCTGCTGCGCCGCGACACTCGAGGCTTGGCTCGCCGCGCCTTTGAGACGCGCCTCGCTCAAATTTGCGGCCGCTTGCATTTGCCCGCGCACCGCCTGGCCGATCTCCGCCCGCTCCGCCAGATAGTCGGCCGCGGCACCCGTCGCGATCATCTGCGCCGTGCCGAAGCCGACGTCGGGCGCGCCGCCGTTCTCGGCCATGCGCGTCGTCGGCACGTTGTAGCCGGTCGACACCATCGCAAGCGCCGAAGGAAAGCGATCGCCTCCCTTCGGATTGTCCGGATCGGTCTCACTCTGCACCGGAAAATACGTCATCTCGCGCCGCTGATAGCCGAAATGCAGCTGCGGCCAATTCTGCGTCGTGACGCCGGATTCCACGCGCAGGCCCCAATCGGTCTGTGTCCCCACAACCGCCAGACGCCGCTCGCCCGAACAACCCAGATTGGCCTCGCACATCGCCTTGTCGCGCACGCGTGTCCATTGCGAGGCGATAGCGCTGATGCACTCGCTTTTCTGCGGCTCGGCCTCGATGCTGCAAATCTGATCCTGAAGCTCCTTTAGGCTCAGGTTCTTTTTGCCCGCGAGGTACATCGCCGCCGACCCAGTCGCCAGCGTCTGATTGACCTCCGGCGCGAACACGCTGCCGCCCGCGACAAAGCCTGCGATCACCGGCGGCACCGCGCCCGTCTCGGTATAGGTCGGCGCCACATAGCGCTCGCGCCGCTTGTAGCCGACTTGCACGCGGGCATCTTTCGGCTCCGCGCCGATGGAAATGCCGCCCGCCGTCTCGACGAAGATCGCGTTCGGATCCGCGCACCCCGCCACAAGACCCGCGCCCAAAAGCACAACCGCGATCTTCGCTTTCATAATGTCCCCGCTTTCTATCCGTTAATGGAGCCGCGCAAGAGGTCCCGCACGCTCGCTTGCGCCGGCTCGACGTTGAGCGCCGCCGGTAGGGCGGGCCAAGCGATCAGCGCATTCTCATTCGTCACTTCAAGCAACGTTTGCCGGTGATAGCCGACGCCAACATGCCGGTCGCGCGCTCCCACGCCGATGGAAACGCCCGCAACGGCAATATCGAACAGTTCGCCCGCACGCCCGGGTGCCGCGGCCGGCAGCGAACACCAGCGAAAGCCGAAGCCTACCTCTGCTGCGCACGCGTCGTCCGCCGCAGGGCTGCTCGTCGCGCCATCCGGTTTGGCCGCCCACTGGTTGCGCAAATCGGCGACGGTCATCTGAACCTCACCCACCGCGACAGACGTGCCGCGAAACGCATCGTCGACCCACACGCCGTAGAATTGAAAACGATGCACGTCGCCGGCAGCCGCTTCGGCGCCGGACGCTTCGTGCGCCACCGCGAACACGCCGACAACTTGCCGCCCGCCATCATCGTCTTCGAAACTGAAGGCGCAGCCGCTAAGCGCAAAGGCAAGCAGCGGTGCGGCGCCGCGAAGCGCACGCAACCGCTTGAGCCCGTCCCAGCTCCACGAATCCCCAGTCATGTGCCGAACCTGCGCTTGAGGTTCCGCAACGGCAATTCCAGACGCCGCGGTCCATGACACTCCTTGCACGCAGTGTTGCTGCCTGGTGTGTCTTAACCTTTCGTTAATACATTCGGCGTGTCGATTCGATGGCGCGCGCAGCGCCTAATTCCGCCCACGCCGCGACCTATTGATCGCCTCATCCAGCGCCGACAGGAACCGCGAGCGGTCGCCCGCTGCGAACGGCCTCGGCCCGCCGGTCGTTTCGCCGGTGGAGCGCAGGTGTTCCATCAATCCGCGCTGCGCCATAGCGGCGCCGATGGAGGCGGTCGTGAACGCGCGGCCCGTTGGCCCGATCGCCTCCGCGCCCAACTGCAACGCACGATGCGCGAGCGGAATGTCCGCCGTCACGACAACATCGCCGCGCGCCGCTCGCGCCACGATCCAATCGTCGGCGGCATCCGGCCCCTCCGCCACGACCACCATCTCAAGCAACGGGTCGGCGGGCACCCGCACGCCGCCGTTCGACACGACATAGACCTTGAGTTCATACCGCCGCGCCACCCGGTAGATCTCCTCCTTAACCGGGCACGCGTCGGCATCGACGAAGATCTCGATCGGCTTCGTGGAGGGCTCGAAATCAGGGGGCGTCACAATCTCAACCTCAAAGCCCATCCACGTCACACCCGCGCGCTTTCAGAATATTGCGCATCTCCCAATACGCGCGCGGCGTGCGGTAAAGCGGGATGCGCGGATGCAGGTGATGGACAATGTGATACTGCATACCCATCGAGCCGATATTACCGAAGATCGAGCGGAACGAACGCGTGTCGCGATACCGCCCGGTCTCCCGCGCCGGATGATGCGGCGCCCAGCTCAAGTAAAACCGGATGTAGATCAGCGCGATATGCCGGGGTAGCCACCACAGAAGCGCAGCCTCCAACGCATAACCGCTCCACGCCAGCGCGAACAGGATGCTGTAATACACGAGTTGATAAACGACGCCGTCGAACTGCACGTCCGCGCGCCCCACGCGCTGCAGCGCGATGCCATAGGCGTTGAACCCGCCGCTGGCACGCGGCTGGTTGTTCTTGATAGTGCCCCAGATCGAAGCCCAAGGCCCGCTCGCCGACGACGAATAGTCCGGGTCGAGCTGCGGGTCGTTCGCGTGTTTGTGGTGCTCCATATGCGTTAGCTTCGCCACACGATAGGGCAGCACGAGTGGGATCGTCGACATATGTCCGACAAGCTCGTTCAGCCAGCGCAGCTTCGCACCGGGCTTGGCGATGATGTCGTGCTGCGCCTCGTGCGAGGGCAGGTACGAGAGCATGATGTTCAGCGTCGCAATCGGGAACGCAGCCCAGAGCGGCAGCGTGCCCGACAACACCAACGGCCAAAGCGAAAGCCACACGGCGAAATTCGCAAACGCCCAAATAACGGCGAACCAAGGAAACTTATCGATGTGGCGCGCCGCGATCTCCCGCTCACGCCGGATCAACTCGGCCTCCGGCAAAGCGCTGATGTCGGTGATGCTCATATCCACCGCCCCCTGATCTGCGCAGCGCCGCCCCAAATCGCGCCGAGGATTAAGCCGGCAACAAGCGGCGTCACGCCAAACGGCAGCTGCCATCCAAGACGCTCAAGCACCTGCGCCGTCAACGGCGCGATGAATCCGATCCCAAAGAGCAGGGGACCGAAATAGAAAATCGTTTTGATGGCGGCGATCATAGTGCGTTTTCCAGCGTTCGAAGCGCTGACGATTGTATCACGCTTTGTCCGCGGCGGTGTGCCGCCCACCCCCTCACTTCCCCGGCAACAGCGCCAGACACTCGTTCTCCACCACGCTCGCCATCGCGCGATGAAGCATGGTGCCGAACAAATTCTTGCTGCGTTCGTTGTCGATGTCGAAGGCGGCGCCGCCGATCACGGCGATAATCGTCATCGCCATCGTACCGAGGCGGAAGTCGGTGTGGAACGCGTCCGCGCCATAGTCGCGCACGCCGCCTTCGCGCAGGCCCTCGAGGTAGCGTTCGATCAGAGCGCCTTGCCAGCGGCGGCGGTCGGCTTCGGTAAGGCTCGATCCGAAGAAGTAGCCGGCGTCCCAACCGGGCCGCAGCCGCGCGACCAGTTGCCAGTCGATCAGCGCGAACTCGCGCGCGTTGGCGTCGCGGAAC
>JABFRX010000221.1 GCA_013140995.1 Alphaproteobacteria bacterium | reverse complement strand
ATTGATGATGTAGGGCTTGTCCCCGATGCTCACGGCGGCAAGCGTACGCAACGGCAGCTTGCCCCCGGGGCAAAGGGCTGGCGCATCGATGAGAAGATCTAGGACCGTCGAAAGTCCTTCGCGCGCCGAGGCTTCGACGCGGACGTTCAAATCGAACGAACGCTGCCCCTCCAGTACCTTCGAGACGGTTTCGCCGTTGAGATACATCTCGACGTCCTTGAGAATATCTCCGGCGCCTACACCATAACGGGATGCGCGCTCGCGATCGACGCGGATGTCCAATTGGGGCACGCGAATTTGTTGCTCCAGGTTGACGTCCACCGCGCCGCCAACGCCGGCGACCAAGGTTTGAATCTGCTGCCCCAACTGATAGAGGCGGTTGAGGTCGCTGCCGAAAATCTTGACGGCAACCTGCGCCCGGATGCCCGATTGAACCTCATCCATCCGATGCTCAATGAACTGCCCGACGTTGAAGACCGCGCCGGGTATATCGGCAAGCTCGGCTCTGATCTGGCGCAAGAGTTCGTCAGCCGGAACGTTCGGATCGTTTTCGAAGTTCAAAAGGACATCGAACTCGCTGAAGTTCGGGGGTTGGGCATCCTCGTCCAACTCGGAACGACCGGCACGCTGCGCGATTGAGACGACTTGCTTGTGGCGAAGGAGGAACCCGCGAACCTGCGTGCCCAACCGCATGGATTCGTCAAGATTGGTGCCGGGAAGCGTTGTCATCGAAATGATGTAGTTGCCCTCGTGGAATTCGGGAAGGAACGAGCGCCCAAAAAAGGGCAAGAGCGCAAGCGCGCCGACGAGAAGCGCCAACGATAGCCCGACCACAAAAACCGGATAAGCAAGCGCAGCAGCCAGGATCCCGCGGAACCGTCGTTTAACGCCGGTGACAAAGCGCGTCTCGTGCTCGTGCTCCTCGCCCAATTGATCCATGCTGTGCCCGTGTTCCGATCGCGTGAGCGGTCGCAACGGAACCTCGTCCGCCTCGTTCTTCTCGTCGCGGCGAACAAGCATGAGATAGCAAAGTGCCGGGATGGCGGTAATCGAGACAACGAGCGACGCCAGGACAGACGCGATATAGGCAATGCCGAGCGGTGAAAAAATACGGCCGGCCAATCCGGGCAGAAGAAAAATTGGCACGAAAATCATACACACGATCAGCGTCGCATAAACGACGGAATTTTGGATTTCTTGTACGGCATCGAACACGACTTCGATCGCCGGCGCCGGCTGCGCAGCGTTGCGATTGATCCTCAATCGGCGCACAACGTTTTCGACCGTCACGATGCCGTTGTCGACAACCTCCCCGATCGCGATCGCAAGTCCGCCAAGGGTCATCGCGTTGATGCCGATGCCGAACTGATCCATCACCACCAGCCCGCCGATGAAGGACAGCGGCATCGACACGAAGGTGATGAACGAGGCCCGCCAATTCATCAAGAAGACGAACAGAACGGCGATGACGATCACGGCGCCCTGGATGAGCGACGCATTGAGATTGCTGATCGCCGATTCGATGAAGTTCGCCTGCCGGAAGACCTCGGCGTTCATCTCCACGCCGGCCGGCAGATCTTTCTTCACATCGGAGAGCACCCGCTCGACCCTGTCCGTCGTTGTTACGGTGTCCGCACCGAACATCTTGGACACGGTGCCGATCACGGCACGGTCCATGCCGAAAGCCCCGTCGCCGCGTTTGATCTCCGCGCCCAAGCCAACCTCGGCGACATTGGCGATTGTGATCGGCACGCCCTTGCGTACGGCAATCACGGTGCGCTGCAAGTCGGCAAGCGATGCAACGCGGCCTTGACCGCTAACGATGAGTTCTTCCGAGCCTCGCTGAACAAAGGCGCCCGGCACATTCTGGTTCGCGCCCTCAAGTGCGCGGCGCACGTCTTCCGCGCTCACTTTGTAGGCAAGCAAGCGCATCTGATCGAGGCGCACTTGGTACTGCTTCACGTCGCCCCCAATCGACACCACCGACGCCACGCCGCCGGCTGAGAGCAGGCGCGGCCGGATGTCCCAATCGGAAATCGTGCGCAAATCCAGGGCGGAGACGGATTTGCTCGTGAGCGAGTATTTGACGAGCCAGCCGACGGCTGACGTCACCGGCAGCATGACCGGTGCTTGAGTTCCCGCCGGTAAAGCGCCTGCGACACTCTGAACGCGCTCGTTCACCAGTTGGCGATCGAGATAGATGTCCGTGCCCGCGCGAAACACAACGATGATGGTGGAAAGACCGACCGAACTTGACGAGCGCACGACATCGACAGCCGGCGTCCCGTTGATGGCGCTCTCGAGAGGATACGTGATCAAAGCTTCGACATCTTCGGGCGGCAGCCCGGGCGCTTCGGTCTGAATGACGACCTGCGGTGGCGCAAACTCCGGAAAGACATCAACCGCCATCCGGGTCAGTATGAACCCGCCTGCAATGACCGCACCTAATGCGATGGCCAGCACCAACAGGCGACTGCGCAACGACCAAGCGATGAGGGCGTTAAACATGCGCTAGAGCCCACCCTCGGTCTTCGAGCCGCCGGTCAGCCAGCGCACATAAAGTTCTCGCGCGCCCACGGTTACGACTTCGTCCCCAGGGACAATACCGGACAGCACTTGCGTATTCTTATCGTCCACCGCGCCGGCTTTGATATCGACGCGGTCGTATTTGTCGCCGCTGCGAACGAAGACAAAGGCCTCGCCTTCGGCCTCGATGACGGCGCTGTTGGGCACGGTGAGGGCCGCCTTGTTTTCCGCAAGTACGATGTCCGCTCGCGCAAAGAGGTTAGGCTTCAACAGGCCCTTGACGTTGTCGAGCCCGATCCAGACCTCAACCGTGCGCGTCTCTGCGTCGAGTGTGGGACCGACCAATGTGACCGTGCCGTCAAAGAGTTCACGGGGATAAGCAAGGAGCTTGACGTGCGCGGGCTGTCCGTTGCGCACTTTGCCGAGATCCTCCTCGTAAACTTTACCGATCACGCGCATTCGGGCGACGTTGCTGATATGGAACAACGTTGAGTTGGGTTCGACGCTTTGCCCGGGGATGACGTTGCGGGCGTCGACAATGCCGGCGATGGGCGCCGAAACGACGACGCTCGGAGGCGGGTTGCCTACGACGCGCGATTGGATAAGCGCGAGCTTATCGCCGGCTTTCACAGCATCGCCCAAATTGACGTAGATTGTCTTGATGCTGCCGCTGATCCGCAGACTGACATCTGCTTGGGCATCGGGTAGCGCCGCAAGTTCGCCATGCACGCCCAACAACTGCTCAATCGGCCTCAGATCGGCGGCGGCGGTTTTAAGACCGAGTGCTTTAACTTGCTCCGCAGTCAGCGTCACCGGTCCTTTGGGGCCGGTACCTCCCGTTTCGATTTGCTCGCCATGCGCAAATGCGAGCTGTGGCGCGACTGCGCCCAGCATAACGGCGAGCGCTACCGCGGATTGAAGCAAGGCGTTGATGGGCCGCATGTCAGCGTTCTCCCGCTTTATTGTCGGCCGCAGTGACCGGGTGCGTCATGATCTCGATTTGCGCAACGGTTGCCGCATCGAGATCGGCATTGGTTTTGAGGAGCTGGGCCAGCGTTTCGGCATAGGTCATCCCGATTTCGTTTTCCTGGCGTTCGGCTTGGACGACTTCGGCGATCGAAACCTGTCCGCTGCGATAGGCGTTGCGCGCGGTTTCGCTGTTCTTGCGACTCAGAGGCAACGCTTCTTGCTGGTAGACCTTCACGGCCTCAAGCAGCCGCACCGCGCGTTCGCGCAAGCCCGCGACTTCGTTTTCGATGCGTTGGCTCAACGCGGTGTGTTGTTCGCGCGCCGCATTCGATTCGGCTGCGGCGCTCGCTTTTGAACCCTCGTTGCGGTTGAACAGCGGCACCGGGATCGCCAACGTCATCATGAGTGCGTCGTCGGTCGGCTGCGGCGGCGCGCCCTCGATGACGTTTCTGCCCCGGCGAACGCCTAACCCGACTGTCCAATCCTCCCACGCCGAAGCGGACGCTAGCGCACGTTCGGCGTCGGCGCGGTCCGCCGACAAGGCAAGGAGGCGCAAGTCCGGCCGCCGCTCGATCGCTTGCGTGATGAGTTGGGCAGCAGGCGATGGTTCTTTCAGCGGCGGCAGTTTGGTATCGAGCGGCAACGCATCGTTGACGCCAAAGCCGCTAAGTCCTGCAAGGGTTCTGATCGCGGCCTCGCGCTCGCCGGCGAGCCTCGTGTGCTCTTGCTTCAGCCGTAGCAGTTCGAGGGTCGCAGCGTTGACGTCGAGTTCGGAAACCTCGCCGGCCTTGTAGCGCGCCTTACTTGCGATGACGAACCCTTCGAGCGTGCCAATGAGCTGATCGCGGATCGCCTGTTTCTGATCGATCGCCACGAGGTCGGAAAATGCCGCCGCGACATCGCCTATAAGCTTGCGCTCGACTTCATTCACTTCAGCGAGCGCGCGCGCAACGTCGACCCGCGCTACGTCTTCGGCGCGCCCCAACCGTCCCGAAATCGGAAAATCCTGCGAGAACCCGACTGAGCGCGAATACTCGCCTTCATTCGCAAACGGCTGATCCGTCTCGTTGCTCAATTCAAGGCGCGGGTTCGACCACAGCCCGGCCTGCTTCAGGCGGCCCAGAGCTGCGTCCACTTGAGCACGCGCCGCCTTGAGATCGTGATTGCGCAAGACGGCCTCGCGTACGACCCCCTCGGCATCGAGAGGCGCACCGATCGCTGGATTTTCAAGAAACGCAGATGCGCCAAGAAAAACAAGCAATGCGATTACCCTGCGACTCGTGCCGCAAGGCCCACTTACTCCGCGATGCATTGAACGACTCTCCGGCTACCCTACCTGCGGCACATCACACGACGCGCCACAGTGGGCGCCGCGCACCAACGCTTTACGAAGCGTCAGATATGGCGGGACGGAGGAGCGAGCGGCGAGTACGTCGTGAAGCGAAGCTTTCGACGTCGCGGCGGATCGGTGGCCGATGGCGCAGGTTCTAAATCCTTTGCGGCGACGGGCTCGGGTGAAACCGATGGCGATGAAATGATCGTCGGAATCACAACGGCCTTGATGGATGGGCCGGACACGGGTGCCGAATACACGAGGTCTGCCGCAACCAGCGAATGGCAGCAGGAGTCGGGCTGACCATCGGTCGGCCGCCCCGTGCCCGAATGACCGGCGTCTGCGGAAACGTGTTCGTGCTCAGCTTTGGCGTCGATGCCGCTTGGGCATGCCGACAAATCAACCGACCACATCAGCACCGCGAGCACCGCAAAAACGCGGCCCACGTGTCCGATCAGCCTGTATTTTTGCCTTTGCCAAGCCATCGCCAAAATCATCAGTTTGTGGGCATTCGAAGTCAATCCGGCAAATCAGCAGCTGCTCAATCGAGATTCCTCGGCGCGCACACCATGTGTTGACGATGGCCGTCAACGGTTAACAATTTGTTGAGGGATGGCGACGGCACGTGTGCTTAAACCGCTGGATTCGCGCGGGAGTCGTCTAGGATACCCTATAGGAGTATCCTAGGCTCAGAAGGACCGAGGAGTTTGGCCCCGTGAGGATTGTATTTGCTGCGCTGTTCGTGACTTTCCTGCCAGCCCTTGCGTTGGCACATGAGACCGCTGCGCCGCTGCCGCCCGTTCCTGAAACGAATGCCGCCACCGAGGAGGCGGCAAACGCGGTCGATGCGTTCCACAAAGCTTTGATGAAAGGGGATCGCCAGGCCGCACAAGCGCTTCTCGACGACCAGGTGCAGATTTACGAGCAGGGCTGGGTCGAACGCTCGAAGGTCGAGTATGCGTCGCATCATCTTGAGAGCGACGCCGAGTTTTCCGCCGCAACATCCGCAACCCAAACCGCGCGCTCCGCCATGATCGTGGGCGATCTCGCTTATGTCGCCAGCGAAGGAACGGTCACTGGCACATTCAAGGGCAAGGCCATCAATTCCATCACGCTCGAAACCATGGTGCTGCGGCGCACGCAAGACGGCTGGCACATTGTACACATCCACTGGTCCTCGCGCGCGCCCAAGAAATAGAACCCGAATTGCGAGACGCGAGGTCTTAGGCGCCCTTCGTCTTCAGCCAAGCGTCAATCTTCGCGATTTCGCTTTCCTGTGCTGCGATAACTTTCCGTCCCAGTCCCATTGTTCGCTCGTCCTTACGTTCGCGAGCGGTGATAGGAGCGTTGCGCTGCAGCTCCGCGCGTCAGCGCTCACATCACGGCCATCATGGTGATCATCGGCAGGAGTTCGTCGGCCGTCTTCCTCTGCTTTGCATCCAACGCCCCATAGAGCGGCTCGACGGCGGCCTGAGTCTTCTTGGCCGCTGCCAGATGCCGCTCCATCATCTGAGTATGCATGGCCATTCGGTCGGGGAACGGCTTGGCCATCATGGAGCCCTTGCCATCTCCACCCATCATGCCGCCACCTATCATGCCCTCCCCCATCATCGATCCTTGTGACGCAGCGATGTCGCGATAGGCGCTCGCAAACGCCTCCCAGGTCTTGCTCTGTGCCGGTGTGATGTTCAATTCCGTCTTCAAAAAGGCGAGCGTCCCTTCCATATGCCCAGCCATGGGACACTTCATCATGCCTTGCATCATCCCCATCATTCCCTGCGATCCAGCGGGAGCCGTGGTGGCATTGGTCGATGGATGGTGCGGGTCAGCGGGAGGCTTCGCCAGAGCCGGAGATGCGAGGGCCAAAGCAAAAACCAGTGGAAGTGCGATGCGCATGAGGTGTTCCTTTCGTGAGCAGATAGACGCCAACGCTAGAACGGTCCGTGACGGACCGAGCCTTGTGCAGGCGGAGTTCATCGGAGCAAGTGTCGCACGCCGCCTCGGCCGTTAGTTTGATCCAGATCAAGCCATTCGGAACGGAGCCCCGATGCCAAGCGCCGCGTTGGTCTTGGCAATAGACACGGCCCCATCGGGTTCGCGGCTCGTGAGCGCTCGGATGGCGTCGATCGTTTCCGGGATAACGATGGCTTGGTTGTCGACCATATAGGCGTAAAACGCCTCACTGCCGTCGACCGCGAGCATGTCCTCCCACAAGGCAACCTCGTACAGGTTGTCACGCGGACGACCGAAATCGGCCATCAATTCCTTGACCGTGTTGAGCGCGGTCAAACCGTTCTTCACGCTAATGAACGCAATCCGCGACGAAGTTCGCAGTGCCGCCAAGACTTCGTCCTTGCTGGCCTCGCGAGTGAGGTCGACCGCCCAGTAGTGCAGATGGGCGATCGTCTCCGGCACTTTCACCGCCATCGTCACAACGTCCAGATCCGGGTCGACGGTCTTGGCGTCGGGCCCTTGATGACTGGGAATCTCCGCCTCGGGTACGAGCGTGTTCATGATGCCACCGACGTGACTCTCCCAAGGGTCCGTGGCACGGCGAAGCAATGTGCCGCGGGCGCGCCGCAACAGACCCGCGCGCTTCAACGCAGTAAGTGTCCGCACGACAGAAGTCGTATTGCAGGATACAACGCGGGTCGCTGATCGGCCCACCGCACCGGCGTAGCTCGCTTCCGCAACGAACGAGTGTCCGGTCGCTTCATGTTTTTCGCCACCTTGAACGATGAACTTGACGCGACGGTCGCGGTACAAAGTCACGTTCTTCGCCGCGATGCGCTTTGGCGTACAATCAACAACGACCTCAGCGTCTGACAGCAGGCCGTCAAGCGTTCCCGAAACCTGGAGGCCTGCGTCGCGCATGGCAATCAAATGGTCACTGTCCGCAGCGAACAGCCTAAAACCTCTTTCGAGCGCGATCCGCATCCGCCAATCGGTCTCGATGTCAGCGATGCCCACGATCTCCATATCGTCCTGGGCGGCAACGGCATCAGCCACGCGCTTGCCGATGACACCGTACCCGTTCACTGCAACGCGAAGCTTGGCCGGCGACATGGCGTTCTCCTCTGAAAGGCTGTGTGCGTGATCTAGGCGCCTGTCGTCATCTTGTCACGGATTGCTGCATGGCTAGATGTGTCAGCATCCGCCATGGCGATGCGGGCGGCTCTGCTCGGGAACCGACTCGCCAGGTTGTCCGCCGCTTCCATCGCCGCCCGGAGCCGGATTTACGGTGCGATCATGATGTTGATGCCGACCGTGACCGCGATGCATGAAAAAATGCATGTAGATCATCACGCCAGCAAACAATAGGAAGGGCCAGGTCTGCGCCAGGAAGGACATGTCTCTCTCCTTGTTAAGCAGTCTAGCGCGCGCGGCTGTAAAGCGATTGACGCAAGTCAAGACTCGCGGGTGACTTTTAGAGAAGCGCGCGCACGCCTTCCGCCAGGCCTGGGTAAACATCAATTGAATTTGTCGGGTGAGGAATTGTGTTGCAGGTGATCACCTGCGCGGCGCCACTGCCCAGAAGGTCCTCATAGGCCGAGCCGGCAAAGATCGCGTGCACACCAACACAGAGCGGACGCGAAAGGCCCCCTCGCACCACGTGCTCCGTCGCCGCGATCATAGTGCGCGCCGTCGAAATGATGTCGTCGACCAAAACGGGTGTTTTGCCCTGCAGCTTGTCGATGTCGGGAAGAGAGACTTCGACCTCATGATCGCCGCGCCGCTGCTTCTCAAGAACGACGAAGGGGCACTTGGCGCCTGCGGCGACCTGCGACACCCATTGCTCGCTTTCCGAATCCGGGCCGATCAGGACCGGTGCCTCGACATGGCCAGCGATCCACGCCGACATGGCCGGCGCCGCTGCTACGACTTGCGAGGGAACGGTGTAGATCTGCCCGAGGTCGTGGATGCGATGGAGGTGCGGATCGACTGTCACCATGCCGTCGACGAAGCTCGAAAGGAAGCGTGAGAAGTACCGCGCGCTGACGCCCTCGCCTTCGTGAAAGCTCTGATCCTGCCGCATGTAACCGAGATAGGGCACGGCGAGCAAAATTCGCTTGACCCCGAGGTCGCGCAGCGTCGAGGCGAGAAGATAGAGACCGACCACCTTGTCGTTCGGTCGATCAAGCCCGCAGGCGACGATTGCGACCTTGCCGGCGACGCGGCTTTTGACCCTGAGATAGATCTCGCCGTCCGGAAAGTGGCGAAACTCGAGCGGCGCGATCTCGCTGCCCAAATGCGCAGAAAGAGCGTCCGCCAGCCGCTCATTGCCGGGATAGGCGAGAACGACATGCGACATCAGAGCGGCTCCAATTGAAATGGTGCCCCTTGGCCTTCGGCATACTCCGCGGCGTAGGCCATCTCGCCAGGCGTTTGGGCGTGGAGCGTGAACAGCGGCTGACCCTTCGCGACGACCTCGCCCGTGCGCGCGCGAATTTCGAGGCCGGCCGCAAGCGATACGGGAGCACCCGCGAGTTTGGCAACGCGCGCGAGCTTTCTATTATCGATGGCGGCGATCCGGCCCTCTGCCGGCGCGATAAAATCGCGCGTGAAAGGGGCAACGGGCGGAGTCCGGTGCCCCCCTTGCGCCTCGCAGATCGCTTGGAACTTGCGCCATGCCTCGCCGCTGTCGAGGATTCGGGCTGCCTCGGCGAGCCCCGTGCCGTACGCGTTGCGGCCCAAACTCAGTGTTTCGGCAGCAAGGCGCAGCGCGCGATCGCGCAAGTCGCGGGGTGCCGCCTTGTCGCCATTCAGAACCGCAACGACGTCTTTTGCCTCGAGCGCCGGGCCGATGCCAACGCCGACGGGCTCCGTTCCCTGGGTTTGCACGGCCCGGACATCGAGCCCCATTGCCGATCCGGCCACGATGAGCTTGTTGATCAAGCCTCGCGCCGCCTCCGGCGTTCGCACTTTCGCGGTCGCGCCTACGGGCACGTCGATCACCACGTGCGTCGAGCCGGCCGCGATCTTCTTTGAGAGAACGGACGCCACAAGCTGGCCGTCGCTGTCGAAGTCGAGCGGCCGCTCAACGCGGATCAAGATGTCGTCGGCCGGGCTTAGATCCATTGCGCCGCCCCAAACGATACAGCCTCCCTCCCGTTCGACGACGCGCCGCATGGCCGCCAAATCGAGTGCGACCGGTGTGAGCGTTTCCATCACGTCGGCTGTACCAGCCGGCGAGGTGATCGCCCGCGATGACGTCTTGGGCATGGTCAAGCCGGCCGCTGCCACGATCGCGACCACGATCGGCGTCGTGCGGTTGCCCGGAAGACCTCCGATGCAGTGCTTGTCGACGACAACATCGGCGGGCCACTTCAGTGTCGATCCGGTGTCAACCATGGCGCGGGTTAGCGAAACAGCTTCCTGAAGAGACATTCGCGCGCCGGCGCACGTGGTCAAGAACGCCGCAAGCTCGATGGGGGAGTAGCGGCCCGCAACGATGTCCCTGACGATGTCGAGGTACTCGGTCGCCTCCAACTCGGCGCCGTAGATCTTCCGCCGAACGTTCGAGAACGAGCGCAGCGGTTCCGGATGGGCAAAGGCGAGCTCGGTTCCCTCTTCGACGGCAAGCCCCCGCCAGGCGATCTCAGAAAGCCCTGCTTGGTCGATGGCGAGCAGGTCGTCAATGACCACATTCAATGTCGCAATCAGAGACCGTTGGCCGGCGGAGACCTTCACCCGCGCTTGCACCTGAAAGCCCTCCGATCGACACACATGACAATCGGCGCGCATGAACACGACGGGCTCTTGATACGTGTCGATGCCCATGCGGTGGGCTTTGATGGCCGCATCTTGGGCCGAATGCTCGCTCATGTCGTGCCTTTGTCCAGTTCGACGCTTTCGAGATAGGTCGGCACCCGACACTCCCAGCCGAGCTCGTGTGCGATGCGCGCGCGCAAGGCATCGGCTGCTGTCGGCTCGCCATGGGTGACAAACACGCGGCGCGGCGCCTTGGGTACGCGCCGCAACCAGTCGAGCATCTCGCGATAGTCGGCGTGACCGGACAAGTTGCTGAGCATGGCAATCTCGGCCTTGACGGGCACGTCTTCGCCGAAGATGCGGATAGTCTCGGCGCCCCCAAGCATCGCAGCGCCGCGTGTGCCGCCGGCCTGGTAACCGGCAAACACGACCGCATTGCGCGGGTCGGGTGCGAAAGCCTTGAGGTGGTGCACGACACGTCCGCCCGTGGCCATGCCGCTACCGGCGATGATGACCATCGGCCCCTTGCGCGTGTTCAGCGCCTTGGAGTCCGCAACCGAGTTGACGATCTCGGCCGCATGACACATGGCATCGCACTCTTCTTGGCTCAGCCGGTGCTCCGTGCGGTGGCGGTGGTAGATTTTGGTCACGTCCGTCGCCATCGGACTGTTCAGATAGACGGGAAGGCGTTGCGGTAGTCTTCCTTCGGCCTTCAGACGATGAATGCACCACAACAGCGTCTGCGTTCGGCCAACCGCAAAGGACGGGATGACAACGACGCCGCCGCGCGCGGCGACTTTGGCAATAATGGAGCCCAAAACCTCTTTCGGATCGGTTCGGTCGTGTAGGCGATCGCCATACGTCGACTCGACGATCATATAGTCAGCGCCGGGAATGACCTCCGGCGGCCGCATGAGCGGATCTTCCAGTCGCCCGAGGTCCCCGGTGAAGGCGACGCTTATCGACGGCGCGCGGATCGTGACGGTGGCCGCTCCTAGAATATGCCCGGCCGGCAAGAACGTGGTGTCGAGCCCGGGTGCCGCAGCAAATCCGGATGCAAACGGTCTCGGTGTCAGCTGCTTCAGCGCCCTGTCGGCATCGACTCTGTCGTAGAGAGGCAGGGCGGGCTGGTGCTTCGAGTACCGCTTGCGATTGGCCCGCTCGGCATCTTCCTCCTGCAGGTGAGCGCTGTCCGGCAGCAAGATCCTGCACAATTCGGCGGTTGCCTCGGTGCAGTAGATGGGACCGGCGAATCCGCGCTTCACAAGCAGCGGCAGGTACCCCGAGTGATCGAGATGCGCGTGGGTCAGAACCACCGCCTCGACTGCACGGGGGTCGAATGGCGGCACCGCCCAGTTTCGCTCGCGGAGTGTCTTGTAGCCCTGAAACAGGCCGCAGTCCAAAAGGATGCGATGGCCCCCTTGCTCCACTAAGTATTTCGAGCCGGTAACGGTTTCAGCCGCGCCTAAGAAACTGATTTTCATGTCGGTTGTAGCTCCTATTGCCGCTGGCTGATGCGTGTCCCGTCGCTCACGCGGTCGCTCGGGTGCAGCACGACCCGATCGCCTTCGGAGAGGCCCGACACTACCTCGGCGACGCGATTGTTGCGGTGGCCGATTTCAATAGGCGCGGTTCGGGTGCGACCGTCGACCTCTTTGAAGACCGCCCACTTGTCTCCGGCGCGAAATAGCGCCCCGATCGGGACTGCCAGAACCTTATCGCCCGACCACGTCACAATGTGCACTATGACGCGATAGTCATGACCCAAGCCGCCGCGGCGAGCGGTTGGATCGGTGAAGTCGATGATCGTACGCACGCGCTGCTCTTCAATGCCGAGCGCCGATACCTTGAGGAAACCGGAGGGCTCGACACGGCGGACGCGCCCGTGGATGGTGCCGCCGCCCCACCCGTCGATGTGAACGAGTTGGCCGGCACGCACTTGCACAGCGTCCGTCGAAAGAAGCTCAGCCGAAATCTCCAGATCTTGCGGATCGCCGATCTCGATCAAAGGTGTGCCGGCCGAAACCACCGCCTCGCTTTCGAGATTGCGCCTCAGCACCTGTCCGGTGAGCGGCGATCGGATTTCGAAGCAGCATCCCGCGTCGTTGCCGCCGCCAGCCGTTGAGCCACCGGCCGGACTTTGCAGCCGCGCGGCCGCGCTGACCCGCTCGTTGCGGCGCACCTGAAGCAGCGCCGTCGCGCTCGCGAGCGACGCCTCGTTGATCTCGGCATCGGCCTTCGCCCTGTCCAAGGCCGCTTTCGACATGGTTCCGTCGGCAGCGAGCTTTTGGACGCGGGCCAACTGCTGTCGGGCAAAGGTCAGGGCGGCTTCGATACGACGCCGCTCTGCTTCCGCCAGCGCCACGGCAGCGTCTGCCGCGGACCGAGCTGCAATCAATTCTTCGTGCAGTCGGGGATCGTGGAAGCTTGGCGCTGTCGGCTTCATCACGGCGACGACGGTTTCGTTGGCGGTCACGCCATCGCCAACTTCGCGTCCCGAACGCAACACCGTTCCGCTGAGCGGCGCCGACACGGTGTACACGTGGCGGATACGCGTGCGGGCATCCTCATCGACCGTGACAGTCATTTCGGTACGCGTCACCGCTGCAAGATCGACGGGCACCGGGCTCGGCCAAGCAAACCAAGCAAGGGCAAGGAGAACAAACGCCGCGCCCCCAATCGTCAGTGCTCGGCTTCTAGAAATGGTCGGCATAGAGATCAATCCCGGGTCTTGAGGACGGCAACAAGGTCGAGGCCGAAGACGCGCTTACGCACAGCGAGCGCAGAAAAAAACGCAGCTCCGATCACGACGATGCTCGCCATTGCGTATGTGAAATTTTCGACGACGAGGCGAACCCGCATCAACTCGCCGGCGAGCCTCGTCTTCATGATCCAAGCGAGACCATAGCCGAAGAGCCAGCCCGGCGGCTGCGCAAGGAGGGTCAGGAACGCCAACTCGAGCAACAGGATGCGCAACACCTCGCCATTCGTGAAGCCCAGCACGCGTAAGCTGGCGAGATCACGCGCGCTCTCCGAAAGCGAGATGCGGGCGCTGTTGTAAACCACGCCGAAGGCAATAATGGCCGCTAGACCCGCATAAATGCTTGCCATCGTCGTGATGAGCAAGGCCACTGCGTCGCGGAAGTTCGCAAGCGACACCGGTTGCAGCGCGAGGCCGCTCACGAGAGGCATCGATTTGATTTTGGTGTAGAAAGCATCGAGCGCGCTGCGGTCAAGGCTCACATGCACGCTGTTCGCGGCCGGCATTTCGCGCATCAGCCTCTGCAGCGCGTCGGCATCCATCATCCCCCTGATGCCAAAATAGTCCTCGACCGTCGCGGCCACCGGGACAACGACGGTTCGGTTTTGCCCCTCAAGCAGGTCGATCTCAACTTCGTCTCCAACACTCACGCCCAAGACTTGCGCCAGCATGCCCGAGATCGCGATGCCATCCTCGGGAAGCGCCACCGGATGCAGGTCGGCGTCGATAATGCGGCTCAGATCAGCGCCCTTCGGCGTGCCGCGGAGCAGGATGCGGCGCTCGACGCTGGCGTGGCGGATGCGCACCGGCACCTCCCGAGACGGCTGAGCAGCGAGAACACCAGGCAGATGCTCCACGTCGAACACAACATCGGCGGGCCGGCGCTCGGCGAAGCTGACGGTCGCGTCCTGGCGGTCAGCGAGAAAATATGTGACGTCGATCAAATTCTCCATCGTGTCGCGCGTGAAGAGCGACACCACCAAGATGCCCGTCGCCATCGAAATGCCGAGCAGCGTGAAGGCGGTACGCCCTGGGTGACGAGCGATGTTTCGCAGCATCATGACGGTCGGCTGGCGCACCAATCGGTTGAGGGACCATCGCTTGGGCAGCAGGTGCCTAAAACGAGGCGGCGCCGGCGGCTGCATAGCGACGGCCGGCGGCAGGTTGACGACCAGACGCAATGCGCGGACGGCACCGATCGCTGCCGCAACCAGACTCAACGCCGCGCCGATCAGGTAGGTCGAGACGTCACGGCTGAAGATGAGGAACGGAAAACGGAAGAAGTCGCCGAAGAGCTGCGTGACATAACTGCCGAGCCAGGTGCCGACAAGACTGCCGATGGCGATCCCGATCGCGGCGATGATCAAGACGAACTTCAGGTAGTGCGCGCCAACAGCACGATTGGTGTAGCCCAGCGCTTTCAGGAGCCCGATCTGCTCGCGTTCGAGAGCAACGAGCCGCCCCAAAGTGAGGTTGACCAGAAACGCTGCCACCAAGAGAAAGATCGGCGGCAGGGTCCGGCTCATGTTGTTGAGCATGTCGAGCTCATGATTGAGCCAGGCATGCGATGTCTGGTCCTTACGCCCGAACGCCGCGCGGCCGCCGTAGGGCGCAAGGATATCGTCGAGGCGGCGGATCACGTCCTCTTCCGTCGCGCCCGGCAGCAGCTTCACCGCGACGTTAGAAAAGCCGTCTCTCAGGTTGAACGCACCAGCAAGGGCGCGCTCGCTCATCCATACGATCCCGTAGCGACGGTTATCAGGCATGATATCGCCGGGCCCGACGGCATAGATGAATTCCGGCGAAAGTGCGGTGCCGACAATAGTGAGCTCGCGCTTGCGGCCGTTCAGGATGGCGGCAAAGCGCGACCCCAAGACAAATCCGTGCGCGTTGGCGAAGCTCTCGTTGACCACGACCTCATGCTCGCTCCCTGCCTCCGGCGTGCGTCCGGAGCGCATGTAGAGCTTGTTCAGGACCTGCTCGCGCCTGTCGGGCAGCGAGATGAATTGTCCGGTCGCGGGCTCGCGGAAATTCGCAATGTCGAGAAGTCCAAGCTGTGCGATGCGCGGCTCGATCATGGCGACGCCCGGAATTTGCTCGATTTGTCCGATCACGCCGTTCGGCGCGCGCCGAACTTGCGCGAACACGTCCGCGAAATTGTAGCGCTCGTAGTAGGCGACGCGCGTCTCGTCGAGCGAGTGATGCGAGCCCACCGCCAGAATGACCGTCGAGACGCCTCCGGCGATTACGAGCGCGATCGCGAGCGTCTGCGCCCACAGGCGCCGCAGGTCTCGCAGGAGCTTTATGTCGAGTGCCCGTAGCCGCCTCACCACGTCACCTCCGCGGCTTTGCCGCGCGTCTCGTTCTTCTGCACCGCCGAGATACGGCCGTCGGCGAAGTGCAGCACACGATCGGCTACGCTTTGGATCGCTGCGTTGTGCGTGATGATTGCCGTAGTGGTGCCGAGTTGCTCGTTGACCGACAGCAGCGCCTCGATGACCTTGATACCAGTCTTGGAATCGAGCGCGCCCGTGGGCTCGTCGCAGAGCAGCACTTCCGGACGCTTGGCTATCGCACGAGCGATTGCAACGCGTTGCTGTTCTCCACCGGAGAGTTGTGCGGGGAAGTGATCCATGCGGTCCTTGAGCCCGACAAGCGTGAGCGCTTCCTCAGGCAGCATCGGCGCCTTTGATATCTCGGTTACGAGCGCGACGTTCTCGAAAGCGGTCAAACTGGGCACGAGGTTGTAGAACTGAAAGACGAAGCCGATGTGATCGCGGCGGTAGAACGTCAACGCTTGCTCGTCCAACTCGGTCAGATTGCGGTCCTTGAAGAAGAGCGTTCCGCTGGTCGCGCGGTCGAGACCGCCCATGATGTTGAGGAGGGTGGACTTGCCGCTGCCCGAAGGACCAAGCAGGACGATCATCTCGCCACTTGCGATGTCGAGGTCGACGCCCGCGAGTGCGCGCACTTCGACTTCGCCGGAAACATAGGTCTTGGTGAGCCCGCGAGCCCTGAAGATGGTGTCGCTCATTGCGCGCTCGCGGGCTTTCTCATTTTCCAACGCCGACGGATGACTTACCGCCAAACAACTGACTCAGGCGCGGAAAGAAGGCGGGAACCTCGCGCATATAGTCTCGATAGGCATCGCCAAATTCCGCAATCGCGTCACGCTCCTCGCTGCGCGCGAGGCGCACATACATATACGTCAGCACCGGGAACATGATGAGCGTGAGAAGCGTCGGCCACTGCAGCAGAAATCCGAACATGATGAGAATGAAGCCGACATACTGAGGATGACGTACATAGGCATAGGGACCTTCGTTCGCGACGTTCCCGGTCCTTTGCGCCGCATAGAGGCGATACCAAGCGGAGGACAAGAGCCAAAAGCCTCCGAAGATGAAGACGGAGCTCAGCAGGTGGAACGGTCCGAAATGCGGATCGCCGCTCCACCCGAAGATCATTTCAAGGAGATGACCGGAGTCATGTGAGAGCCAATCGATGCCGGGGAAGCGCGTTTGGAGCCATCCCGACAGCAGGTAGATCGTGAGCGGAAAGCCGTACATTTCGGCAAAGAGCGCCACCAGAAACGCGCTGAATGCGCTGAACGCACGCCAATCTTGCGATGTCTGCGGTTTGAAGAAACTGAGCGCGAAGAGAATGAACACCACCGAGTTGATGATGACGAGCCACCACAGGCCGTAGGCTGGAACCGCAGCTGTTGCATTCGACATCGTGAACTCCTCTTCAAGAGTGGGTATGAGTGTGGTCGTGCTCGCGTCGGGCCGCGTCCGCGTCGTCTGTCGGCGCATCGCTACCCGGACGGCGGCGCCCGTGAGCCGCTCCATGCATGTAGGAATGCAGCACGACGCATACGCCGAGGAGCGCCAAGGGCACGTAAGGTATGAGGAAACCCAGATGCGCGCGGTGCTCGGCGACCAAAAAGAAAAGTGCGATCGCAGCAAAGCCGCAAAAGACCCAACCGGCCGGTCCCGCGAAAAAGCCACGACGGGTACTGTCTGGCGGTATTTTCATTGACTGCCTCTAACGATACCCCTTCAGGGTATCTCAAAAACTAGCGGGCGAGACCTTGACCTAGATCAAGTGCGAACGGTGCTCCGTCCTCACTCGCCCCGGCGACACGCCCCACCTCATTCTGAACCGAACGGATCACTTGACCTCAAGTGACCCCGTCATTCCGAGTTCACTGTGCCCGGGATAGTTGCATGCGATGATGAGCGCGCCGGCCTCCGAAAAGGTCCAGATGAGTTCGCGGGTTTCCCCGGGCGCCACGTGAACGGAATTGGCGGGCATTTCATGCGAACCCTCGTCATGCTTCATGTCGGACATTTCGGCCATCGACTGATGGTGCGCCTGCTGTTCGGCCGCATCGCCGATCGTGAGTTCGTGCTTGAGCTTACCGTGGTTGACCACGACGAACTTGATGGTTTCGCCGACCCGTACTGTAATTTCGGCGGGGCTGAAATTGTACTCCTCAGCCTCAATGCGGACGCTTCGCATGACGTCTTTTGCCGCGCCCGGCCGGCCAAACGCCCAGCCTCCTGCGTGGTTCTCGGTGCCGTGCGCAAAGACCGGCGCGCTGCCGAATGCCAAAGCAATTGCAACGGCGGCGAACGAACTGCGTATCATGAACTGCTTCTCCTGTGGTTGGCGTTAGAGTCTGATGCGAAGACCGAAGCGAACGGAAAACGCTTCGGGGTCTTCACCCGCGGCGCGGGCGATTTGCGACGTCTCACCGAGTTTGCGGTCGTAGACGACATCGACGTAGTGCGCGAACTTGCGGTCGAATTCGTAACGGAGCTGCAGTCCGGCCTCGACGTCGGCAAGGCCAGCTCCGACACCAAGTTCGGGGATGTCTTGGGCATATGCGTTCGCTTCGACGTGGGGCTGCAGCACAAGCCGCTGCGTCAACAACAGGTCGAAGGTCTGCCCGACGCGCAGCGCGGCGTCGCCGTCCTCGCTTAAGAACACCCGCGCGTCGGTTTCGAAGAAATACGGCGCCAACCCTTGCACGCCGACCACGGCCCAACCGAGACCGCGCGGATCCGTGTCGTAGCGCACGCCAGCTTGCAGGTCCCAGAAGGTCGCAATGTTCCAGCTTACCAGCGCGCGAACTTCTGACGATTCAACATCGCCGTCGAGCACCTCGCCTTCGGCTTCCAGACGGACCTTCACATTGTCGCCGCCTATCCACGCGTAAGCGTTCCAATTGATTAGAGCGCCGTCGCTGCGCTCGAACCAGTTGTTGTCCGCACCGTCGATTTCAACGCCAGCGCCCCAGAACAAGACCGGTTCTTCCATTGGATCGTTCTTGCTGTGTACGCCCGCTGCTAACGCCGCCGACGTGGTTGCGGCGGCCATGAGCGACGTCATGATAGGAAGAACGCGGTTCATCGTGCTGCCTCCGCGCTCATGCGCGCGACGACAACCTTCGTCATCATGCCCGCGTTCATGTGATAGAGCAGATGACAGTGGAATGCCCACTCACCCGGTTCGTCGGCTGTCAGCATGACCGAATAGGACGATCCAGGTGCAACGTTTACGACGTGCTTGTTGGGCAAGCGGTCCGCCGGTTGGCCGTTGACGAGTTGTACGAACATGCCATGCAGGTGCATCGGATGGGCCATCATCGATTCGTTGACGAACGTGAGCTTCACGCGCTCCCCGTGGTGCAACTCGATCGGGTCGGCCTCGTTCGCCTTACGGCCGTTCAACGTCCAGATGTAGCGCTCCATGTTTCCGCCAAGGTGTACGACGATTTCGCGGGCGGCGGGCCGCGTGTCCTTCTGCGGCACCAGTGACTTCAGATCGGCATAGCGAAGAGCCTTCATGCCGGGCGGCGTACCTGCGTCCGCCCATCCGCGCGGCGAACCAGAAGACGGCTGCGCGGACTTGGCGCCGTGATCCGTGCCGCTCATGCTGCTGTGATCTGTGCCGCTCATTCCGTCGGCGCCGTGATCCATGTCCTTCACGCCGTCCATACCCGGCATGTCGTTCATGCCGTGGGCCATTCCCATGTCGGACATGTTCAGCACCGATCGCGGCCGCAACGGTGGGATAGGCGCGGACATTCCTTCGCGCGGCGCCAACGTACCGCGCGCGTAACCGGACCGATCGATCGGCTCGGCCATGATCGTGTAGGCCATGTCCTTGGGCACAACGATCACGTCATAGGTCTCGGCCACGGCGATGCGAAATTCGTCGACCGGGACCGGTTGCACGTTCTGCCCGTCGGCTTGGATGACGATCATCTTCAAGCCCGGAATGTGGACGTCGAAATAGCTCATGGCCGAGGCGTTGATGAACCGAAGGCGCACGCGCTCCCCCGGCTTAAACAAACCCGTCCAGTTCTGGGCAGCGGATTTGCCGTTCACGAGAAACGTGTAACCCGAAACGTCGGAAAGATCGGTCGGGTCCATCCGCATATCGCCCCAGTCGAGGCGATCGCGAAGAGCACCCCAAAACCCGTCGCGGCGGGCATCCGCGAAGAAGTCGCTAAGCGTGCGCTTACCGTAGTTGTAGTAGCCGGCGTCGTTCTTCAGATTGCGCAAGATCTCGTCCGAGTCTTCTTCCGTGAAATCGGACAGCACGACGACATAGTCGCGGCCGGCTTGCACCACGTCAGGTGTCGCCGGGTCGATGATCAGCGGCCCATAGAGTCCGGCTTGCTCCTGCGTACCGGAGTGCGAATGATACCAATAGGTACCCGCCTGACGGATCTTGAAGCGATAGGTGTAGGTCCCGCCGGGTTTGATTCCAGGATAACCGTTGAGGCCTGGCACGCCGTCCATTTGTCCGGGCAGAAGCAGACCGTGCCAGTGCATTGACGCATCTTCGCGCAGGCGATTGGTGACGTGAATCGTCACGTCCTCGCCTTCTTTGAAGCGCAGTGTGGGGCCAGGGACCTGGCCGTTAATCGTAAGCGACTGTACGGGTTTTCCCGTTACGTTGACCGGTTGGCGGTCAATCGTCAGGCGGTATTCGCCAGCGTGTACCGATGCTAGTGAAACCAATATGACGAAGATAGAGATGAAAACGCGATAGAACATGGGAGCCTCGATGCGTTAGCGGGTCGAACATGCGCACATGTGCGCTATGCCCGATCGCTAAACGAGGAGGCGTCCGGTGCATGCGTAGATCGTTTTGAAGGAGCTACTGCCGCCATTCGGCGGCGGATGCCACTGTCGCAATGACGGCGCCATCGCTGGCGTCGTCACTATCGGCGGTGCAAATACAATCTTTGCAAGAGGATTCTTAACGAGCGTAGGAGCGATCGACGGCTGATCAGGTGCCGTCAATTGCACCATGGCGTCGCAAACGCGCTTGTCTGGCTTGTCGCAATCGGACTGATGGTCGTGGGCGCCGCTTTGTGATTCACCAAAGCCCGCAAGGTCCATCGACATGCCGCCGACGCGGCAATGAGCGATTGCCGCCACGTTCAGGGCAAGGGTGAGAACAGCGAAGAGGACGATGCGGAACATAGTGGATACCCAATGGGGGTATATAAGAGGACCTGGACGATTGTCAACAATGCGGCGACAGCGCCGCCATAGAATCACGGCTTCGTGCGAGGCGCGCGCAGATCGCTACCCGCACACCAATAGATAGATATCGAACCGGTCGGCGTCGGAATTTTGGCTCTTTCTTCGACCTGGCGAAACCCCGCCTCCCGCATCAGATCCGGCAAAACGCCGTCGGCGTTCGGCTGCGTGTTCTCGCTTCCGTCCAAGCGCTGGACGGTTCGCTGGAAGAGCCAACGCATCAGCGGGGTAGTTTGGGCGCCATAGTCGGCAATGTGTGCTTCCCCACCATCGGCCAAAGCCCGGCGCATGAGCGAGAGAATGCGCAGCTTTTCGGCGAGCGGCACCTGATGGAGCACGAGGCTGCTCACGACCTTGGTGAGGGGGCCTAGTCGCGTCACGACATCTTCCAACAGGAAACCCTGAACGAACTCGATCGATGCGCCGGCCTTGGCGGCCTTCAGACGCGCCCGCGCTAGTACCTCGGGATCAGGGTCGATACCAACGAGATGCGCTTTCGGCGCTCGATTGGCGAGAAGTGTCAGGAACGTCCCGGTTCCGCATCCCACATCGAGTATTCCGTCGCCATCACGTGGATCCACCTGGTTTGCAAGCGCACGCCGCCAGACGCTCTCCCGCGTCAGTGTCCTGATAGCGACATCATAGAGCGGCGTCAGCCAATGCTGACCCAGGGCTGGCGTGAACGTATCGGCCGCTGGTTTGATATCGCTCATCCGCTTTCTCGGGGTCAATTGGCTATCGCGTGCGCGACAGCACTTCGACCAACTCTTCGATCTTGTCGCGCTGAGCCTTCTTGTCGCCGCTCGCGACCGCATGCTCGACGCAGTGCCTGACGTGATCGTTGAGAATTTCGCCCTCAACCTTTTTCAGCGCGGCCGTAATCGCTTGGACCTGCGTGATGATGTCGATGCAGTATCGGTCGTCTTCCACCATCTTGAGTACACCGCGGACCTGACCCTCGATGCGCTTGAGGCGGGTCTGACAAACTTTCTTCGTTTCCTGTTTCATGTCTTGACATATACCCTATGGGGGTATAAGTTGCAAGCAGAGAATTTAGATCGGAATTGCACCATGTCTGAGACCGCCGCCCACCATGGCCATGCCCACGGCGTGAACGGCAACCACACGCATCAGCGCGCTCCAGCGAGCGCCGTGCGCGACCCGGTTTGCGGGATGAATGTCGATCCGGCGAAGACGGCGCATCACGTGGACCATCAAGGCACCACCTATCACTTCTGTGCAGCGCGATGCCGGGAGAAGTTTCTCGCGGACCCCGCGAAGTATTTGACCGCCAAAGACCAGCGTACGCCTGCGGCCGCCGCAAAACCCGGCGTCATCTACACCTGCCCGATGCATCCGCAAATCCGTCAAGAAGGGCCGGGCTCGTGTCCCATCTGCGGTATGGCGCTCGAACCGGAGAATGCGGCCCATGTCGAAGAGGGGCCAAGCGCTGAACTCATCGATATGACACGTCGCTTCTGGATCGGCCTTGCGCTTAGCCTGCCCGTTCTCATTCTGGAAATGGGTGGCCATCTGACGGGTCTTGCGATGTGGCTCGGCCAACAAAACTCGAATTGGCTGCAACTCCTGCTCGCGACGCCGGTCGTCCTTTGGTCGGGTTGGCCGTTCTTTGTTCGCGGTTGGCAATCGATCGTCAACCGCAGCCTAAACATGTTCACGCTCATCGCCATGGGCACTGGAATCGCTTGGATCTACAGCGTCGTCGCCACCGTCGCGCCGCAGATATTTCCCCAGGCCTTCCAAATCATGGACAACGCGGTAGCCGTGTACTTCGAAGCGGCCGCCGTCATCACGGTTCTCGTGCTGCTCGGCCAGGTACTCGAACTGCGCGCCCGCGAGAACACCGGTGACGCAATCCGGGCGTTGCTCAATCTTGCACCCAAAACCGCACGACGCGTTCGTCCCGACGGCGCGGACGAAGACGTTGCGCTCGATCTCGTTGCAAAGGGCGACCGGCTGCGTGTGCGCCCCGGCGAGAGCGTCCCCGTCGATGGCGCGATCGTCGAAGGGCGCAGCAACGTCGACGAGTCGATGGTCACCGGGGAGCCAGTGCCGGTTGCGAAGTCGATCGGCGACAGCATCACCGGCGGGACGATCAATCAAACCGGCAGCTTTGTCATGGAAGCGCGCCGGGTCGGTAGCGAAACCCTGCTGGCGCAGATCGTGGATATGGTCGCTAAAGCGCAGCGCAGTCGCGCCCCCATACAGCGCTTGGCCGACCAGGTCTCGGGATGGTTTGTGCCTGCCGTGATCGCAACCGCGGCGGTAGCTTTCGTTGCATGGTCAATCTGGGGGCCGGAGCCTCGATTCAGCTTCGGCCTGATCGCGGCGGTTGCCGTTTTGATCATTGCCTGCCCTTGCGCACTCGGGCTCGCGACACCGATGTCTATCATGGTCGGGGTCGGCCGGGGCGCCCAGGCGGGCGTGCTGATCAAGAATGCCGAGGCGCTCGAATTGTTGGAGAAGATCGACACACTGATCGTCGATAAGACGGGAACGCTGACCGAGGGCAAGCCCAAAGTGGTGGCGGTCGAGCCCGTCGCGGGCGTTTCGCGCGAAGACATCCTACGCATCGCCGCCGCGCTCGAAAAGTCGAGTGAACATCCGCTCGCGGCAGCCATCGTGCGAGCCGCGGAAGAGGCAAAACTAACGTTGCCCGCGGTTGAGCGCTTCGAGTCGGTAACCGGCAAAGGCGTGACCGGCGCGATCGACGGCAAGAGCGCGGCGATCGGCAATGCAAAGCTTCTCACCGCTCTCGACGTCAAAGGCGCAGAGCTCGAGCCGATCGCCGAAAGACTGCGCGGCGACGGCGCGACGGCGATGTTCATCGTGCTCGACGGCAAGCCGGCCGGCGTTATCGCGGTCGCCGATCCGATCAAGGCAACGACCGCAGACGCGATCGTCGCACTCAAGCCGACGGCGTGCGCATTGTGATGGTGACGGGCGATAACCGCACGACCGCGCAGGCCGTGGCGCGCAAGCTCGGCATCGAAGATGTCCGTGCCGACGTGCTCCCCGAACAAAAAAGTGAGATCGTCGAAAAGCTTCGCGCCGAAGGCCGGATTGTCGCCATGGCCGGAGACGGCGTCAACGACGCGCCCGCGCTTGCTGCGGCCGATGTCGGCATCGCGATGGGAACCGGCACGGATGTCGCGATAGAGAGCGCCGGGGTCACGCTGGTCAAGGGCGACCTCTCAGCCATCCTGCGGGCACGACGCCTGTCACGTCAGGTGATGCGCAACATCCGCCAGAACTTGTTCTTCGCGTTCATCTACAACGCCGCCGGGGTACCGATCGCGGCGGGCGTACTTTACCCCGTGCTCGGCGTGCTCTTGAGCCCGATCATCGCGGCGGCGGCCATGGCGCTGAGCTCAGTGAGTGTGATCGGAAATTCGCTGCGCCTTCGCGCGGCGCACCTATGAGGGCGCCGCCGACATGAACCACCGCGTCCGTCACTACGAAGAAACGACCATCGTAGCGGCGGCGCCCGTGGAGGTGTTCGACTATTTGGATGATCCGGGACGCCTGACGGGGCACATGGGCAAATCGTCCTGGATGATGGGCGGCGGACGCATGGATGTGTCGGTCGACGAAGGCAGAGGCCAGAAGGTCGGCTCCCATATCCGGCTTGACGGCACGGCCTTTGGCTTGCGGGTGTTTCTTGATGAGGTGGTCACGAAGCGAGAACCGCCGCTTGAGAAGCAATGGCAAACGGTCGGCGCCCCCCGCCTACTTATCATCGGCGACTACACTATGGGCCTGAGTCTCGAGCCGTCGGGCACGCACTCGAAGCTCCGTATTTTCATCGACTACGATTTGCCGCGTGAGAACGCCTGGCTTGGAGCCTTGTTTGCGGGCCTCTACGCCAAATGGTGTGTAGGCATGATGCTGAACGATGCGCGCGCACATTTCGCTCATGCTGAGCCTCGCCGTCCCTCATGACATCGACACGGCCGATCAGTGCGGACCTGGAGACGCTGCAGCGCGAGACCTTCGAGTATTTCGTACACGAGGCGAACCCCGCCAACGGACTAGTCATCGACAAGACCGAGGCGAACTGGCCCGGCAGCATCGCCGCGACCGGGCTGGCGCTCGCTGCCTATCCGGTTGGTGTCGAGCGCGGGTTTTGGGCGCGAAGCGCCGCAGTGGAACGCACTCTGACCACGTTGCGCTTCTTCTGGAACAGCCCGCAGGGCCCGGAGCCGCACGCAACAGGCTATCAAGGATTCTATTATCATTTCCTCGACATGCAGACCGGCCGGCGCGCCTGGGACTGCGAAGTGTCGACCATCGATAGCGCCTTCCTGTTGGCCGGCGCTCTTGCGGCAAGCGTCTTCTTTAACGCCGAGACCCCGGAGGAGCGAGAAATTCGGAGTCTCGCCGATGCGCTCTACCGTCGGTGCAATTGGGCTTGGGCGCAGAACGGCGAAGCGACTGTCACGCACGGCTGGCGGCCCGAGAGCGGATTCATCGAGTACCGGTGGCGAGGCTATGACGAAGCGCTGTTACTCTATGTTCTGGGGCTGGCCTCCCCCACCCATCCTCTGCCGCAACATAGCTACGACGCGTGGCTCTCCACCTATCGATGGGAACAGCACTACGGCTACGACTATCTTTATGCGGGCCCGCTGTTCACGCACCAACTCTCGCACGTCTGGATAGATTTTCGCGGAATCCAGGACGCGTTCATGCGGGATAAGGGCATCGACTACTTCGAGAACAGCCGTCGCGCCACCTATGTGCAGCAACGCTACGCCATCGAAAATCCACGCAAGTTCGTAGGCTATGGAGAGCATTGTTGGGGGATCACGGCCAGCGAGGGTCCGGGGCCCAAAACACTCAAACTGCATGGCATCGAACGCAATTTTTTCGACTACGTCGGAAGAGGTGTTCCCTATGGGCCAGACGACGGCACGCTAGCGCCCTGGGCTGTCGTTGCCTCGTTGCCCTTCGCCCCTGAGATCGTTCTGCCCGCCATCGACTTCTGCATTCATCAAGCCAAGCTGAAAGAGTCGAACGCTTACGGTTTCAAGGCTTCGTTCAATCCGACACATCCGGGCGAACCCGGCAATTCTCTCGGCTGGTGGGTTTCGCCATTTCATTTCGGGCTTAACGAGGGTCCGATCGTGCTGATGATCGAGAACTACCGCAGTGGCATGCTATGGCGACTGATGCGCGACTGTTCCTACATCCAAAACGGGCTGCGGCAAGCGGGCTTCAGAGGCGGATGGTTGGCCAAAGGCGGCAAGGGCCCGGGATGAGCCTGTCAGTGTCGGTTCGCCATCCATGCATCGAAAAGGTTACTGATCCGGGCTTGAGCCTCGATCTGAATGAGGTGCAAGTGCTCGGCACTGAGGAAACTCTCGGCGTAGATCTTGTAGACGTCTTCGGTCCCTGAAGGCCGCACTGCGAACCATCCATTTTTCGTCCGCACTCTCACACCGCCGAGCGGCTCGCCACCCAGCGCGGTACTTTCCACCGCGAGCACCGGCTCGCCCGCCAGCGCAGTCATCGCCAACTGATCCGGCGTGAGCATCTTCAACAGCGCCTGTTTCTCCGGCGTCGCCGGAGCATCCGTGCGCTGATAGAAGGGCGCGCCCAACTCGTGCGTCAGGCCATCATAGAGTTCGCTTGGGTCACGACCCGTGCACGCGGTGATTTCCGCTGCAAGAAGGCCGAGCACGAGGCCGTCTTTCTCTGTCGTCCAAACCGAGCCGTCCTGCCGCAGAAACGAAGCGCCGGCGCTCTCCTCTCCGGCGAAGCCGATCGCGCCACTGTGCAGACCATTTACGAACCAGCGGAAGCCGACCGGCGTTTCGATGATCTGACGCCCCAGCTTCTCAGCAAGCCGGTCGAGCATCGCGCTCGTCACCATGGTCTTGCCGACGGCGCAGGTTGCCGGCCAGGCGGCGCGCGATCCGAACAGGTACGAGATCGCCGCCGCGAGATAATGACTTGGGTTCATCAGTCCTTGCGATGGGGTCACGATGCCATGGCGATCCGCGTCGGTGTCGTTACCGAAGGCGACGTCAAAGCGCTCTTTCAACCCAACCAGCCGCGCCATCGCATAGGGCGACGAGCAGTCCATCCGAATTTGGCCGTCCCAGTCGGCGGTCATGAAGCCAAAGGTCGGATCAACCGCCTCACTGACCAGGGTCGCATTCAACCGGTATCGATCGATGATCGGCGCCCAGTAATGGACGGCAGCGCCACCGAGGGGGTCGATCCCAATTTTGAGGCCTGAGGCGGCGATCGCCGCCATGTCCAGGACGTTCTCAAGATCTGCAATGTAGGGCGACGTGTAATCGTATCGGCGAAGCTCCGCCGAGGCGCGGGCGCGTTCGATCGGGATTCGTCGGACGCCGGCGAGCCCGCCCACCAACAGCGCATTGGCGATGCGCTCGATCGCACCGGCCGTCGTAGCATCGGCTGGTCCACCATGCGGCGGGTTATATTTGATGCCGCCGTCGGCGGGCGGATTGTGCGATGGGGTAATGACGACGCCATCGGCCAGTCCGTTCGTGCGCGTGCGATTGTAGGCAAGAATTGCATGCGAAATGGCTGGCGTCGGCGTGTAGCCGCCGCGGGCGTCGATCATTGTGGTCACGCCGTTGGCGATGAATACCTCAATCGCCGTCGCAAAGGCCGGCGCGGAGAGCGCATGCGTGTCGATGCCAACAAACAAGGGACCATCGACGCCCCGCGCCTTGCGATCGAGGCAGATTGCCTGAGCGATCGCCAAGATGTGCGCTTCATTGAAGGCGTTGTTGAAGGCCGATCCGCGATGGCCGGACGTACCAAACGTCACCCGCTGCGCGGGATCGGGACGGCCGGCATAATAGGCACGAAGGAGCTGACCGACATCCAGGAGTGTCGCCGGATCAACCGGTTTGCCCGCGCGTGGATCGATACCACCTAACATCAGACTTCTATCTCCTCTGTTCGAGACAGCGTGCAAACATGACGACCCAGCGCTTGTCAGGTTCGTTGGAGATCTTCTCGAGCCAGAGCAGGACCAGACTGCACATCCACAGCAACGCCATGCCCAGCAGAGCCCATTTGAAGTCCGAGTTGATGACAAAGTTCACCTAAGCCATCCACCCAATCGACGCGGCCCCGCCGATCAGCGCGCTGGTGGCCGCTCCCCAATGGTGCGCACGGAACGAAGTTGCAGCGAGCGCAATCGTGAGCACTCCGGTCGCGAGCGCATACCCAACCAACACTTGGAACACATGGGCGAGTCACAATTCGAGCCGCGGCTTGACAGCATCGAAGTCAGCCGGTGGAAGCGCCATGCACCGCCCATCCCGGGCAGCAAAGGCGCACGCACCAGAATGAAATACAACCCTGCAATCACGAGGTTACTCCCGCCGCCGTCAACAGAATCGATGACAGCGGCCAAGGTTGGATTTCATGGGCCATATTCTTCTTAAGCCGCTACGTGCTGCACATGATCCGCGGGAGGCTTTGCCATGTCCTTCATGTCTTTGTGCAAGTCGAGGCGAGCCGGTTTCATCGTCTCGAGAATCGTCTTTGCTCGCTTCATCTCCTCGACGGGGCCGTGCGCCACCAGCAAGAAATCATCGGCCTTCAATGATTCCTCATACTGGATCACGCTATCCTTCGGGATACCAAGGCTGAAGAGGGCTGCACCGAGCGCGCTCAGACCGCCGACGACGACCGCTCCCTCGATTGCCGCAAACACCATGGCCGCGAGATGTCCGAGCACCATGACGGGACCAATCACAGGAATAGTCATGAATATCCCGCCGAAGAACAAGCCCCAGAG
>JABFRX010000307.1 GCA_013140995.1 Alphaproteobacteria bacterium | reverse complement strand
CGCCAGGCCTTCGACGATCATGTTCATACCGATCATGACCTTCTCGTAGCGGTCGGACTTCAGCGTCGCGTCGATCAGCATCTTCAGCCACGGCGTCATCGGATAGACCATGGCGACCTTGTCGCAATACCGTGCGTACACTTCGACGTGGCGGGCCTCGTCCATCGTTTGCGTCGCGGCATAGAGTTTTGCGGTGGTGTCCGGCACCGAGTGCGTAACGGCAGCGGCGGTCATCAATGCGCCCTGCTCCCCGTGCAGGAATTGCGACAGCAGCTGCGCGGTCGAGTGCGCGGTAAACGTCTCGCGCTGCGACTTCGACAGTTTGTTGAAGAACGGCATCTTGTGGAAGATCGAAGATCGGTCGGCGATCAGCGGGCTCGACGGATCGACCTTGGTGTCCCAGGGCAGCAGCTGGTCGGAGTCCCACTGGTTCTGCTTCGCGCGTTTGTAGAGATCTTCGACCTTGCCCTTGCCGAGCAAATAGTCGAATGACCACGCGATCTCCATCGGATTGCGATACATGTCGTCGGGCGTCATGGTGACTTCCCATTTGCCCTTCTTCACGACTTTGGGTGCAGCTGCCGCTGTCATGGCGTCCTCCTCGCGATGCGCTTTCGCGACGCAGAATGACTCGGCCGTCATGAATTGAGGTTGACGCAGATCAAACGCCGGCAGGCGATCTCGGCAACTAAGAATGAATCGCTCAGTACTGCCGCGCGGGCGTGCGGACGACGAGCCCTTCGAGAGGCGGTGCAACTTTGATCTGGCAGGCCAGGCGGCTGTTTTCTTTGACGTCGAATGCGAAGTCGAGCATGTCGCGCTCAAGCTCGTTCATCGGCGCAAGCTTTCCCATCCAGCCACCTTCGACATAGACGTGACACGTCGCGCAGGCGCAAGAGCCGCCGCAGTCCCCGTCGATACCCGGGATCGTGTAGCGAACCGCTCCTTCCATGACAGACATGCCGTCGGGGACGTCGACAACGTGCTCCGTACCTTCGTGCTCGATGTACTTGATCTTGGTCATCCGGCGACGCTCTTAGCGTGCAGAGGTGACGGTCTCCCTTGACCTGGGTCAACTTGAACCGATCCGGCTTAGCGCTTCGCGTTCTACCTCCGCCTGACCACGGCCGGTGTCGATGCGATTCCAGGCGACGTTTCCAAGATCGTAAGTCAATTGCTCGCGTAGAACGGTCGCATCGGCGTCGGAGGCATCGTCCCGGCGGCCAGTGACGCGCTGCTCGAGGATGTGCGCCGGCGCTTCCAGCCACAAGCCGCTAAAAGGCACGCTGGCGGCCTCGCCGACTGCGTCAATCGCTGTGCGTTCGCGTTCGTGTGCGAAGACAGCGTCGAGGACCACCGACGCCCCCGCGTCAAGGGCCCTGCGCGCGAGTCCCGCAAGCTCCACATAGACGCGATCCGATGCCTCTTTCGTATAAGCGCCGGCCGGCAAGCGGTCGGCGATCGCGACGTTGGTGAGCCGTTTGCGAATCTCGTCGCTGCGCAGATGAACGGCGCCTACGCCGCCGCCGACGCGCCAGGCGATGGCCTTTGCCAGCGACGATTTGCCGGCACCCGAGAGGCCGCCGATCGCAATCAGCCGTGGCGGCCGGCGTTCAAGGAACGTGCTTGCCAAGGTGAGGTAGCGTTCCGCGTTCGTGTTGCCGCCTGGCTGGCGGCCTTCGGTTTTCGCGCGAATCTCGGCGCGAAGCGCGAGATAGAGCGGTAACACGGCGAGGCTATCCATGATCGCCCGCCAGTGATCGGGCGCACGGTGGATCGCCCAGGCGTTGAGCGCGCGGTTGGCGTGCCGGTGCATCCCGCGTGCGATCAAATCCATCAAGAGAAACGCGATGTCGTAGAGGGGCGGAATTACCGCGTAGAAATCGTCGAACTCGATACAGTCGAACAGCGTTGGCGCGCCCTGATCCAAAAAGGCATTCCTGAGATGCATGTCGCCATGACAGTGGCGAATATCGTTCGACTGTCGCGCAAGCGCTCTGGCGCCGAATTTTCGATGTCGCTCCCGCGCCGCGATCGCGGTCGCAAGATCGTGCTCGGCGAAGATTTGGGCCTGGCCCTTGAGATCGGCCGTGTTCTCACGCGCGATGCGTGCCACCGCTGAGGGCCAATCGCAGCCGGGAACGACGTGCGCGCCGTCGTGAAACCGTGCGGCGTGAATGGCGAGCTGCTCAACCGTCGCTTCGGTCAGCGCGCCGCGGTCGGCGACCTCTGCGAGAAGCGCGCCATCGTCGAAGCGCCGCATCTCAAGCAGCCACTCGACCACATCGCCCTCTCCGCCCAGCGAAAGACGCATGCCTTTCTCGACGACGGGGACTAGCCGCAAGTAGGTCGCGGGCGCCGTGCGGACGTTCAACTCGAGTTCGCGGGCGAGTGCCGCCCGCCGCTTAGCGAGCGTGCTGAAGTCAAGGTAGCCGAGATTGACCGGCTTCTTCATCTTGTACGCAAGGCTTCTTGCGAGAAAGACAGTGGCCGCGTGCGTTTCGATTACGCGGGGCGGGCGCCCCCATGGGCCGCCACTGCGTAACCATTCGTGGGCAATTTGGCTCGCCATTGAGTAGAGGTCTCCGCGTCGTGACCTTGAGCTCGAAATGCCGCATCGGGTCTTGATCCAGGTCAAGGCGGTGGACCGTGCCGCACTGCACCGTCGAACCCTGATTTTTCCCGCGACCGAGGGGCCGATGCAGCCAAAAACCGGCGAAATGCTGCCGCAAACCGATCGCTTCATGGTGCCGGCGATCTTCGTCGGCTTTCTGATTCTGGGATTTTACGTCGCGACCCAGACCACGGACCCGCTGATGGGCATGCAGGCGTGGACCTTTATGGCGGGCGTCGGGATGGCCCTCATTCACCTGGTCCGGCGCTATGCGGAGGGAATTCCGGCCGACGACAAAGGCGCCTACGCGAACGACGTCGTGAAAGCCGGCGTCATCGCTTCGATGTTCTGGGGGATCGCGGGGATGTTGGTCGGCGTGATCATCGCGCTGCAGCTCGCGTTTCCGAACCTGTTTTACTTCCCCGATTTGCCGTGGACGAATTTCGGACGCCTGCGGCCTCTGCACACGTCTGCCGTGATCTTTGCATTCGGCGGCAACGTGCTGATCGCGACCTCGTTCTATGTCGTGCAGCGAACCTGTCACGCGCGCCTCGCGGGCGGACTGTGGGGCTGGTTCGTATTCTGGGGCTATCAGATCTTCATTCTGGTCGCAGGCACCGGCTATCTGATCGGCGTCACGCAAAGCCGCGAATACGCGGAGCCCGAATGGTATGCGGATCTTTGGCTCACGCTCGTTTGGGTCGCGTATCTGTTCGTGTTCTTAGGGACGATCTGGAAGCGCAAGGAACCGCACATTTATGTCGCGAACTGGTTCTATCTCGCCTTCATCGTGACGATCGCGTTGCTGCACATCGTGAACAATCTCGCGGTGCCCGTATCATGGCTCGGTATCAAAAGCTATTCGGCTTTCGCGGGCGTGCAGGATGCGCTGACGCAGTGGTGGTACGGGCACAACGCGGTCGGCTTTTTCCTGACCGCGGGCTTCCTCGCCATCATGTACTACTTCATCCCGAAGCAGGCACAGCGGCCGGTCTATTCCTACCGGCTGTCGATCGTCCACTTCTGGTCGCTGATCTTCCTCTACATCTGGGCGGGTCCGCACCATCTGCACTACACGGCGTTGCCCGTGTGGGCGCAGACGCTCGGCATGACGTTTTCGATCATGCTGTGGATGCCGTCGTGGGGCGGCATGATCAACGGGCTCATGACGCTCTCGGGCGCGTGGGACAAGCTTCGCACCGATCCGGTGTTGCGCATGCTCGTCGTCTCCGTCGCGTTCTACGGCATGTCGACGTTCGAGGGACCGGTCATGTCGATCAAGGCCGTGAACTCGCTTTCGCACTACACCGATTGGACGATCGGCCACGTGCATTCCGGCGCGCTCGGCTGGGTCGGGTTTGTATCGTTCGGTGCGCTCTATTGCCTGACGCCGTGGTTGTGGCGGCGCGAACGGCTTTACTCGCACGCGCTCGTCGAGTGGCACTTCTGGGTGTCGACGATCGGCATCGTCTTCTACATCACGGCGATGTGGGTCAGCGGCATCATGCAAGGCTTGATGTGGCGAGCCTATAACGAGTTCGGCTTCCTCGAATATTCGTTCGTCGAGACGGTCGAGGCGATGCACCCGTACTACATCATCCGCGCCTTCGGCGGTCTGCTCTATCTGAGCGGCGCGTTCATCATGGCCTACAATCTCTATCGCACGGTCAAGGGCGACGTGCGCGCGGGCGAGGTCGTGGCCGGCCAACCGCTGCCGGCGACGGCGTAAGGGGAGGGACGACATGTTCAATCACAGCACGCTTGAACGGCACTCGTTGCTTCTGATCGTGGGCATTCTGGTCGTCGTTTCGATTGGCGGCATCGTCGAGATCGCGCCTCTGTTCTACCTCGAAAGCACGATCGAGAAGGTCCAGGGCATGCGCCCCTACACCCCGCTTGAGTTGAAGGGGCGTGAGATCTACGTCCGCGAAGGCTGCTACCTCTGCCATAGTCAGATGATCCGTCCCTTGCGCGACGAAGTGGAGCGTTACGGGCACTACAGCCTGGCGGCGGAGAGCATGTACGACCATCCGTTTCAATGGGGCTCGAAGCGCACGGGGCCGGATCTGGCGCGCGTCGGCGCCAAGTACTCCGACGAATGGCATCGGGCGCACTTGGCCGATCCGCGCTCCGTCGTTCCGGAATCGGTGATGCCGCCCTATGCGTTCCTCGAGAAGACGGAACTCCGCGTCGACGACATCGAGGACGCGCTGAAGGCGAACCGTGCGGTCGGCGTGCCCTATAGCGATGACATGATCAAGAACGCGAAGGCCGATCTGATCGCGCAAGCGACGTCCGATGCGGATGGGATCGACGCGTTCCAAGGCCGCTACAAGAAGGCCGAGGCGCGCGACTTCGACGGCGATCCTGCCAAGATCACCGAGATGGACGCGCTGATCGCCTACATGCAGATGCTGGGCACGCTCGTCGACTTCAAAACCTATCAGGCCGACGCGCCTGAGAACCGGCGGTAAGCCATGGATTATCATGCATTCGCCGAGTTCGCGCGCAGCTGGGGCGTCGTCTATCTGATGGTGCTGTTCCTTGCGGGTTGCGCCTACGCGTTCTGGCCGCGCAATCAAGCGAAGTTCGACCGGGCCGCGCGCATGCCGCTCGATGAGGATCAAGGATGATGGCCACGCGCAAAGAAGTCGACGCAACGTCCGGCACCGAGACGACGGGCCATGAGTGGGACGGCATCAAGGAGCTGAACACGCCGCTGCCCCGCTGGTGGCTGTGGGTTTTCTACGCGACGGTCGTTTGGTCCATCGGGTATTGGGTTCTCTACCCCGCCTGGCCGACGCTGACCGGTTACACGCAAGGTGTGCTGAACCAGTCGCAGCGTGACGACGTCGCCAAGGCCGTACTGGCGATGAAGTCGCAGCGCGAAGAGCAGGGGCGGTTGCTCGCTACTGCAACGCTTGCGCAAATCGAAGCCGATCCGAACCTGTTCCAATTCGCGCGCGAGGCGGGCAAGTCCGCGTTCGGCGACAACTGTGCGACGTGCCACGGCTCCGGAGGCCAAGGATTCAAAGGCTATCCCAATCTGAACGACGACGTTTGGCTGTGGGGCGGCAAGCTTGAGGACATCAAAAGGACAATCACCGTCGGCGTACGCTCGACGCAAACCGACACGCGCCTTTCTTTGATGCCCGCCTTCGGGCGAGACAAGTTGCTGGAACCGGCGCAGATCAACGACATGGTGGAGTACGTCGTCTCGCTCTCGGGCGGCAAAGCGGATGCCCAGGCGGTGGCGCGTGTCACGACTCTGTACGCCGAACAATGTGCCTCGTGCCATGGCGTCGGCGGCAAGGGCTTGCGCGAGTTCGGCGCACCTAACCTGACCGACAAGGAGTGGCTCTACGGCGGCACGCGCGAAGAGATTAATGCGCAGATCGTGGTCGGGCGCGCGGGTGTGATGCCGACCTGGGGGTCGCGGCTCGATCCGATCACGATCGATGCGCTGGCGGTGTATGTTCACTCGTTGGGCGGCGGCGAGTAACGAGGAGGCGCGATGGATGCGCCGATAGTGGCGACAGTGAAAGCCGCGGCGGCTGAGACGCAAGCGCTCGCCGCAGATGGCGTTCAGCGTGTCGATGCCCGCGCCACGAATAGTGCGGCGACGCGGAGCGACTACGTTGCACGCGTGCCGATCTATCCGAAGCTCGTGCATGGGCGATGGCGATTGCTCAAGTGGATCGGCATGGCTCTCATGCTGGCGCTGTACTACGGGCTGCCGTGGATACGTTGGGATCGCGGGCCGAACGCGCCCGACCAAGCGGTGCTCGTCGATCTGGCGCGAGAGCGGTTCTACTTCTTCTGGATCGAGATCTGGCCGCAGGAAGTCTACTACATCACCGGTCTTTTGATTCTGGCGTCGCTCGGACTCTTTCTTGTGACGTCGCTGTTCGGGCGGGTGTGGTGCGGTTACGCGTGTCCACAGACTGTCTGGACCGATCTCTACATCATGGTCGAGCGGCTGATCGAGGGTGATCGGAACGAGCGTATCCGCCTCGACAAGTCGCCTTGGACGCTGGACAAGTTCGGAAAGAAGAGCGCCAAGCACCTTGTTTGGCTCCTGATCGCAGCGGCGACCGGCGGGGCATGGATATTCTACTTTCATGACGCACCGTCGCTTGCGGCCAGTCTGTTCACGGGTACGGCCGACGGAACAGCATATTTGTTCTTGGGTATTCTGACGTTCACAACGTACTCGCTCGCCGGGCACATGCGTGAGCAGGTGTGCACGTACATGTGCCCATGGCCGCGGATTCAGGCGGCGCTGATCGACAGCGAGACACTGATGGTGACCTACCGCAGCGATCGCGGCGAGCCGCGTGGGCCGCACAAGAAGGGACAGCCTTGGGAAGGCCGTGGGCATTGCATCGACTGCAACCAATGCGTGGCGGCGTGCCCGATGGGAATTGACATTCGCGACGGCGAGCAGCTGGAGTGCATCAATTGCGCGCTTTGCATCGATGCGTGCAATGCGGTGATGAAGCGGGTGAGCTTGCCCGCCGGCCTCATCTCCTATGATACGCCGCAGAACATCGAACGGCGTAAGAAGGGCGAGCGAGCCCACTTCACGCTCGTGCGGCCGCGTGTGGTGCTCTATGCGGCGGTGCTTCTTGCGGTTGCAGCGCTCATGCTGTTCGGCCTTTCGACGCGTGCGACGATCGATCTCAACGTGCTGCGCGACCGGAATCCGACTTATGTCGAGCTGTCCGATGGGTCGGTACGCAACGCCTATACCGTCAAGGTGATGAACCGCGCCGCGACCACGCGCGACCTCCACCTCGCGATCGAGGGACCGCGAGGGTTTTCAACGAAGATCATCGGGGTAGTGGATGCAAAGTTGCCGGCCGAGATTACCGTTGAACCCGACCGCATGCGAACTTTACGCATTCTGTTGACTGTGCCAGGCGCCAATCTCGCCACTGCGTCGATGCCGGTGACGTTCAAAGTGAGCGATGGCAGCGAAACGCGAACCAATGCAACGGTGTTCTTGTCGGACGGAGGCGCACGATGACCAAGGAACTCAAAGGCGAGCACGTTCTTGTGATGACGCTTGCATTTTTCGGGGTCACGGTCGCCGTCAACGTCATGTTCACGATCTATGCGATCGGAACGTTCTCGGGCGAGGATGTGTCGAAGCCTTATGTGCGGGGCCTCGCGTACAACCGCACGCTGGAGGCGCGCGCGGCGCAGACCGCCCTCGGATGGCGGGCGACGATCGAGGCGGTGCGCGAGAAGGGCGGGGCCGCCATCAGTGCCCATATCGAGGATCGCCACGGCCAGGTGAAGAGCGCGCTGATCGTCGAGGCGG
>JABFRX010000266.1 GCA_013140995.1 Alphaproteobacteria bacterium | reverse complement strand
GCGACGTCGCGGCCAGCGACGGCGTGGCATTGCCACGCGAGACGCTGCAGCTGGGTGGTGGGCTCGACCTGCAGGAGTACGGCTCGTTGTCGCTGACGTATCTGCGCCAAGAGCGGCAGGACAAAGAGAGCACGACACTTGCCACCGCGACCTACACTATGTCTGTCGGCACCGCCACGTTCGGCGTGACGAGCGTGTACGATGTGGAGCGGGACGCGCTGCTTGCGGAGACGTTCCTGACGGTGCCGCTGGGTGGCGGCGGTCCCTATTCGACCGCTTCGTTGAGTTCGCGCGAAGGGGACGTGGAGGTTCGGGCGACGCTTGAACAGCCTGCCTCGCCGGATGGGGTTCTGGGCTATCGGCTGCAAGCCCGTCAGGGCGACTTTACGCAATTCAATGCGGATGGCCGTTGGGAAGGGCAAAACGTTGCGCTCGACGGACGGCTGGCCTACGCCGAGGGCCATTTGTCGGCGCAAGTCGAAGCCGCGGGAGCGATCGTTGCCACGGACAAGACGGCCTTCTTTGCGCGCAAGCTCGACGGCGCCTTCGCGCTGGTGGATGCGGGCGCCCCCGGCGTCGGGATCTATCGCGAGAACCGCTTGGTTGCGGAATCCGACGACAGCGGCTTTGCCCTGATCACGGGCCTTGTGCCGTTCACGCGCAATCATATCGCGGTCGATCCGGCGGGGTACGACATGTCGAAGGTGCTTTCCAATACCGATCTCGACGTCATTCCGGGACGCGGCGGGGCAGCCGTGAGCCTCGCGCCGACGAAGGAGAGCCCTTTGTCGCTTTCGGTGACTCTGCCCGACGGTAGCTATCCCGACGTTGGGACAACGGTGCATCTGTCAGGCGATCCGACGCCGTGGATCGTGGGCTATCATGGTGCCTTGTTCATTGCGGACCTGAAGCTGCCGCTTGAGATCGAGCTTGAGACTAAGTTCGGTCTGTGCCGGCTGAAGCTGACCGAGCCGCCGCGTGAGACTCCGGGCGAGATCCCGCGCCTCGGGCCGGTGGCGTGCGCTTTCGACCGGTGAAGCCGCCGGCGTGAGTAATGGTTGATAGTCGGTAAACGGTGGTCAGTGGCGTGCGCAAATAATGGCCGCGTTCGGCACTCATCGGTGCGGTACACTCACAGGCGTGATGCGCCTCTTATTTGCCATAGCGCGCGCTTGCGCGGTCGTTGGAGTTGTCGCGGTGCCGAGTGCGGCGCTTGCTGCGCCTTGCAATGTGCCCGCGCGTCCACTGCTGGTTACAGCGACGAATCTGAATTTCGGCAACTACAACGCGTCGTCGGGAACACCGACGACATCGACGATGGCGGTCACTGTTCGGTGCCAGAACGCCGCCGACACGCTGCCGGCGTTCGTCGCTTCGCTCTCGAAAGGTACTGCGCCGACATACAATCCACGCCAAATGGCGCTCGGTGCGAACAGGCTCGACTACAACATCTTCAACCAGAACACCTATGTCACGATCTGGGGCGATGGCACGGGTGGCACGCTCACGAGAAGCTATGGCGGCGGTGGAAACGCCGCGACCGGCACGGGATTCGGCCGGATCACGACCGGTCAATACGTGACGCCCGGCGTCTATGCCGACACGATCACGGTGACGATCACGTACTAGCGATCCTCGGGGATCATCGCCACCGCTTCGATTTCCACCTTCCACGCGGGGTCGACGAGGCGCGTGACGTAGACGGCCGTCGATGCGGGGCGATGGTCGCCCAGATGCTTGCGGCGCGCGTTGCGGATGAGGCCGGTCGGGTCGTCGTCGACCATGAACGTCGTCAGCTTGATGATGCACGAGGGCGGCGCGTTTTTCGCCGCGAGCGCAGCCACGATGTTCGCGTAGACCTGATCGGCTTGCTCTTCCAGCGTCGCGGGCGTGGTGCCGTCGGGACGGACGCCGACTTGGCCCGAGACGAACACGAGGCGCGCGCCCGCCGGGACTTCGACGGTGTGGCTGTAGAGGCCAAGCGGCGGGGCGATGGTGGCGGGGTTGTCGAGTTTGAGGGGCATCAATCGTTCTCCGAGCTGCTCAGCGGCCCATGGTGAGACGTGCGACCTTGCCGTCCGCTATCGTGTACACGGCGACGATCCCAAAGCTATCGCCGCCGGGACTGCGCTCGCCTTTCTCGTGATCGACCACGATGTTACCGACAGCGATGCGGTTCACCGACCAGGCTCTGTTCTGTGGGTTGTCCGCGAAGGTCTTGCGGAAACGATCGTGGATGGCGGCGACCCCTTGCAGGGTCACCGTGCCGCTCATGTCCGCAATGACGCAATCATCGGCGTAGAAGCTCGCAAGGCGGTCCGCGTCGCGGTCGTTGTAGGCGTCGAACTGGGCTTGAACGATTTCGACCGGCGTCATTTGTACCTCGTCAGATGTGAATCGCGTGGCCCAGCGCTTTGAGCGCGGCCTCGTGGAAGGCTTCGCTCAAGGTCGGGTGGACGTGGATGGTGCCTGCGATGTCTTCGAGGACGGCGCCCATTTCCATGACGGTTGCGAATTCGCCGGAGAGGTCGGAGATGTGGCTGCCGACGGCTTGGATGCCCAGCACGCGATGATCGCCTTTGCGGGCGACCACGCGGACGAAGCCGAAATTGTCGCCGCCGTCCATCGATAGCGCGCGGCCGTTGGCGGCGAAGGGGAATTGGCCGACGACGGTTTCTTCGCCGGCCTTTGCGGCTTCGGCGGGGGAGAGGCCGCAGCTCACGATCTCAGGCTCGGTGAAGCAGACGGCCGCGATCGCGGCGGGCGCGAACTTGCGTTTGTGGCCCGCGATGATCTCGGCCACCATTTCGCCCTGCGTTGCGGCCTTGTGTTCGAGCATCGGTTCGCCGACGAGGTCACCCACGGCCCAGACGTTCTTCATCGACGTGCAGCACTGATCGTCGACCTTGACGAAACGTCCGGCCATATCGACGGCCATGTTCTCGATGCCCCAGCCTTGCGTGTTCGGCCTGCGGCCGACGGTGACGAGGATTTTGTCGGCGGGAAGGCTCTGCGTCTTGCCGTCGGCGGTTTCGACGATGAGGGCGGTCACCTTGCCGGTTTCCACCGTTTTCGCCTTGGCGCCGAGGAGGACGGTGACGCCGTGTTTGTCGAGCCAGCGCTTCACGGGCGTCGTCAGGTCGGTGTCGTAGAGGGGAAGGATGTTCTTCTCGGCTTCGACGATGGTGACGGCGGAGCCAAGCTTGGCAAAGGCGATGCCGAGTTCGAGGCCGATATAGCCGGCGCCCACGACGACGAGTTTTTCGGGAAGCTTGTCGAGCATCAGCGCTTCGGTCGAGGAGATGACCGGGCCGCCGAACGGGATCGACGGGATCTGCACCGGAAGCGAACCGTTCGCGAGCAGCACATGCTCGGCGGTGATCGTGACGGGGCCGGTCGTGCTGTCGACGGTGCAGGTCTTGGCGTCCTGGAACTTCGCCCAGCCGTTCACCACTTTGACTTTTGAGCGCTTCAGCAAGCCGGTCACGCCGGTGTTGAGGCGGGTGACGATCGTCTCTTTCCACTTCACGGTTTCGGCGAAGTCGAGTTTTGGCGCGGTGGAGAGTTTGATACCGTGCAGGCCCTTATCCGCCGCGCGGCGCATGGATTCGTATTCGCCGGCGGCGTGAATGATCGCTTTCGAGGGGATGCAGCCGCGAATGAGGCACGTGCCGCCGAGACGGTCGCCCTCGACGAGCACGGTGTCGATCCCGAGTTGGCCGGCGCGGATCGCGGCGACGTAACCGCCCGGGCCGCCGCCGACGACGAGGAGTTTCGGTTTCAGGTGTTCGGTCATTCCCAATCCATAAACATCATCGCGGGGTGTTCGAGCAGCGCTTTCACGCGCTGGATGAACATGGCGGCGTCGTAGCCGTCGACAACGCGGTGGTCGAAGCTTGAGGAGAGGTTCATCATCTTGCGGACCGCGATGTGGCCGTTGTGGACGACCGGGCGTTCGATGATCGCGTTCGGGCCGATGATCGCCACTTCGGGGTGGTTGATGACGGGCGTCGTCACCACGCCACCGATCGGACCTAAGCTCGTGATCGTGATCGTCGAGCCCGTCAATTCGTCCTTCGTCGCTTTGTTTTCGCGCGCGGCGGTCGAGACGCGGGCGACTTCGGCAGCTGCCTGCCAGAGGTCCATTGCTTCGGCGTGGTGGACGACCGGGACGATCAGGCCATTCGGCGTTTGCGTGGCGATGCCGATGTGCACGGGCTTGTAACGGTGCACGACGCCGGCCTCGTCGTCGAAGCGGGCGTTGATCTGCGGATAGTCGGGCAGCACGCGGGTCAGTGCGCGCATCAGGAAGGGAAGCAGCGTCAGCTTCGGCTGATCGGCGCGCTTGGTCGCGTTCATTTGCACGCGCAACGCTTCGAGCTCCGTCATGTCGACTTCTTCGACGTAGGCGAAGTGCGGGATGCGGCGCTTCGTTTCCTGCATCTTCTCTGCGATCTTGCGGCGCAGGCCGATGATCTTGATCTCGTCCACGCCTTCACGGCGATCGAGCGCCGCCGTGGGCCTTGCGGTGGTGGGTGCACCCTTCGCGATGTAGCCGTCGAGGTCGGCGTGGCTGATGCGGCCCGCGGGGCCGCTGCCGTGGATGAATTGCAGATGGACGCCGAGGTCCTGCGCGCGTTGGCGCACCGCGGGCGAGGCGAGCGGCTTGTCGCCGAACTTGCGCGGGGTAGCGGGCGTCGCCACTGGTGCGGGCGCGGGTTTGGCCGCACCGGACTCGGGCTTTGGTGCCGGTTTTGGTGTCTCGAGTTTCGGCGGCGGGGGCGGCGCGGTTTTGGCCGTTTTGGCGACAGTGGCCCCGTTCGTCTTCGCTTCCTTTTCGTTGCCGGCGCCTTCGACTTCGAAGATGACGATCGGTGCGCCGACTGGGGCCATGGACCCAGGCTCGCCGTGAAGTTCGACGACTTTGCCGGTGACGGGCGACGTCATTTCGACGGTCGCCTTGTCGGTCATCACGTCGACGAGGTGTTGGTCTTCTTTGATCGTGTCGCCGACGGCGACATGCCACGCGACGATTTCAGCTTCGGCGGTACCTTCGCCGACGTCGGGGAGTTTGAAGACGAAACGGCCCATGGGATCAGCCCTCCATCGCGCGGCGCATTGCGGCCGAGACGCGCGACGGTCCGGGGAAGTACTGCCATTCGAACGCGTGCGGGTAGGGCGTGTCCCAACCGGCGACGCGTTCGATCGGTGCTTCCAAGTGGTAGAAGCAATGTTCTTGCACGAGCGCGGTGAGTTCGGCGCCGTAGCCACTGGTGCGCGTCGCTTCGTGCACGATCACGCAGCGGCCGGTTTTTTCGACCGAGGCTTTGATAGATTCGATGTCGACGGGTATCAATGTGCGCAGGTCGAGAACCTCGGCGTCGATGCCGGTGTCCGCCGCGGCGGCCAACGCCACGTGCACCATCGTGCCGTAGGCGATGACGGTGATGTCGTTGCCTTCGCGCGCGATTGCGGCTTTGCCGAGCGGCACGGTGTAGTAACCGTCGGGGACGTCGCTTGCTTTGGTCTTCGACCACGGTTGTACGGGCCGGTCATGGTGGCCGTCGAACGGGCCGTTATAAATTCGCTTCGGCTCGAAGAACATGACGGGGTCTTCGTCTTCGATCGCACTGATGAGCAGGCCCTTCGCGTCGTACGGGTTCGACGGGATCACCGTCTTGATACCGCAGACGTGGGTGAAGAGCGCCTCCGGACTTTGGCTGTGCGTCTGGCCGCCGAAGATGCCGCCACCATACGGCGAGCGCAGCGTGATCGGGGCGGTGAAGTCGCCTGCTGAGCGATAGCGCAAGCGCGCGGCGGCCGAGACGATCTGGTCGTAGGCCGGGTAGATGTAGTCGGCGAACTGAATTTCAATTACGGGCTTCAGGCCGTAGGCCGCCATGCCGATTGCGGTTGCGACGATGCCGCTTTCGCCGATCGGGGAGTCGAAGCAACGTTGCACGCCGTGTTTCTTCTGCAAGCCGTCGGTCGCGCGGAAGACGCCGCCGAAGTAGCCGACGTCCTCGCCGAAGATCAGCACATCGGGGTTCTTCGTCAGCATGACATCCATGGCGGAGTTCAGCGCCTGGATCATGTTCATGGTCGCCATGACGGTTAGACTCCCATCTCTTGGCGCTGGCGGCGGATGTGCCAGGGCATGTCTTTGTAGACGTCTTCGAACATGGTTTTGACGCTCACCGTTTTGCCGGAGCCAAGCGTGCCGTGCGTTTCAGCTTCTTTTTGCGTGGCGCGGACTTCCTCGGCGATCGAGGTTTCGAGGTCCGTGTGCTCTTTCTCCGTCCACTTGCCGAGCGCGATCAAGTGTTTCTTCAAGCGTTCCACGGGATCGCCGAACGGCCACGCCTTGGCCTCGTCGGCCGGGCGGTAGCGGCTGGGATCGTCGGACGTCGAGTGGCCTTCGACGCGGTAGGTGAAGTGCTCGATCATCGTGGGGCCGAGGTTCGAGCGCGCGCGGTCGGCGGCCCACTTCGTCACGGCGTAGACGGCGAGGAAGTCGTTGCCGTCGACCCGCAGGGCCGGGATGCCATAGCCGACGCCGCGCGCGGCGAACGTCGCCTCGTCGCCGCCGGCGATGCCTTGGTAGCTTGAGATCGCCCATTGATTGTTGACGACGTTCAGGATCACCGGCGCCTTGTAGACGGCGGCGAAGGTGAGCGCGGTGTGGAAGTCGCCTTCGGCGGTCGACCCGTCGCCGATCCAGGCGGAGCAGATGCGGTCGTCGCCACGGTAGGCCGACGCCATCGCCCAACCGACGGCTTGGCTGTAGTGCATGGCGAGGTTGCCCGCGATCGAGAAGAAGCCGTGCTTCTTCGATGAATACATGATCGGGAGCTGGCGGCCTTTCAGCGGGTCGCGCTCGTTCGAATAGACTTGACACATCATGTCGAGCAGCGGATAGCCGCGCGAAATCAAGAGGCCTTGCTGGCGGTAGGTGGGGAAGCACATGTCTTCCGGATCGAGCGCCGCAGCTTGAGCGACCGCGATCGCCTCTTCGCCCGTGCACTTCATATAGAACGAGGTCTTGCCTTGGCGCTGCGCCGCGAACATGCGCGCGTCATAGGCGCGGACAATCAGCATGTTCTTGAGGCCGCGTTTCAGTGTTTCGACGTCGACGTGCGGGTCCCACGGACCGTGGGGCAGGTTGTCCTCACCCAATACGCGGATCAGGCCGTAGGCGATGTCCTGCGTTTCTTTTGCGACGACGTTGATGTCGGGGCGGCGCATTTCGCCGGCCTTTCCGACTTTGATGTGGCTGAAGTCGGGCGTGTCGCCGGGGCGGTGTTTGGGCTCTGGGATATGGAGCTTGAGTTGCGGTTTGTTCTTGCGCGCTGTCGACATGTGGGACCGCTGGTTTGAGGCCGAATTGCGCGGCAGTGGATAGGCGCGGGCGCGGGGGGCGTCAATGACGGCGCGCGGTCACGGCAAAGAGTTGGTTGCGCGTTCGAGTGTTGCGCTGCCTCAATCGTGGGCAAGCGGTTTCGTTCAATCGTTGATGGGTGGGCGAAACATTCGGCTCGTGGTTTGTGCGGTGCACCCAAGCGGCAACAAACACGCGCGGAGCTGCCCCCCTCGGGTGCAGCAACTGCGTTGCGCACCCACTCCCCCAAAGTTTCACTTTGGGGGAGACATTCGGCTTCAACTTGTCTCCCCCGAGCAAAGCTCGGGGGAGTGGGTGCGCAGCGAAGCTGCTGCACTCGAGGGGGGCGGCGCTGAGGTAATTCTATTTGGATAGGAGTTGCGCCGCGTAGGCGTTTACGAGGTCGCGCACGCTGCCCGTTCCGAAGACGTGGCGGTCCGGGCGGATGAGGGTTGCGGTGGCGCCGGCGTCTTCGAGCCATTTGTCGAGGCGACCGGTTTCATCGGTGATGTCGCGGTTCAAGACGACTTGTTTGACGTTGGGTGGCGGTGCGTGCGCTGCCTCTTTCGTGAGCAGCCAGAAGCCGTCGCCTAGAATGTCGTCGAGTCTTCCGC
>JABFRX010000173.1 GCA_013140995.1 Alphaproteobacteria bacterium | reverse complement strand
GTAGCGCACTCATCGCGCGCAAATCCGCCCGTTTCGGTTGGTGGATTTCGCGTAGTTGGCGCTTGCGTGTGAGCAAATTCCTACGATTGACGTGATTCGCAATGGAGAAGTTGCGGTGTGGGCACGGGTTCGCGCTCTCTTTGGTGTTGACGCCAGGTCTTGGTCACTAGCGTCGTCGCATCACGATTCGACGTCAAAGCCAAAAGGCGGCGCCGGAGCGAATAACAAAACAGTGGGGTAAGCTCATGACCAAGCATGTGCTCTTGGCTTCTGTATTTGCGATTGGCCTCTTGCCCGTTCCTGCTAGTGCCGCGGAATGGACGGGGCTTTATGTCGGTCTCAACGCTGGCGGCGTTTTCGGTGATGTCGATCTTGTTGGCGTCTCCGAGGCGACCTCCTATGTCGAAGTCTTTCCTGGAGACCGGTACCAGTTTGAGGCTGACGGCGTGCTCGGTGGTGCGCAACTCGGCTACAACTTCGTTTTCGGCAATTGGTTGGTCGGTGTGGAGGCGGCAGGTCATTCGCTGAGTTCTGACGATCGCGTGCTAGTGCCGGGCGAACCGAACATACTGGACCTGGAGACTGAATGGCTCGCATCAGCATCGGCGCGCTTCGGCTTTGTGCTCAGTTCTTCTTCATTGATCTACCTGAAGGGCGGCTATGCTGCCGCGAGCATCAGTACGCACTATCTCGACAACGTTGGGGGAGGTGCCACGGTCGGGACGTATGACACCGATGAGATTCATTCGGGATTCGTCCTCGGCGCGGGCGTCGAACACATGATCTCAAGCGACGTTTCATTCGGGTTCGAATACAACTACGTCGATCTGGAAGAGCAGACCCACTCCGCCATAGCCACGGGTGCGGGCGGAGGCCTGGTGGAGACGAATGTCGAAGCCGAGCTTCATACGGTTACAGCCCGTCTCAACTGGAATTTTTGGTCGCCCTAAGAGCGGCTTTTGAAAGCGTGAACTTTGACCCTCGCCTCTCAGCGGGGGTTTTCTTTTTACGCTCGTGCGCGGCGGCGGAAGATGCGCATGCCGCGGGTGGCGAGCATTGCGAGGAGGCCCGCGATCCACGTGGCGAAGGCCCACAGCGAGTCCCACATCCAGTCGATGACCTTGAAGCCGGTCTTGAATGAGCGGAGCGCTGTCTTGCCGGTCAGCTCCATGATGCCGCGCGAGCGGATGCCGAAGCGCTTCGTCATGCCACCGACGTCGTCGAGATTCTCGGTGGTCTTCACGTATTTCAGAAGACGGATCGTTTCGGCCGGGCCGACGGCGTCGTTGATCTCGCTCATGCGGTTCAAAACGGGGATCAGCTTCGCGGCGCGCACGTTGCGGCCGTAATCGGAGAAGACGCGCTGCGTTTTGGCGAGATCTGTGAGGTCGGTCGAGCGTAGCGTTTGGCGCAGCAGCGGCATGTTCACGGCTTCGCTGGTGAGGCGCGTCAGCGATTCGGCGAACTCCTTGGTGAGTTTCCCGGTGCGCCTTGCGGCTTTGAACAGCGAGACACCTGCCTTAACGACCACACCGCCGCCCCCGGTTGCGATCGTTGCCGCGGTGACGCCGAGGCCGACGACGGATAGGCCGAGAACGAGTTCGTTGTGTTCCACGCCCGCGATCATCTTGCCGCCTTCAGCCGCGATGTCGCGCACGTCGCCCACGACGGTGAGGTCGGAGGAGACGGCGCCCGCGATGCCTGCGTTCGTGTCGCCTTCGCCGGTCGCGAAGCCCTCGCCAAACTCCCACGTGTTGCGCACGACGGTTGCCGACAGCGTATGTGCTTCGTCCAGCTTCGTCTGCGTTTCGGGCGGCATGCGGTAGTTCATGAACTTAGCGATCTCGAAATAGAGATCGGCGTCGGCAATGTCGTCGCGCTCGAGCGCGTCCAGGATCTTTTTGTTGATGAGGTTTGGCGACGAACTTGCCGCGAGATCGGCTTTCACCGCCTTCTCAAGCGGTATCGTGAAGCCGATGCCGGTGAAATAGGCGAGCGCGACGACGGCGCCAGTCAAGAACAGCAAAACGGCGGCAAGACGCGATAGCATCCGGCGGCAAGCCCCAATGTGAAATCCCCAGACGTCTCTTATCGCACGGATTGACCGCCGCCCGCACTACACCTTAGAGGCGAAAAAAGGGCGGCACTTTCGCGCCGCCCCTTTGACCATCGAGAAGCCCCCCTCTCGACGTCAGTTCAGATCGACCGTTGCGCGGCGGTTTTGCGGCTCTTTCATGCCGTCGCCGGTTTGGACGACGAGTTGGGTTTCGCCAGCGCCGTTGGCGGAGATCGCGTTGGCTGGAATGCCTTTGCCGACGAGGTTCGTCTTGGCGGCATCGGCGCGACATTCGGATAGGCGCTGGTTTGCACGCTGCGAGCCAACGGTATCGGTGTGACCTACGATCTTGATCGCGACGGAGCCGAGTTGCCTTGCAGAGGCTGCTGCGTCGGAAAGCACCACGTCGGCATCGGCCGTGATGTTGCACTTATTGAAGCCGAAATAGATCACGTA
>JABFRX010000001.1 GCA_013140995.1 Alphaproteobacteria bacterium | reverse complement strand
GACCTCGATGCCAATGTCGGTTACCTTGAGGGCTCGTTCAACTTCTAGCCCACCCGCCGATCACGCCGATGCCAACGATCCTGTGCGCTTGAAGCCGCCGGATCGTTTTCGTATCGACCCCGCCCAGCGCGTAAACGGCGCGCCCCTCCCGGGCAAGCGCGGCAAAGCGGACCACGCCAAGCACATCGCGGTCCGGGTGACTTGCCGTCCCGAAAACGGGTGACACAAATACGGCATCGGCATCGCACGCACGCCGGACTGCCGGGGCACTATGAGCCGCGCTAGTGACGAGCCAAGTGACATTCTTTGCGCGCACGCCTCGCAGGCGGCCAATGCGCTTCTCGGGCAAGTGAATCCCATCCGCTCGAACCCGCTGCGCCAACGCCGGATCGTCCGCGATCAGCAGCGCCACGCGCTTTGCCCGGCACAGAGGCTTTAGGCGCTGCGCCAGTCGCTCCCGTAACGCGGGATCGCGGTGCCGCACGATCACCGCACTCCCGCGCGGCAAAGCCGACACGGCACCAACCCAATCCACCTCACGCGCATCGTCGGTCATCAGGACGATCGCTGGCAGAGTCCGGCCGCGGGCATGACGCATGTTGAGCGCGCGCGCCTGGCGTGCGAGTTTCGCTTGTGCCTCGTTCATCGACCCCTGCATGACCGCGACTGTACCAGCCGGCAACATCGCCGCGAACCTCCGCGAAGTCCGCGCGCGCGTCGAGAAAGCCGCCGCAGCTGCGGGGCGCAAAGCCGCGGACGTGACGTTAATCGCGGTAACCAAGACGCACGACACGGCCGCCATCGAGGCTGCGATCGCAGCCGGTCACCTGACATTCGGCGAAAACCGCGTTCAAGAGGCAAAGGCGAAGTACCCGGCCTTGAAGGCCGCTCACCCTAAACTCGATCTGCATCTGGTGGGCCCGCTTCAATCGAACAAAGCGCGAGACGCGGTGGCTCTCTTCGACGCGATCCACACGCTCGATCGCGACGGCTTGGCTGAGGCAATTGGCGCAGAGATCAAACGCGCCGCTCGCGCCGTAAAACTATTCGTGCAAGTGAACACCGGCGAAGAACCGCAGAAAGCGGGTATCGCCCCGCGCGAAACGCTTGGCTTCATCGACAAGTGCCGCGCCACGCATGGCCTCAACATCGCGGGCCTGATGTGTATCCCGCCGGTGGACGAGGAGCCCTCGCCCCATTTCGCCCTACTACTGAAACTGGCACGCGATGCAGCCTTGAGCGAACTCAGCATGGGCATGAGCGGTGACTACGAAACCGCGATCGGCTTCGGTGCCACGCACGTCCGCGTCGGTACCGCGATCTTCGGCAGCCGCGCCTAAGTGAGATGCCCCGCCTTCGCCTTCTTGGTGGCGAGATAGGCCTCGTTGTGCGGGTTCGCCGGAAAGCGGTGAGCCACGCGCTCGACGACTTCGATCCCATGCCGCGCCAGCGCCGCTACCTTGTCCGGATTGTTGGTCAGCAGCCGCACCGACGCAAAGCCTAGGTACCTCAACATCTCCGCCGCAGCCGCGAACTCCCGCTCATCCGCCTCGAACCCCAAACGCTGATTGGCCTCGACCGTATCGAAACCCTGGTCCTGTAGTTCATAGGCTTTGAGTTTGTTGATCAGCCCGATCCCACGCCCTTCTTGCGCCAGATAAAGCAAGATGCCGTGCTTAGCCTTACCGATCGCAGCGATGGCGCCGCGCAGCTGATCTCCGCAATCGCACTTCAGCGACCCCAAAAGGTCGCCCGTCAAACACTCCGAATGCAGCCGCACCAGCACCGGCCCCGGCGGCTCCGGCGACCCCACGATCAACGCCAAATGCTCGCGCGCACCATTCGTCGGCCGGAACGCCAGCACCCGCGTATCCTCAGCCCCTTCGAGCGGTAGCCGCGCGCGCGCCGCAACCTTGAACGCGACCGGCGCTTCAAATCGCTCGATCTCATCGACTCGGACTCTGGGAACAGCCTCCCGCGCCGAAAGCTTCTTGGCGGCGGCACTCTTCACCGGCACTTCGACGACGGCCGGCAGCAATCCCGCAATCTTCGCAAGTTTGATTGCGGCCTTCGCCCCGGCCGGCAAAGGTTCGCGTACCGCTTGCCACGGCCCCATCATCGGGTCGCGCAAATCGCGCGTCGGATCGGCAAGCACCTGGGCCGCGCGCGCGGCATCCTCGCCAGGCAAAGGCACCGCGACCACCTCGTCCGTGTAGAGACGAATCTTGAGCGTCGCCGCGCGGTGGTGGGTCACAAGCACGCGAGGCTGAGCCCCCGACCATTGAGCCAACGCCTCCAAGGCAGCCGGGCTAGCGAGTTCCGCCGCCACGATCAACGAAGACGCCCCCTTCGCTGGCTGCACGATCACCGGAAGCCCCCGCCGGAGTTCGGCAGCGGCACGATCGACCGCAACCGCACCCCCGAGCAGCCGCTCGGCCAAGGTCCCCTTCGCGTTCACAGTTCCGCGAGCGCGCGTCTTCGGCCTTTTGCGCGCTATCGATTTCATGCCTCTCCCGCTCTCCAATATGGACCTGCTATAGCTTAGACAGAGACCCTCGCAAATCACCGGCCGCTTAACCCCATGACCACGCCCCGACGCGTCCTCCTCGTGGACGACGACAACGCCCTCCGCGAATCACTTAAGGAACAGCTGGATTTGCTGTCGGAGTTCATTGTTGCCGATGCGGCAACGGGCGCCGCCGCGCTCGAAAAGGCGAAAGGCGAACTGCCCGACCTCGTCATCCTCGACGTCGGCCTGCCTGACCTCGACGGCCGCGAAGTCTGCCGCCTCATGCGCAAAGGTGGCGTCCGCTGCCCGATCATTATGCTTACCGGTCATGTCGCCGAGTCGGACGAAGTCATCGGCCTCGAAGCCGGCGCAAACGACTACGTCACGAAACCCTTCAAATTCGCCGTTCTGTTGGCTCGCATCCGCGCGCATCTGCGCAGCCACGCGCAAAGTGAAGACGCCGTCTTCAAGATCGGTCAGTACTCGTTCCGCCCCTCCGCGAAGCTGCTAACCGGCGCGAACAACACGAAGGTCCGTCTCACCGAAAAAGAAACGTCGATCCTAAAATTCCTCTACCGCGCGGGCGACAAGGTCGTTGGCCGCGAAGTGTTGCTACATGAGGTCTGGGGCTACAATCCGGCTGTCACCACCCACACGCTCGAAACACACATCTATCGCCTGCGCCAAAAGATCGAGAACGATCCGGCGCATGCGAAATTGCTCGTCACCGAAAGCGGCGGCTACCGCCTGGTGCCATGACCGCGGACGCGCTCGCGATCGCCGAACGATTTTTCAGCGCGATCGAGCGCGGCGACATTGAAGCGGTGAAGGCGATCTACGCGCCGGACGCCCGCATTTGGCACAGCCACGATCTCAAAGAACAAGGCGTCGAGGAAAACCTGCGCGTCCTCGCCTGGATGTCGAGCAACTTGCCCACCCGCCGCTACAACGTGCACCGCCGGGTAGCGATTCCCGGCGGCTTCCTCCAGCAGCACACGCTTGAGGCAACGACACCCGGCGGCCCGTTCAGCATGCCCGCCTGCATCGTTGTCGAGGTCAAGGACGGCCGCATCGTCCGGCTGGAGGAATACCTGGATTCCGCCCGCGTGGCCGAGCTGGGCCATCTCACGAGCGGCAAAACGGCCACGGAGCGCAAACCCCCCGTGTAGCCCCTTGAAATCGCGCGAAAGACCTATTATACACTTCACACTATCATCTGATTACTCATGGGGAGCACCTATGACAAGCTTGATCGCAAAGTTCGTGTTGGCAGCCGCCCTGGCGTTGGCCTCAGGCGTCGGCCTCATCGGTGTGTCGGGCTTAATCATCTTTGCAGACCTGAAAGCGCCGCAGCCGGCATCGGTCCTGCAAACCCAGCCGTTGAGCAGCGGTACGCAACCGCTGCCTTTCACAGGACGATAAATTCATGAGCCTTCTCGCCAAATTGGCCGTCGCCAGCATCGCTGTCGGCGTGGGTAGCCTCGCGACATTGACCCAAGTTCAGGGTCGCATGGAAATGGCGGCGCTCGCCGGCTTGACGAACCTCCTTGCAACCGGTCCGTCCGTTACCGGAAAGGGCGGCCCCGTCGATCAATCCTATACGGTCCGTCGTGTTCGTATCGACACGATGGTGGCCGACGTGGAGTTGATCACCGTCGCACAGCCGGGTCCCGTACGCGTTCAGGCGAGCGGCAAGCCCGACACGATGAAGGAATTCCACGTTCGCACCGTCGGCGACGAAGTCATCCTGCGCCTCGACTCGGATGAAGAAGAAGCGTGGTTCCCTTGGAACCTGTTCAACATGTGGTCGCGCGATCGCAAGGCGCAGGATCTGCGCGTCCGGATCACTGCCCCCGTGGGCACGCCCTACGACATCGAAGGCATGATCGGCTCCATCAACGCGGGTGACCTCGATGCGCCGTTGCGCCTCGAAGGTCACGCGCTCAACGCGCGCTTCGGCCGCGTGCAAAGTGCACGTGTGTCGATCGCAGGCCGCGGTCGCATCAATCTCGGCGCAATCAAAGAAACGCTCGACCTCGAAGTTGCGGGCTCGGGCGATTTCTCCGCCGCGTCCGCCCAGTCGGCGGAAATCGAAATCGCGGGCGGCGGTAACGTTCTAATCGGTCCGCTGGCGGCGGGTCTCAACGCCGAAGTCGCAGGCTCCGGCGACATCCGCGTCGCGCAGGTCAACGGGCCATTCGGCATTGAAATTGCGGGCTCCGGCGGCGTCGTGGTCGATGGCGGCCAGGCGACCTCGTTCTCCGTCTCGATTGCCGGCTCCGGCGATGTGCTCTTCAAGGGTCACGCCGTGAACCCGAAAGTGGAGATCATGGGCTCCGGCAACGTCACCGTCGGTTCTTACACAGGCTCGCTCGACCAAGACGTCGCTGGTTCGGGGGAATTCAAAGTCTTGAGGCAAAGCCAACCCGCGGGCCCGCAGCCGCCTGCGCCGCCGCAACCCCCGGCACCAGCAACGAAGTTCTGATCGCCTCACTCGTAGCGCAGGGCCTCGATCGGATCGAGGCCCGCCGCGCGCCGCGCCGGAAAGAACCCGAATACGATCCCGACTGCGGCCGAAAATACGAACGCGACCACGACCACCCACGGGCTGAGAACGAACGGCACACCGATCGCGTAAGCGATCGCGGCCGATCCGCCAAGCCCGATCGCGGCGCCGATCAAGCCGCCGACACACGATAACAGCACGGCCTCGATCAGGAACTGCAACAGCACGTCGCGCTCCAACGCCCCGATGGCCAAGCGAATGCCGATCTCGCGCGTCCGCTCTGTCACCGAAACGAGCATGATGTTCATGATCCCGATGCCACCGACGAGGAGGCTGATCGCAGCAACAGCCGACAGACCGGCCGTGAGCAATGCGGCCGTCGAATCGACTAAGCTCGACACCGATTGCAAATCGCGAATGAAGAAATTGTCTTGCTCGCCCGCACGAATGCGACGGCGTTCCCGGAAGAGTGTGCCGATCGCTTCCTGCACCGGCTTCACCTGATCGGCGGTTGTCGCCGACAACTGTATCTGCTGCACGTCGTCATTGCCCGTCATCCGGCGCTGCACGGCCAGGATAGGCATCAGGATCGTGTCGTCTTGGTCTTGCCCGAACGTCGATTGCCCCTTGGGCGCCAATACCGCGATCACCTCGCACGATGTCGTCTGTCCAAGGCGGATCGAAGCGCCAAGCGGGTTCTGCTGCCCGAAAAGCTCCTTGCGCGGCGTCTCGCCAAGAATGCAAACGGCCCGCCCGCCGCGCTCCTCGCTCTCGCTGAACGGCCGCCCCAGCGCGATCCCCCACTCGCGCACGATGAGATACGCGTTCGTCGTACCGTTGACTCCGATCTGCCAATTGTTCGAACCGTAAACCGCCTGCGTTTGTTTGATCGTCGACGGCGCCACTGCCAAAACGCCCTGGATCTCGCGCTCGATCGCGTGCGCGTCGTCGATCTTGAACGGCGTCTGCGGCGTCGCCGGCCCCGCGCGCTGTGGCGTGAACGGAACAACGAAGAGCAAGTTCCGCCCCATCGACGCGATGTCGGCCGTAACCTTCATGGTCAAGCCTTGGCCCAGCGTCACCACAGTCACAACCGCCGCGACGCCCACAATGATGCCAAGCGTTGTGAGCAGAGAGCGCAACAAGTTCGCCCTCAACTCCCGCCAAGCCAGTTGTAGCGTCGTCCAGATCATTCTGCCGCCTTCTGTTCCAGCGTATCGGACGCGATCTTTCCGTCGCGAAAGCGGATTTGCCGTTTCGCATAGGCCGCTATGTCTTCCTCATGCGTGACCAGCACAATCGTCATCTTGCGCCGTGCATTCAAATCCTCAAGCAGCTTCATGATCTCGTGGCTGCGTGACGAATCCAGGTTCCCGGTCGGCTCGTCCGCAAAAATAACGGCGGGCTCCGTAACCAGCGCACGCGCGATCGCGACACGCTGCTGCTGCCCGCCCGAAAGCTCCGACGACGTATGATTGGCACGGTCGCTAAGACCGACAAGGTCGAGCGCCTTCAGCGCTTGCGTCCGCCGCGCCGCCGCCGCCTCGCCGCGGTAGATCAATGGCAGCTCGAGATTCTCGCGCGCCGTCGTGCGCTTCAGAAGGTTGAACCCCTGAAACACGAAGCCGATATAGTTGCGCCTGAGCAGCGCGCGCTGCGAACGCGAAAGCGTGCCCACGTCGATGCCACGAAAATAATACTGGCCCGCTGTCGGCGTATCGAGGCAACCCAAGATGTTCATCGCCGTCGACTTACCGGAGCCCGAAGGCCCCATAATCGCGACGAACTCGCCGTCATTGATCGCAAGGCTGACGCCGTCGAGCGCCCGCACTTCCGTCTCGCCTTTGCCGTATATCTTGGAGACGCGGTCGAAGCGGATAAGCGGCGCGTCGGCCATGGCGCTACTTCTGCCCGGCGCGCGCGATGTCGAGGATGAACTCGTCCCCAGCCGTCACGTTCGTACCGGTCACCTGCGTGCGCCGCCCGTCGGTAATGCCGAGCGTCACATCAAGCGATGTCGGCTTACCGTCTTTGCCAAGCGACCAAACTTGACCCTTGCCACTCGCAATCGGGTCGGACGGCGCCGTCGTTGCCTGCGGGATCATCCCACCTGTCGCGCTACTGTCTTTCTCCGGCGTGAAACGCAGCGCGCCGTTCGGCACGCTGAGCACGTTCTCGACGACCTTGGAGGTGATGTCCGCCGTCGCTGTCATGCCGGGTTTAAGCAAGCCCTTCTCGTTTTGAACGCTGAGCACGCCTTGATACGTGACGACATTGGAGATCGTGCGCGCGGCATTGCGCAGTTCGACGACCTTCGCGCTGAACGTCTGCGCGGGATAGGCGTCGACCGTGAAGGTCGCATCCTGGGCGACCGCAACCTCGCCGATATCGGCCTCGTCGATATCGATCGTAAGTTCAAGCTTCTTCAAGTCCGACGCGATGACGAAGAGCTCCGGAGTCTGGAACCCTGCGGTGACGGTCTGCCCGCGCTCGATCTTGCGATCAAGCACGATGCCGTCGATCGGCGAACGGATGGCTGCCTTGGCCAAATTCGCTTCGGTCTGGTCGGACTGAGCGCGCGCTGTATTGAGTGTCGCACGCAGCGCGTTCCGCGACGCAAGCGCGGCGTCATACGTTGCTTGCGACGCAAATCCTTTGCCGCGCAGCGACACCGCGCGCCGCAAGTCGTTCTCCGCCTTCGCTAGATTGGCGTCTGCTTGCGCCACGCTCGCCCGCGCCTGCAGCGCGCGGGCCTTCAATTCGTCTGTGTTGATCCGCGCGATGACCTGGCCCTTCGTCACGCGATCGTTGAAATCCACATAGATGTCGTCCAGGCGCCCCGAAACTTCGGCGCCAACGGTCACCTTGTCGATCGGTTGCAGCGTTCCGGTCGCGGTCACCAGCGCACGGATCGTCGCAACCTCGGCCTTGCCCTTCACGTATTCGATCTTCTTCGCGGGCGTCAGCGCCCACCAAGCCACGAGCGAAACCAACAGAAGCGCAAGCGCAATCGCCCACCAGCGCCGCCACCACGGCTTCGCCGCGCGACCCACCCCAAGCGTTTGCTCGATCTCACTCGCTGCGGTCGCCCGCTGTGCACTTACATCGTTCATCGTACCGCATAAGCCAGCAAGCGCCGTGCCCCATTAGATTGACGTATATAGGTACGCCACAGACAGCTTCAAACAGCCGTTGGGTCAAGCCGGTCACGTTCGCGTTAGTTAATGCGAATACGGATCAACCGCGTCGCGAATGCCGTCACCCAGAACGTTAAACGCCAGCACAACCAGAACGACCGGCGCGAGCGGGATCAAAAGCCAAGGATAAAGCTCAACCGCGCTGATATTCTGCGCCTCGTTCAAAAGCACGCCCCAGCTCACGACCGGCGCCCGCAAGCCCAACCCCAGGAACGAAAGCGCCGTCTCGCCCAAAATCATGCCCGGTATGGCAAGTGTGACACTCGCAATCAGATGCCCCGAGAAGTTCGGCAGCATGTGCCGGAACAGCACGCGCATGCGGCTCGCACCGAGCAGTTCCGCCGCGACCACATAGTCCTCTTCCCGCAGCGACAGAACCTTCGCCCGCACGGCACGCGCAAGACCCGGCCAATCAAGCAGCCCCAGAATCAGTGTGATCCCGAAATAGACCCAGATCGGCGACCATGTGGCAGGCAGCGCCGCAGCGAGCGCCATCCAAAGCGGCAGCTCCGGCAGCGCGCGTAAAAGTTCGATCACGCGCAAGATCGCGGCATCGACCCAACCGCCCAAGTATCCGGCAAGCCCCCCCAGCAAGCAGCCCAGCACAAAACTGAGCGCGACGCCCAGGAGTCCGATGGTAAGCGAAATGCGCGCGCCGTACATCACGCGGCTGAAGATGTCGCGTCCCAGCCGGTCCGTGCCGAATATGTAGAAGCCGGTTCCGCCCTCGGCGGGACAAACCAAATGGAACCGCGTCTCGATAACGCCCCAAAATTGGTAAGGATCGCCGTCACATATGAATCGCAGCTTTTCGATGCGTGTCGTATCGAGCGTGTAGGTGCGCGAGAACGCTGTCAGATCGACCTCGGACTTCAGCCGGTAAACGAACGGCCCAACAAACGCACCGTCGTGAAACCAATTGACGTCCGCCGGCGGCGCGTAGAGCGCATCGTTATTGCGCGTCTCCGTTGCGTACGGCGCGATCACTTCGACGAACGGCAACATACCATAAAGCACGACCAAAAAGACGAACGAGAAGAACGCGCCTTTGCGCAGCCATAACCGGTCGAGGAACGTCGGCCGCTCGAGCTTCGCGATCGTTGCGGAATCGACGGCGCTCATCGCTCAAGCCCCTGCCCCAGCCGCACGCGCGGATCGATCAGGCCGAGCAGCAGATCGGAGATCACCGTCCCGACCAATGTCAAAACGGCGGCAAACAGAAGAATGAACCCAGCCAAAAACTGATCCTGCGCCTGCAGAGCCCGCACCAAGATCGGCCCGACCGTGGGCAATCCCAAAACGACCGACACGATCACCGACCCCGACACCAGCGACGGCAGCAAGTTGCCGATATCGGCCACGAACGGAATCAACGCCATCCGCACGGGATAGCGCAGCATCAGCCGCGTTTCGCTGACGCCGCGGGCTCGCGCGGCTACCACATAAGGCTTGCGCAACTCGTCGAGTAGATTCGCGCGTAGGCGGCGTATCATCGCCCCGACGCCCGAAAACGCAATAATGATGACGGCAATGGTGAGGTGCGCGAGCAGCGACTGCACCTTCGCGGGCGTCCAGTCACTGTCGGCGTACTGCGGATCGACAAGCCCCCCGATCGTCACGCCGAACCATGCATTCGCGTAGACGAGTACAACCAGTGCCAGCAGAAACCCAGGCGTCGCCATCGCGATATATGCGAACCCGGCAACCGCGTAATCGCGCAGAGAATATTGCTTCGTCGCCGCCACGATCCCAAGCGGCAACGCGATCAAATAGATCGCAAACACGGCCAGCACATTCACGAGAACGGTAGGTCCGAGCGCGTAACCTACAACGTCGGCAACCGGTTTCTTGAACTCGAACGAATAACCCCAATCGCCTTGCAGAAGACCTGAATAGCCCCGCGGTCCTTCCGCGACACCCAGCCAAACCAGGAACTGCTCGATCATCGGCTTGTCGAGGCTGTACGCCTTGCGCAGATACTCGGCCTTCGCTGCGCCCGTGGCGTCACCTTGCGCCTTCAACTGCACGATCTCGTTCGAAAGATAATCGCCGGGCGGCAGCTGAATAACGAGGAAGATAAGCGCCGCGATGATGAACAGCGCAAATGCCATCAAGATCAGACGCTCGGCTGCGTAACGCAGCATCATCCCCCCGAAAGGAAAGTCATTGGGCGAACCAGAACTCGTCCATGCGGTACATGCCGAACTGGGCGCCAGGATCCCAAGAGAAGATGCCCTTCGCCGGGACGTTGCGCAATTTCGCATTGACGACGATGGGCTGCATCACGCCCGAAACCGTACCGATGATGAATTGCTGTTCAGCATGAATGGCAAGCATACGCTCCCACGCGGCCTGGCGCTCGGCCGGGGACTTCGCCGCGTTCCAAGCCGCATCGAGTTTGAGCAATTCCTTCGCCGCCGGCACATCCGGCGCTTCGCCGCCTTTCCCGTTCGTCTCGAAATAGTTCCCCCATTTGGGCCAAATCAGTGTGTCCTGACGCGTCGGCGCGAGCTCGGCAGGGCTCAAGTCGGCGGTCGGAATGCCGGTATCCCATCCCGACCACACCGTCATCACCGCTTCGCCCGCGTAGGCGCGGTTGCGCATGATCGTCCGATCCGACGGCTTGATCACGAGCTTGATCCCAAGACCCTTGTAGTGCTGCGCGATCAACTGCAGCACATCGTTCTCATCCTTCGACTCGCCCGCGGTTTCAACGATCAGCTCCAGCGGCCGCTTGTCGGACATCAGCCGAACGCCGTCCGGCCCGCGTTGCGTGAGCCCGATTTGATCGAGCAAAGCGTTCGCGGCTTTCGGATCGAACCGGGCATTCGCAGTCAAATACTCGAGCTTGAACAACGGCGACGCCTTCAGAACCGCATTGTTGCCCTCGGCCGCCAGCCCGAAGAAAAGCGCCTTGTTGATGTCCGCGCGATTGATCCCGAGCGCAAGCGCATGGCGAAACCGAACGTCGCGCATCAGCTTGCGCCATCCCGCGTCGTTCGCGTTCAGGTTCGGATAGAGCGCAACCTGCGAACCCTTCGCGATCGGCCAGGTCAGAACCTTGTACTTACCCCTGCCCTCGTTCGCCTTCAGCACCGTGATGTCCGCAAGCGAAAGCCCGCGCGCTTGCAGGTCGGAATCGCCCGCCGCCGTCTTCGCCGCAACCAAACCGCCGTCCGTAATTGCGACCTCGATCGCGTCGGCATACGGCAACTGCTGCCCCATTGTATCGACGCGGTGAAAGAACGGATTTCGCTTGAAAACGAAGCGGGTAGACGGCATCGCCGTCGTCGCGACCCAGGGCTGCAGCGTTGGCATGGCGGGATTGTCGTTGTCGTCGATCGCGTCGCGGCGATTGTGCAACTCCGCCCACGACCGCGCCTTCCCGGCCGCGACGTTCTTCGTAAGCTCCGCCGCGTTCGCGTACTTGACATGGAACTGCTTCAGATAATGCGCCGGGCGGTAGATGTACGGCTCGCGCGCCTGCGCGAGTGAAGCCAAAAACCGCGAATTGGGCTTCGACCAGATGTACCGCACGGTCACCGCATCGACGATCTCGACCTTCGGCGACTCGCCGCCGTTCAGCATCTCGACCGGCGGCCCGCCCGGATTGAGGTCCCTGTTCGTCGCAACGTCTTCCCAGAAATAGCGAAAATCCTCCGTCGTGAACGGTTGCCCGTCCGACCACTTGTGGCCGGCGCGAATCTTGAACGTGAACACCCGTCCGTCTTTCACGTCGACGGTTTTCAAAAGATCGGGCTTGAGTTCCAGCTTCGGCGTCCACGCGACAAGCCGCGCATAGCCCCACGTATTGAGCAGGCGGACATCCTTTTCTTTGCTCAGCAAAATGCGCAACGCGCCACCGTGTCTACCCGTCTCGCGTCCTTGCGCTTTCAGATCGACGAACAAAGGCTCAGCAGGCACGCGTGCGGCAACAGCCGGAAGTGCCTTCTTCGCGACGTCGCCTTGCAGTGACGGCGTTTCCCTGAACGCGGCCTTATCTGCCGCTTGGGCCAGCCCCGCAAAACTCGCGACCGCCAACACAGCCCAAATCGAACGCTTCATGCCGTCCCTCGAATTGTTCTAAGCGATCGCCACGATATGGCCTTCGCCGACCGTCTTATAGCGCGCTTTCGCGCCTTTCTTCAGGCGATAGGGCTCGTCCCACGCGGCGGGGTCCGAGGCGCGGCCTTGCATCAGGGCGGCCAGATCCAACTTGCGGTCTGGATCTGGCTCCGGATTCGCGGCCAGCAGCGCCTTTGTATAGGGATGATGCGGGTTTGCAAAAAGCTCGGCTGTCGGCGCCGCCTCGACGATCCGCCCGCGGCACATAACGTAGACGCGCGAGGCGACCGCTCGCACAACCGCCAGGTTATGGCTCACGAACAAGCTCGCGATCCCAAGGTCCTGGCGCAGCCCGTCGAGCAGACCCAGAATCTGCGCCTGCACCGAAACATCGAGCGCCGACACCGGTTCGTCGCAGATCAAAAGATCGGGCCCGAGCGCTAGAGCGCGCGCGATCCCGATGCGCTGCCTCTGCCCACCCGAAAACGCATTCGGATGCCGCATCAGCATCACCCCTTCAAGACCCACGAGTTCAAGCAACGCTGCCGCCCAGCGCAACCGGTGCGCCGGATCGCCAAGCCCGTGAATAACGAACGGTTCCGTCACGATCTCTTCTGCCGTCAGCCGTGGATTGAGCGACGCGAACGGATCCTGAAACACGTATTGCACGCGCGCGCGATGCTTCGACAACGCACTGCCGCTCAGCGACGTGACCGACCGCATCGTCTTACCGTCGCTGATGCTTATCGTCCCGCTGTCGGGCGTCAGCGCACGCAAGATCATCTTAGAAAGCGTCGACTTCCCGCACCCGCTTTCACCGACAAGCCCCACACACTCCGCCGCGTTGACGGTCAGGCTCACGCCTAACACGGCATCGACGGTGTCGCTCTCCGCCGCGACCAGCCCACGCTTACGCGCGGTAAAGGTCTTGCTCACGTCGGTAATCTGAAGAAGCGGCGACCCAGGCGGCGGCCCGATGCGCTCTTTCCAAACCGGCGCAAGGGTCTGAATGGCACTGCTGCGCGCATGCGTCGGGTTCAGCGCAAACGGCGCACCTTCAAGCCGAGGCACGGCGGCAAGCAGGGCGCGCGTATAATCTGACTTCGGATTTTTCAGAACGTCGTGCATCGTCCCCTGCTCGACGACGATCCCATCGCGCAGCACGATCACATAGTCCGCGATATTCGCCACAACGCCAAAGTCGTGCGTGATGAAGAGCAACCCCAGCTGCAACTCGTCCTGCAGATCGCCAAGCAGCTTCAGCGCCATCGCTTGTACGGTCACATCAAGCGCCGACGTCGGCTCATCCGCGATCACAAGCGCAGGCCGGCAGATCAGCGCCGACGCCAGCATCGCTCGCTGCCTGAGCCCCCCCGACAGCTCGAACGGATAGCGCTTCATCGCACCGGTCGGGTCGGGAAAACCTACATGCGCCAAAACTTCCACCGCCCGCCGCCGCGCTTCGCCAGCTGTCACGCGCTCGTGCATGGAGAGCGTCTCCGTCAGCATCGTACCGATGCTGACCACCGGCGACAGGGCCGCCGACGGCTCCTGAAACGCCATCGCAACCCGGCTGCCGCGAAGCTTCTGAAAGGCGCTGGGCGAAAGGCGCGTCAGATCGATCTCCCGGTCGCCATCGCGAAACAGAATACGTCCGCTCTGCTCGGCACGGTGTTTTGGCAAGAGTCCCATCGCAGCGCCTGCGATCGTGGACTTGCCCGATCCGCTCTCGCCGACGAGCGCGACCGTCTTGCCGCGTGGCACGCCGAAACTGACCTCACGCAAGATTGGCCGCACATAGCGCCCATCGCGGTAGCCGACCGACAAGTTCTCGATGGTCAGAACGTCGCCGGCCACGCCTCAACGCTCCATCGCGATCAGACCGGCGGCAACGAGGTTCGCGTGCGTTGTGTCCGAGATGTCGATCTCCGCGCGCTGCGCCGCGATCCACGCATGCGCAAGCAGTTCGCTGAACCGTTCAAGCCGGTCGTCGATCGACACCGTCGCGTTCGGGCAAGTTAGTTTCAACTCCATCCACCCCTGCGTGCGGTCGCGGCTCAGCGGAAAGTGCCTGAGCTCGAACCGCGTCAGCTCCGCCCACTTGATCGTCCGCCGCCCGAAGAAGCCGCCCGCGACGCGCAAACCCGCGTCGTCCGCCTCCACGACGCTCCGCCAGCGGGACACAGTGCCCGCAAGATATAGCCCAAACAAGACCGCAAGAACCAAAAGCACATAGAACGCGACAGTGAACACAGGCACGAGCAGCAGAAAAAACAGCGTTAGCCCGGCAGCGACCAGCCCGCGCACAAGGTCGCCGGTCAGCGCCGAAGGCTGCCAACGGTGAACGCTGACCTCGCTCATAAGCCAAACGCCGCAGCTGGTGTATGCCAAATGGCGGCAGGATGCCCGCGCGTTGCCTCCAGCAAGTTCGCGATGATTCGCTCCTTTGTGGCGTCCCAGTACGCATGATGCGTAAGCAAACCCAGCGGCTCCGACGCGCGTTCCCGCCGTTCGCGACGCCAGCGCAATTTTCGAAGCAGCAAGCCCGCGATCAAGCGCTCGTCCTTCACGACGCGACCGCCTCGCCAATCGATCACATCGAGATGCGTGTTAACTTGAACGAGCTTGGGAACGGGGTGAGCGGCCTCGCGCGGCTTCCACGTCGATAACCCAAGATACCCAAGCGCCGGCAGCTGCGCGACGGCCGTGGGCGCGATACGATTCCAAGGTGGCACCAAAACCGGAAGCAGCCGGCGGCCGAAGTCCGAACGCATGAGCTGCATCCCACGGTCTAAATCCACAACGATATCGTCCAGCCCTCGCGCCCCGCCAAACTCGCGCTTTGCTTGGCCCCGTCGGGCATAGTTCTCGTGCGCAAACCCGTGCACCAAGACTTGGGCATGAGCTTCGCGCCCAAGCGCTTTAGCGAGGCGCGGTTTCAGCTTCGCTGGAATGACGGACAACCCGATCGTCACATCGAACCGCGCTGCCACGGCCAGCATGCGCGAAAGCTTGTCGGAAACATCTTGCGCATCGTCGTCGCGCCACCAGAACTGCGCCGTGCGCCGCTCCCGCGCCCACACGTCAAGCTCGCGCCGAACGTTGTCCCAAATCATCGCCCGAGCACCGCGTTGATCGCCCGAACGGTCCCCGCGCCGCCGTCAAAATCGATCTTCGCCGTCGGCGGCACGGACCCGATTGTCGCATCGACAAGCCGCGCAAGAACCCGCGGCTCTAACGCCTTCCCACGCAGCAAACGCACAAGGCCCAAATCGGCGAACGCGCGCGCCCGAATAACCTGTTCCTGCTCGCGATCGGTCTCGAAGGGCACGACGATCGCTGGCGTTCGCGCCTTCACCGTCTCGATCATCGTGTTGTAACCCGCTTGCGAAATCGACACCGCCGCGTTCGCAAGCCGGGCGCGAAAGTCTGACAGGGACCGCACCATGGTCACACCCTCAACCGGCACTGGCATCGCCGTCAGCGGACCAGTCACGAACGTCCACGGCGCGTCGCTAGGACGGCAATGCAAACGTGCCTCCACCGCAGCCGCGATCAAACTCTGCCCCGCCGCGCCCCCACCCGCCGACACCAAAACCTCGCGGCGTATGGACGTACGCTTCGGCATGTCGGCGCAGATGTATCCTGTGTAGATACACTTTGCAGCGATGCCATCCATCTCGGGGAAACTTTGCCCCACCCGAAGCACCGCCGGATCGCCATGCACGATGACGGCGTCGTAGATCGCGCGCGCACGCTCGACCATCCCGGCCGCGCGCACATCCTTCCGCGGCCGTTGCAGAACATCGCGAACCGACGACACGATCTTAGGCGCAGGCGAGGGACGCTTCGCCTCGTCCAGCAAGGCCATCAATTCGAACTCAAGCAAACGCCGCCCGAACGGAAACGTTTCCGTAATCAGCACATCGGGGCGCGCAGCGCGAAAGGCCGCAAGCAAGTGATCGCGCCGCGCCTCGTGCCAACGTTTATCGACATCGCGCCCCTGCGCATCGACAAGTTCGTCGAACAACTCATCCTTGGCGCGCGTTGGCGGCAATTGTACGAACGAGATACCGTTCGGTACCGCATCGGCCGGAGTCACCCCACCGCTGACCAGCGTCACGGCGAACCCATCGTCACGCAAAGCCTCAGCAACCACGCGCGCCCGCGCAAAATGCCCGAAGCCAAGCAGATGCTGCACCCAGATAAATACGCGCGCGCTCACCCGAAAACCTCCGCGATCACCGCACGAAGCGTCCGCGCCGCCGCCTCAACGCTCCGCTCTTGGGCAACAAACCCACGCGCCGCCTCGCCGAGCCGTTGCCGCAACTGGCCGTCAATCGCGACCCGTCTGAGGTTCGCGGCATATGCCGCAACATCGCCGGGCGCGCTCAACAACGCCGAACCGGCGCCCACCGCATCCGGCACGCCGCGATCATCGCAGGCAACAACGCCGAGCCCCGCCGCCTGCGCCTCGAGGAAGACCAACCCATAGGCCTCCCCAAGCCCCGGCCAAGCAAATATGTCGCCCGCCGCCAAAAACGCAGGAATCTGCTCCGCCGGCACCATCCCGGCAAACCGAACATCGAGCCCCGCAAACATAGCCTCGATCTCTGCCCGGTATGGCCCATCACCGGCGACAGTAAGCGAATACGGAACATCCAAGCGGCGTAACGCATCCGCTAGCAACGCGTAGCTTGCCCGTTTGCGCTCATCTTTCATTGTCCCGACCGTCACAAAGCGCACGCGCTCCCAAGATGATCGTGGTGCAATGAACGGAGCCACATCAATGAACGGCTTCAAATCCCGCACGCGGCCCGGTGCAAGCTGATCGAGACAAAACCGGTCGAACACCGTCATCGCGAGCAACCGGTCCGCAGCCCCAAGCGCGGCTGTCGCTCCCTCATGTCCGAGTGCCCAAAGCCCGCCTGCACGCTTCGGCGCATGCGATCCCTCGGCGATGAGGTAGGGAATTGAAAGCACACGCGAAACCGCAGGTCCGATCCAATCAGGCGACTTGTAATAGACGTGATAGCTGAACCAAAGATCGGGTCGCGCCTCAGTCCCTTTTCGCACGTGTTGCAGAAGTGCAGCCGCGGCCTGTTTGCTATCGGCTCTGAGCGCTATTTGCCGCGCGCCATCACCGCGTCCTTCATATGTGCGCGGCAACGTCGGCTGTACGATCTTCGCGCCCGCTGCCGTCAACGCGCTCTGCAGCAGCTTGCCCATACGCTGCACGCCAGATGCCACGCGAGCATCCGGCTCAGCCATCGGCGAATAGAACGCGACACGCATCAGCCGCCAATCCGCTCCTTGAGTATCGCCGCGATCGCATCATAGCCCGCTTCCGCATCGCCTGTCCGCCGCGCGTAGTCGAGCGCACCCAAACCAAGCGTTTGGCGGATACGCGGGTCCCGGATCAGCTCGGTCAGCGCGCGCTGCAGTGCATCAGCATCACCCGGCGGGATAAGGCGCCCGGTCAGCCCGTCCGATACCGCTTCGTCGATCCCGCCGGCGCACGAAGCCACTACCGCAAGGCCGCGGGCCTGCGCTTCCAGCAAAGCATTTGGAATCCCATCCCGGTCCCCATCGTTGCCGACGACCGCGGGCATCACAAAAAGATCGCTCGCATCGAGCGCCGCGATCACCGCCCGATGTGCTTGCGGTCCGTGCCATGTGACGCGGCTATCGATACCAAGGGCAACCGCTTTGGTCTTTAGTTCGCTCAGCAGGTCGCCACCGCCGTAGTGATCGAGCCGCCAAGCGAGTTCCCGCGGCAGCGACACCAGTGCATCGAGCAACCGCCGCAACCCCTTCTTCTCAACCGCGCGCGCAACCGACACGATGCGCACGGGATCGCGCCCGTCCGACCCATCGCGTGTCTGCGCGCGCGGCGCATCGACGATCACCTCACGCGCCAATCCATGATGGATCAGCCTCAGCACCGCGGTTGCACCAAAGGAGCTGAGCCGCTCATACCCCGCCTTGTTACAAACCGTGACGAACGCAGCGCCAGCCAGCTTGCGCTTCAAATCCCACTCGGGCGCCGTCCAAATATCCTTGGCATGCGCCGAAATACTGAAACCAATCCCGCGCATCAGCGCCGCATAGCGCGCAACCGAGGTGGGGCTGTGCGCAAAGTGCGCATGAACATGCCGCACAGTCGCAGGCATCTGCGCAGCCAAAACGCAAGCCTGGCCGAACCGGCGCACCCGCGCGCGCGCGAACTCATCGCGAAGGTCGGCACGGAACGCCCGCCACGCTGCGTCAAATCCGGGCAGCATGCGCGCCGCCAAGAACGCCCGCGCGACCGTCACCGGCGCGTCGTGAAGATATTCCGGCAGATACTGCGGCGCAGCCTGCACCTTGTTGTCGACGAGCGCCGCATCGCCGCCGGGCTTGCGAAGCGCATGCAGAGAAAACGGCAATCCCCGCGCCTCCAACCCCTGAAGCTCCCGCGCAACGAACGTCTCCGACAATCGCGGAAAACCTTTCACGACTATGGCAAGCTGGGGCTCGCTCACCCGCGAGCCGCCTGCCCGAACCAGGCACCGCACTGATCGACGATCGTCGTCAACCCATCGAGCAAACCTGGCGTGGGCCAGCGCGACGGTAGGGCCTGATCGGGCATCGAGCGCAAAGCTTCGATCATAATGTTCGGATCAGGCGCGCCGTCCGGGTCGCGCAACATCCGAATGAGACCCAGCCGCTCGGCCGCCTCCGCGCGGATCGTCTGCTCAAGCCGCGGCGTGTGCCGGGGCACCAGCAGCGCGCGCTTGTCGAACGAGAGGATCTCGCAAAAAGTGTTGTACCCGCCCATCGACGCGACGGCGAGGCACTCGGCCATCAAGTGTTCCATACGCGGCTCGAACGTCAGCATACTAACCTGCGCTATCGCGCTGGCTCGCTGCTCGAACACAGTGCGCAGATCGGCGCGCATGAACGGCCCCGGCACGATCAAGGCGGGCGGCAAAGCGCTCGCATCCTGCTCATAGGCGCGCAGCGCCCAATCGATCAGCAATTCGCCGTCACCACCGCCACCCGCCGTAACGAGAATGCGCTGGCCGATATCGGTGAACGTCGCCGCCGGCATCGCAGAGGGCCGCGACCGCCGCAGATACCCCGTGAACGTCGTCTTCGTACCCACGTTTGCCGAAAGCCCCAGCCCCGCCAACGGATCGTAGATCGCCTTCAACCCGTAAACCCAAATGTCGTCATAGAGCTGTTCGACCGCCGGGATCACGCGCTTGCGCTGCCACTCGAGCGCCAAAGCCTCCGGCTCGTCCAGCACGTCGCGCAATCCCAAGACCAGCCGCGTCCCCCGCGCCTTCAGCTTCTCAAGCGTCCCTTCAAGCTCGCCGCGCAGACCGAGAGCCTCCTTGTCGACGATGAAGAGGTCCGGCGCGAACGCCAGCGCCGTCTCCCCGATCAACGATGACCGCAGCGCCGTCGTCTCCTGGATCGACCCGTGCTCGCCAAGCGGCACATAGTCCCCGTTTCGAAGTTTGATGATGCCGGGCACGCGCACGAAGTCGACGCGCGTCTTGAAGTCGAAGCTGCCGATGATCGGCGAGCCCGAGACGATCAACACCTTGAGCTTCGGAAACGCCTCGGCAAGCGCATGCGCGATCGTCCGGCAGCGCCGGATGTGCCCCAGCCCGAAACTGTCGTGGCTGTAGATCAGAACCCGGCCGTGCGACTGGCTAATGGTTAAACCTCGGCGCGCAAGTAGCGCCAGAAGTTCGCACGGGACGCGGCGCAGCGAAAGGGCGTGGCGTTGTTAAACCTTTCTCTCTAGCCTATGCGCGAATCCGGCATCCGTTGCATGGCCACGCACCAGTCGCTCTACAAATACATTTGGCAGCATTCCCGCCGCGACCAGCTGGTCATCCTCGTGATCGCGGTGGCGGCGCAACCGTTCTATTTCCTGACGCTGACCCTGCCGAAGCTGATCATCAATGGTCCGATCACCGGCCCGCAGAACGGCACGGCGTTCACGACAGAGGGCGCGACCGAGAATTTCCTGCGCCTCGTCATCGGCCTGCCCGATTGGCTTGGCGGCCAATGGACGATCCTTCAGGGTTTCGCGCTCGAGCGCATGCCTTATCTCGTGGCGCTCTCCTTCGCGTTTCTGGCGCTGGTAGGCTTCAACGGCTTCCTCAAGTACCTAATCAACACGATGAAAGGCCGCCTGGGCGAGCGTCTACTGCGCCGCCTGCGCTACGACCTCATCGACCGGGTGCTGCGCTTCCCGCCGTCCCACCTGCGCAAGGCCAAACAGGCCGAAATCGCCTCGATGGTAAAGGACGAGGTTGAGCCGCTGGGAGGGTTCTCGGGCGACGCCGTCGTGTGGCCCGTGTTCCTGGCCGGGCAAGGTTTGACAGCGCTGATCTTCATCCTAGTGCAGAACTTCTGGCTGGGGCTCATCGCCGCCGTCGTGATCTTAAGCCAAGCGATCGTCATCCCCCGCTTGCGCAAACCCATTCTGCAGCTCGGCAAGCAGCGCCAGTTGCAGGCGCGCGAACTCGCAGGCCGCGTCGGCGAGATCGTCGACGGCGGCCCCGACATCCGCGTTCACGGCACGTCGAACTGGGAGCGCGCCGACATGGTGCGCCGCCTGGGTAAGATCTTCGACATCCGCTTCGAGCTCTATCAGCGCAAATACTTTGTAAAGTCGCTGAACAACTTCATGGCGCAGATGACGCCGTTTATCTTCTACCTCGTCGGCGGCTATTTCCTAATCGTCGACCGATCGCTCGACGTCGGCCAACTCGTCGCTGTCATCGTCGCCTACAAAGACCTCCCCGGCCCGATCAAAGAACTGATCGACTGGGACCTTCAGCGCCAGGACGTTGAGATCAAGTTCAACCAAGTGATGGACCAGTTCCACCCCGAAGGCATGACGCTGCCCGAGCCACAAGGCGACGCTGCAGCCCCAATGCCGTTCACAACCGCGGTCGAGTTGAAGAACGTCACCGCGCTCGACGACGCGGGCTTCACGCTACTCGACGACATCGACCTTACGCTTCCGCTCAACCAGACAGTCGCGGTCGTCGGTCCGGCCGGTTGCGGCAAGGAGGCGTTGGGCCAACTCTTCGCGCGCCAAGTCACACTCAAGAACGGCACCGTCAAAGCGGGCGAAACCGATGTGCTTTCGCTTCCGGAAGCGTCCACCGGCCGCACGATCGGCTACGCAGGCCCCGACGGATACTTCTTCCCGCTCACCGTCAAAGAGAACCTCCTTTACGGCTTGAAATTGGCACCGCGCTCCGGCGCCACGGCCGAGCGCCGCTTCCGCGAAGCGAACCGCGCGGGCAACCCGGTGTTCGATGCCGACGCCGATTGGCTCGACTACGACGCGCTGGGCACGCGCGATCCGAAGGCGATCCTCGACCGCATGATCGACATGCTCTCGATGGTCGAGTTGGAAAACGACATCTACCAATTCGGTCTTCAATCCCGCATCGACCCGAAGCAGAACGAGGCCGCAGCCGGCCGCATCGTTGAAGCGCGCCTGGCGCTGCACAAACGCTTGAGCGCGCCCGAATACACCAATTTGGTCGAGCGGTTCGATCCCGCGGCCTACAACCGCAACGCCTCGATCGCCGAGAACATCTTGTTCGGCGCCAGCATCGACCCGCTGCTCCAGCCGCACAATTTGCCCGTTCTGCCGCACTTCCGCCGCGTCGCGGCGGAGGAGCGTCTCGACAAGCACCTTGTCGCCATGGGCCTATCGATCGCCGAGACCATGCTGGAGCTGTTCCGCGACTTCTCGCCCGACCATCCGTTTTTCGACGAGTTCAGCTTCATCCCGGCAAGTGAACTGCCGGCGTACCAGCAGATTATGAAGCGCTCGAAAATGGCGGAGCTTTCCTACGAAGATCGCTCGCGCCTGTCGGTCCTTCCGCTCCGCTACGTCGAAGCCCGCCATCGCTTGGGCCTGATCACGCCGGAAATCCGCGAGCGCTTGCTAGCGGTCCGGCGCACGTTCGCGGAAACGCTGCCCGCCGATTTGGCCGCGCGCATCTCGTTCTACCAGGAAGACAAGTACGCCGCGTCGGCATCGATCCAGGACAACATCCTGCTCGGCCGCGTGTCCTACGGAATCGCACATGCGCAAGAGCGGGTGAATGTTCTCGTGCGCGAGATCTTGGATCAACTCGACGTGCGCGACCTGATCATCGAGGAAGGCCTCGCCTACAATGTCGGGTCGGCCGGTAAGCGCCTGACGACGGCACAGCGTCAAAAGCTTGGCCTTGCCCGCGCATTGGTCAAAGACCCGCAAGTTTTGGTGGTCAACGGCGCGCTCGCGAACCTCGACGACCAGCAAAAGACTGCGATCGTCGAACGCGTCCTCGCGCACCGCAAAGGCAAGGCAACGCTTTGGGTGCTCACCAAGAACGATCTAGCCAGCCGCTTCGACCGAGTGCTGCATTTCGACCACGGTAAGCTGACCTCAGATCAGGCGCAGGTAGCCATTCGCGAGGCCGCGCAATGAACTTGGGAGTTGCCCGATGAGTATCTTAAGCGAAGTCGAACTTCTGCGCCGCGTTCCGCTGTTCGCCAACATCGACACGTCGCGATTGAAGCTGCTCGCCTTCACCAGCGAACGCTTGTCGTTCGACGCGGGCGCGGTGCTCTTCCGCGAAGGCGACCGGGGCGACAGCGCCTATTTGATCCTGACCGGCAAGGTCGACGTAGCCGTGAACTCGCCGAAAGGCGAAGTCGTCGTGGCCCATCTGGGCGCAAACAACATCGTCGGCGAAATGGCACTGCTCTGCGAGATGCCGCGCACCGCAACGATCATCGCCGCCGAGCCGCTCGACACGCTCCGCATCAAAAAGGATCAGTTCCTGCAGATGCTGCGCGACATCCCGCAAATGCCGCTCGAAATCATGCGCGAACTCGCCGTACGCCTGAACAACGTCAACAAGGAGCTCTCCGCCGCTCACGTGAAGCTGCGCGCGGCGGGCCTCGAATAATGCCGATCGACCGCGATCATCCCGAAAAGTACCCGCCGAACATCCAAGCGATGCTGAAGCGCCGCGCCGAAGCCGCGGTCGTACTCGGCCAAGACATCCTCGACGTCGATGTAGAAAACGGCGTGGTCCGCGTCGGCTACGACACGACGCAAACGTTGGCGAACCGCTTTGGCGCGATCCACGGCGGCATGACGGCCGCCATGATGGACGACGTGATCGCGCTCGCCGCCGGCCTCACGATCGAATGGGGCCAGATCACGCCGACGCTCGAAATGAAAGTGAACTACCTCGCCCAAGGCAAACCCGGCACCCGACTCATCGCCGAAGCGCGCACGATCCGCCGCGGCGGCACCGTGATCTTCCTCGAAGCCGACCTGAAGGACGAAGCCGGCAAGCTCATCGCCACCGCGTCATCGACCGTGATGATCACGCAGGTAAGCGGCCCTAGTCGGCACCAAGGGTAAGGGCTTTGCACTTTGGACAAGAGCGCTGGCCAGCCATCAGCGCTGCGTCGCATCCGCGGCTGCACTTTCCGGCGCCCTCGGGCAAATGCGACGCGATTGTTTTCGCATCCGCCAACCGCATCCCATGCCGATCAACGAGTGCCTTCACGCTCTCGATTCGACTCCGATTTGCCAGTTCAAGGAGAGCCAGCCGATCGATCTTCGAGATCGACACTGGCCAGGAAATTTCAAGCCCACATCGTTCGCATTTCATGTCTCGATCTCCGCCACCACTGGCACGTGGTCCGACGGGCGCTTCCAATCGCGCGCGTCGCGCAAGATTGAATGCTTCTTCACCGCCCCTTTGAGCGCTGGGCTGACCCAAATGTGGTCCAGCCGCCGCCCGCGATCGGACTTCTTCCAATCCTGATTGCGGTAGCTCCACCAGCTGTAGCTCTTCTGGTCCATCGGCACGAACGAGCGGGTCACGTCGATCCAATCGTGCGCCGCATAGCTGGCCATCATCCGCTCCGTCTCCGGCGGTGTATGGCTGACCACGTTTAGAAGCTGCTTATGGCTCCAAACGTCATGCTCGAATGGCGCCACGTTCAGATCGCCCACGACGACGCGCCGCGCAGAGCTCTTGGACCTCATCTTGGCGAACATCTTTTCCATCTCGTCCAAGAACTGAAGCTTGTGCGCGAACTTCGGGTTCGCTTGTCGGTCGGGAATGTCTCCGCCCGCCGGAACATAGAAATTGTGCAGCTCGATATCGCCGGGCAGCGTTACGCACATGTGTCGCGCATCACCCTTGGCGCAGAATTCCCGCGCATCGACCTTGTCGAACGGCACACGCGAAAGCACGGCGACACCGTGATAGCCTTTCTGCCCGTTGATCGCGACGTGTTCGAAGCCGAGCTTCCGCACCGCCTTATGCGGAAACGAACTGTCCGCAACCTTCGTCTCCTGCAAACACAGCACGTCGATCTTCTGCTCGCGTGCGAGCTTTCCCACGATCCCGATTCGTAGGCGCACGGAATTGATGTTCCAGGTAGCGATTCGAAGCGCGGGCATCTAACGGGCTGCGTGTAGCAAGGCGGGGGCACAACCAGAAATGAAAAGACCCCCGGCTGTGCGTCCAGCCGGGGGTCAAAACGCGCTTTAACGCGCCACGCGTCAGGAGGGGATATTCTGACGCTTAGATGGCTGAAAACCGGTCCCGCTAGCGGGGGGGGCAACGCGAAACCAGCATCAAATCAACCATCTGCGACTCACTATATGCGCCGATGTCACAGCGAGCAACTTTTTTTTTGGCTCTTACACAATGTTAATGACTATGGCCCTTCAGACACATCGTTTTTATGAGCCGTGGGGAACAGGCAACGAGCATGATGCAACTAGCTTGTGGGTAAGCCCAGATCCCTCGCCGTTAAGTCGAAACACCGCCGCGCGAGCCTGACAATTTCGTCCACTTCGTCGCGAGATATAATCAAAGGCGGCGAAAGAACCATCGTGTCCCGGATCGCCCGCATGACGAGCCCGTTCGCAAAGCAGTGGTTCCGGCACTGCGTGCCCACGTCGAGATCGCGCGGGAAAAACGTACGCTTCGTTTTGTCTTTAACGAGCTCGATCGCGGCGAGCAGGCCCTTGCCCCGCACTTCACCTACCAGCGGATGCGACACCAGTTCGCGGACCTTCGCCTGGAAGTAAGGCCCGATGTCGTCACGCACGCGATCGACGAGTTTTTCCCTCTCAATGATCTCCAAATTCTTCAAAGACACCGCACAGGCGACAGGGTGGCCTGACCACGTATAGCCATGCACCAACTCTTCGTTCGCAGTTGCAATGGCGTCGCCGACCCGCGGCCCGAGCGCGATGGCCGAAATCGGCTGGTAACCCGACGATATGCCCTTCGCCATCGTCATAATGTCGGGCGCGATCCCATAGGTTTGCGACCCGAACCATTCGCCGGTCCGCCCGAACCCGGTGATCACCTCGTCGACGTGCAGCAGCACGTCGTGCTTCCGGCAAATCCGCTGGATTTCCGCCCAATACCCGTCCGGCGGGAACAGCAACCCGCCGGCACCATGAACTGGCTCGGCCGAGAACGAAGCCACCCGGTCCGCACCCAATTCCAAAATCTTCTCTTCCAGCTTGCCGGCGACCTCCCGCCCGTAGTCGACGGGATCCTTCCCCTCCCCGAACATGTACCAATAAGCGGTCGGCACCTTCTCGAACCCGGCAAGCGGCAAGTCGAACTGCGGGTGCATGGGGGTGAGGCCCGACAGCGACGCCGCTGCCATCGTCACCCCGTGGTAGCCATACTCGCGCGAAATATGAATCTTCTTCTGCGGCTTCCCCTGCAGGTTCCAATAGTACCGGATCAGCTTCAGCGCCGTGTCGTTCGCCTCGGACCCGGAGTTCGCGAACAGAATGCGGCTCAACCCTGCGGGCAGCAGACTCGCGATCTTCGCCGCAAGCTCGGTCGCATACGGGTTCGTCGTCTGGAAGAACGAGTTGTAATAGGGCAGCTGCAGCATCGCCTCGTAGGCCGCCTCAGCCAATTCCTTCCGCCCGTAACCGACGTTGACGCACCAAAGCCCCGACATCCCGTCAATCAGCCGGTTCCCCTCGGAGTCCCAAAGGTAAATCCCATCGGCCTTCGTAATGACGCGAACGCCTTTCTTGTTCAGCGCCTGGGTCTCGGTGAATGGATGGATGTGGTGCAGCGCATCGAGCTCCTGCCAATGCTTGGTCTGATTGTGCGTCGCGGCTTTGCTGGACATGGGAAATCGCCTTGAAAACGAATGGCTGACGAAAAGCGGAAACAGGGCCGTCAGGCCGCAGGGGGGTTAAACCCGATCCGCGCACAGAGAATGAGCATCATCTCTTTGCAAGCCATAGGCGAACTCTAGCAAAGTGGCACCCCATGTCGAAGTCCAAAAAAGCCGACGCCATTTTCGAACGCCTGGCCGCTGCGGTCCCGATCCCGAAGGGCGAGCTGGAATACATCAACCCCTACACGCTGCTCGTGGCGGTGGTGCTGTCGGCGCAAGCAACCGACAAAGGCGTCAACCGTGCGACCGGGCCGCTGTTCAAAATCGTCAAAACGCCCGAGCAAATGGTCAAGCTCGGCGAGGCCAAGCTGATTGATCACATCAAAACGATCGGCCTATTCCGGTCGAAGGCGAAGAACGTCATCGCCCTATCCAAAGCGCTGATCGCTAACCATGCGAGCGAAGTCCCGCGGAACCGCGACGCGTTGGAGGAACTCCCCGGCGTCGGCCGCAAGACGGCGAACGTGGTTTTGAACATGGCCTTCGGCGAGCCCACGATCGCGGTCGACACCCACGTCTTCCGCGTGGCGCAGCGCATGGGCTTGGCGAAGGGCAAAACCCCACGCGAAATCGAAGATCAGCTTCTAAAGGTCGTGCCCGCCCGCTTCATGCAGCACGCCCACCACTGGCTGATCCTGCACGGCCGCTACACCTGCGTCGCCCGCAAGCCGAAGTGCCCCGTCTGCCCCGTGCACGACCTCTGCCCCTTCAAGCCAAAGACAAAGCCCGAAGACCTAAGCTAGGGTTCATCGAAATGGGGACAGGATCATGAACACCCGCTTTCTTAGCACCCTGCTCGGTGCCGTCGTCGTGACGGCGTTGTTCATGATCTGGGCAACCGCCCAACTTGAAGCGCCCACAGGCGCAGCGAACACGGGCTTCGCCCAAGCGCGCGCGATGGAAACGCTGGCGCGTATCCTCGGCCCCGAAGTGCCGCACATGGCGGGGTCGTCCGAAAACATCGCGATCAAGGATCGCATCGTCGCGGAACTGACCGCGGCCGGCTACACGCCCGAAATCCAATCGACCGCGCAATGCGCGCCGCCAGAAACCCGCCCCGGCTGCACGTACGTCGAAAACATCATCGCGGTGAAGAGGGGCTCGTCGTCCGGCAAAGCCATACTCGCGACCGCACATTACGACAGCGTCCCCGCGGGTCCCGGCGTCGCGGACGATCTGTCCGGAACCGCCGTGATGCTCGAACTTGCCAAGACGATGGCGAAGCGCACGACGAAAAACGACATCATCTTCCTCATCACCGACGGGGAGGAAATGGGCCTGCGCGGAGCGCTCGCGTTTGCGCGAGCGCACCCGCTGTTCAAACAAGTCGGTATCGTCGTCAACGTCGAAGCCCGCGGCGCCTCCGGCCCCTCGATGATGTTCGAGACTGGCAAGGGCAGCGCAAAGCTGATGGAGCTGTTCGCGCGCACGGTCCCAAACCCGCGCGCAAACTCGCTCACCTACGAAGTCTACCAACTGCTGCCGAACGACACGGATTTCAGCGTCTATCGCAAAGCCGCCAACCTCTCCGGCTTCAACTTCGCGTTCTCCAATTCCGCCTCGCTCTATCACTCCCGCAACGACAACCTAAGAAACCTCGACCGCGACACGCTGCAACACCACGGCGACAACGCCTTCGCGATCGTCGCGGCGCTCGCTGACACCGATCTCGCGACACTGAAATCGGACGGCGACGCCAGCTACTTCGACCTTCACGGCCTAACGTTGCTGATCTGGCCGGCTGCTCTAAATGTGCCGATCGCGGCACTATCGCTCATCGCGATCTTGGGTCTGATCGTCGTTCACCGCAGCGCCTTCTCGGCCGCAGCGGTTGCTTGGTCAGCGCTCGCAATCGTGGCGAGCGGCGTGACGTTGTACGCAGCAGGTTGGCTGCTCTCGTTCCCGCTCGGCATTTGGCCCGGCGTCCACCCGCTCGACCATCCAGCTCCCTGGCCCGCACGTATCGCACTCGCCAGCGCTGGCATCGCAGTTTCGCTCCTAGTCGCAACGCTCGTCGCCGGTCGCGTCGAGATGCGCGCATTGCTGCTTTCAGGCTGGCTACTCCTCGCAGCGTTGGCGCTCACCGTCGCAATCACGGTCACAGGCGCCGCCTACCCGCTCATGTGGCCGGTCGCCACTGTTGCCGCCATCGGCTGGATTGAAACACTAGCAACACGTGGCAAAACGCTGACAGCGACCGCCGCGACAGGTTTCGTTCTGGCGGCCTTCTTCTGGCTGACGTACCTGCTGTTCCTCGAACTCGTGCTCGGCTTCCACCTCAGCCAATACAAGATCCTCGTCCTGTTCTCGTTCGTTCTCGCGCTAACACCGCTCGTCGTTTGGAGCTTCGCCGCGCGCGAAGCGCGCTGGAGCCTGATTGCAGTCACCGCGACCGTCGCCGTGGCAGCATTCATTGCCAGCCAAACCCCCGCCTACGCGCCAAATCACCCGCGCGGCCAGAATCTCACCTACTACGACGATGGCGCTGGCGCGCCACGCTGGCTCGTCGATTTCACGGGACCGCCGGACCAGTCCTACGTCAAAGCGATGGGCTTCCCGGCAATCCCGGCGCCATACCTCTACGCGGGCCTATTCCCCGACGAAGGGCGCAGCAAACCCGCGACGGACCTCAAACTCGAACAGTCGCGCCTCGTGATCGACCAGGTGATGGCACAAGACAAATTCAAAGTGCTGCGCGGCACGATCAAAGGCGCGCGCGGCGCGCTTCAACTTGGCCTCGCCGCCAAAGGCCAATCGGGCATTCAATCGATCCGCATTGCGGGCCAAGACCTCGCCGGTAAGTGGCGCCTCGACCAAGCCGACCCGCTGGTCGTCCGTTTGACGGGCTTCGGGACGCACGAAGTCCCGATCGAAATCACGTTCGACCCGGCCAAGGATCCGAAGCTGATTCTGATCGAACGCTCAGCCCTGCCCGAAGCCCCGGAGGCGCAAGCGCTAACGGCAGCGCGCTCCACCGGCGCCGCGCCCGTTCACAACGGCGACAGTGCCGTGGTTATCCGTCAATATGGATTGAACGCGCTCGGCCTGCAGATCACGCCGAAGCATTAAGCTGCGCCAGGAGTGAAACAGACAGGCGCTATTCGTCTCGCTTGATCT
>JABFRX010000024.1 GCA_013140995.1 Alphaproteobacteria bacterium | reverse complement strand
GTCGCCGTCGACGGCGTGCAGGCGGTAGCCCGCTTCGTCGAGCGCTTGTTTGATCAGATCGACGGAGGCGTTGCCGGCGGCGCGCACGATCGCCTCGCCGCGCACGTGATCGGCGATCGCGTTCTGCACGCCGGGTACCGCCATCAGCGCGCGCTCGACCCTGGCCACGCAATTCGGCCCCGCCATCCCCGCGATGTGCAGACGGCAGTTGATGACCTCGTCCTCGGGCGCAAGAGAATCCCCCATGCGCAGGTAATTACGGGGGGCGGCTGTTGCGGTGCAAGCCGGGGCGTTGGTGGCCTACGGAAAATGGCTGGAAATCTTGGCCAAATGCCGTGGAAGACATCCCACGCGAAGACGCGAAGGAAGGAGATGTTTCACACACGATGACACGATGGGACGATGGGACGATGGGACGATGGGACGATGGGTGCCAACCGCGCGGCGCAGGCGCGCCAAGGATGTCCGACTGGCGCGTTCCGCGCCGAAGGCGAACACTTCATCGTGTCATCGTGTGAGAGCTCTTTCTTTTCGCGTCTTCGCGTCTTCGCGTGAGATACTTTCTGCAGGCCCGTGCCGCGTTGGGTTCGCCGCCGCGATTCGTCTCGATCATTCACAATTCGTGCGTGCGTTCGTTCGGTTGCTGACACTACATCATTACAGCACGATGACAGCGATGCAATTTCCGCGAGCGGCGACGTGCATATTACGTGACGGGCGTCGCTTGCAATGACGATGCGCTCCGTCGTACATGCGAACGTTCGCTCTGCTCCTCCTTTCAGTAGGACATCCCACATGACACACACTTCGCAGAAAGACGCGGCCTCGCACGATACCGAATCGGCCAAGGCCGAACGTTCGTCGCGGCGCGATGTTCTCATCGGTACCGCCGCCGCCGTGACGGCAACGGCCGCAAGCCTTGCCGACGCAGCGGCCAAACCGCTTCCAACCGAACTCGCGGCGAAGCTGTCCACGGTCGAAGAGTGGGGCAAGCCGATCGCCGTCGAGCGCATGCCGGTGGTCTTCAACTTCCGCCCCGACCGCATCGTGTCGGTCGCGCCGGAAAAATTGAAGGACTGGGAAAAGCTCTTCGCCGAGCGCGTCGGCTTGAAGCCGGAGCGCGCCGGCGGTTTGGTCGGCATGCATCCGGACGAGACGATCTCGGGGTCGGGCAACGATTGGGACGATTGCGATTACGTTTGACGCATAGCGGCGCGCGAGCGAACCCATGTCCGTCTGTATCGTAACGCGCGCAAACGACTTTCACGCCTTTGCGATCGCCGACCGGCTGCACACGCACGGCATCGAGAGCGTGATCGTGGAAACCGACGCCCTGTCGGGTCAGGCCGGCATGAGCTGGCGGCCTGGCTCCGACAGCGCGCAATTCGCATTGCGCGACCGCGTCGGCGCGACCGTGCGCCCGGCAGACTTGGACGTCGTTTGGTGGCGCCGCCTCACTGGCGAGCCGCGCATTCCCGGCAACGTCGCCGATCCCGCCGCACGCGACCTTATCGCACGCGATTGCCGCGCAACGTTGACCGGCGGCTTCGCCACCTCGTTTGCCGGCCGGTGGGTCAGCCATCCGGAGCATACGCGTGCGGCCGAGTTCAAACTCGTTCAGCTGCAGGCCGCGGCCGCGTTGGATTTGCGCCTGCCGCAGACGCTGGTCAGCCAAGACCCCGCCGAGATTCGCTCGTTCTTCAAAGGTTTGGACGGCGTGATCGTCAAACCCGTGGCGGGAACGCCGCTGACGCCGCTGCTGACCGGGCGCGTGAGCGAAGAGATGCTGGCCGACGATGACGCGTTGGCGCTCACGCCTGCCATCTATCAACATCTGATCGAAGGCGAGCGGCATTTGCGCGTCTGCGTTTTCGGCGACGAGATATACGCGGCGCGGCTCACCTCTGAGCGCTTGGATTGGCGCTATCCGCTCGACGTCGGGTGCGAACGGGTCACGCTCGAGCGCGAACTCGGGCGCAAGCTCTGCGCGTTTTTGCGCGCGCTCAATTTGCGCATGGGCATATTCGATCTGAAGGAAGCGACGTCCGGCGAGCCCGTGTTTCTCGAGGTGAACCCGCAAGGCCAGTTCTTGTTCCTCGAAGGGCTTTGCGGCATGCCTCTGACTGACGCATTCACCGACTTCATGAAAAGCGAACTGTTTGAAGCGCGACGCGCACGCGCCGCAGCGCCGGTCGAAGCGGCAGCGAACGCGGCTTAGTTTGGCTCGCGGTTTCGCCGCTGCAAAGTCGTGGGTCGTCCGCCTTCGCGGACCGTGACCGTGAGTTTGGGGCGGTGGCAGCGACCCTGGGTGGCCGGATCAAGCCCGGCCATGACGTCTCTTTTTGTTAGGCGCGTGCCGCTGCCGGTTCGTCGCTCAGCGGGTGTTTCAGGCGCGTGAGCATTTCTTTCGGGCAGATTTGCCAGAATTGGTCGCGCGTGAGGTCCCATTGTTGGAGGATGCGTTTGGCATGGCGGGAGCCGGTTTCGGCGATATGTTCTTCGATCAGCGCCACCAGCGTTTGTTC
>JABFRX010000010.1 GCA_013140995.1 Alphaproteobacteria bacterium | reverse complement strand
GCACGACGAGGCGCAGCGTGTGATCGCTCGCCGGCGTCGTCGCCATCGTTTCGTCGAGTACGATTTCGGTGAACCCCGGCGCGCGCGAGATCTGGACCCGCACGTTGATGTAGTCGTTGTTGCCCTCCATCGCCTCGACCCGCGTCCACAGCACGACGCCGTCCGGCTGCGGATCGCCCGACGCGACGCCGTGCGGAAAGCGATACTTGCCGGTGACGAGCGAGCGTGGCTGCGCCGCGGCAAATGGCGCGTGCGCAACAGCGGCAAACGTACTGGCAAATCCGGCGAGCGACTTCAAGACGGAGCGGCGTGAAAGGGTCATTGGAACTGACAAAGAGTTGAGTTTCGAGGCGAGGTGACGCTAGCCCATTCTAGGGCTGGGCCGGGAGGCGGACCCGCGCGAATGCCATGGCACTGGGGCTTTCGCGCCATAGGACACGCGTTTTCTGTGGGCTAGTCTTGCCGCCCGTTCTAGAGAGGCTGAGGTATGCGCAAAATTCCGGTCATGGACACGGTGTCCCGGACCTATGGGTTCTTACTGGGCGACATCGGCACGATTGTGCGCCTTGCCTGGGCGCCGCTACTCATCGGTGCGGCCTTGTCGTTCGTATACGGCCCGCAGATCATGGATGCAGCGATAAAGGCGCCGAACGACCCCAGCGTGGCGATGGCACAAGCGCCGTTGCAGTTCCTGCTCAGCCTTGTGACCTTCGTGACCGGCATCATGGCGACCGTCGCGCTGCTACGGGTCGTGATCCTGGGCGACCGCAAGCCCGGCCTCTTCGTCTATCTTTGGTTCGGTGGCGCCGAGATGCGCCTTATCGCCGTCTCGATCCTGCTCCTCGTCGCAATCATCGCGGGCGGCATAGCGCTCGCGCTCGTGCTCGCGTTGCTCGGTGGCGTTGCGGCGGCGGTCCCGGCGGCGAGCGGCGTCGTTGTGCTCGCAGGCTTGCTACTGGTTCCGGTGCTGATCTGGGCCGCGTTGCGTCTATCGCTCATCTCGCCGGTCGTGGTCGCGGAGAACAACCTCGGCGTCGAACGGTCTTGGCAGTTGATGTCGGGCAATGTGCTCCGGATGTTTCTCGTGCTGCTCCTGACGTTCGTGCCCTACATCATCGTCGTCGCGACCGCGACGTTCGCGATTCTGGGCGCCGATCTACCCGCGTTCCCGGCGTTCCCCGCGATGGGCGGCGCCGACGCGAACGCAACCACGGAAGGCACAGAAGCGTTCCGCAAAGCGATGGAAGCCTGGCAGCTCGGCCTCACGAAAGCGACGCGCGCACACATTATGGAACTGACCGTGCTCGGCTTCATCGGAAATCTATTCCAAACGGCGCTGGCCGCCGGGGCCTTCGGCAACGCCTACAATGCCGTCACCGACCACCAGGCGGGGAATTGATCGCGCCGCAACTCGCCCCGGCATTGAACTACGAACATTCCACCCGCCTTGACCGCGGCTGCGCTCAACCGTCACAGTTCGCCCCAAGCGCGATCTGTGGGGGCAATCGCAATGCATACACTGCCGATCTTTGAGACGGTCAGCCGGACCTTCGGGTTCGTGATTGAGCGGCGCTTCTTTTCGCTGCTGCGGTTGATCTGGTTGCCGATGCTGTTGTCGTTGGCGGTGGGGCTCTTACCCGACTGGTATCAGTTCGAAGCCATCGGCTTTCCGCCGAAGCCGGAAGCGATGAAAGCGCTCGAAAACGACTCCCTGTTCACGATCCTTCAGATTTTGAACTCCGTCGCCTCGCTCATACTCGGCGCGATGGTCGCAATTTCCGTGCACCGCATGATCCTGCTCGACGACCGCCAACCCGGCGTCTTTTTCTATTGGCGGCTGACCCGGGAGGAGTGGCTCTACTTCCTAGCGTGGATCGGCTATTTCATCTTGGTGATGCTCGCCTTTGCGCTTCCGATTGCCGCGCACTTCTACTACGTCGCGTCCAACGAGACCTTGAAGGAGGCAGCCGCCTTCCTGGCCAGCGCCACCGAAACCGACGCTGCGCAGAACGCCGAGCGCGTGAAGCGCTTGTTTTCCGACCCGCGCCTCGCGATTGCCGGCGTTGTGTCGTTCGTGTTCGCGTTGATCGCGCTGGCCCGTTTCGGGTTGGTGTTTCCGCTGATCGTCGCAGAGGGCCGGTTGTCGTTCTGGCGTTCTTGGGTGCTGACCCGAGGCAGCACGCTTCAGCTGATCGGCTTTTGGGTCATCGTTTCGATCCTCACCTACGTTCTGGTCTTGTTGCTGGCCGTCGTTTTGGGTGCAGCCGTTGCCGGCATGGTCGTGTCGGTCTATGCGGGCGGCCAAGCCGCCGGCGCGCTTGGCATCGTGTTGCTGGCCGTCCCCGCCGTCGTGTCGTTCCTTCTCTATTTTGTCATTGGCATCACCGTATTCATTGCGGCGATGTCGTTCAGCTACCGCGCGCTAGCGGCACCGGACGAGGGCTAGCGGAATGGATTGGGAATGCCTGGCAAGCCCGGAAGGCTTGGAATGTCAGGCCGCGGAATCTTCGATCGCACCTTGCTCAAGCCGCGTTCGATCGCCTCGTCCTTCGATTTGTGGATGAAGTCGCGTACGGCGCCGAACACGCCGTTCGAATCCGCGACTACGGAGTGCCCCGCCAAAATGTCGAGCGCCTCGCTCGTCGCGCGCGAGACGATGTTCGCCGCACCGGATATCGTCGAAAGTTCCGTCGATCCGTCTTCGTAGACGTCGATCTTAAGCTCCGTCCCGCGGATGCCGATCACGACGGTCGGCGTTTGAATCTTCATGTTCTTCTCCGGCATCTGGCCCGAGATGAACCGGAATGCACCCTTGGCCAGCGTTACCGCCGACTTGCTGGCTGCCCCCGCAAACACATAGTCGTCCACAACGGCGTTCGCGTTGGAACCGAGCGTCAGCTTCGACGCGTCGATGAAGCGAACGCCGGCCGCGCTGTCCTCGCCCGTCTCCAGACGCTGATTGCGGAAGATCGCGGCTGCGTCCGCAAGCTCAACCCGCCCCGCACCAACGGGAGTCCCCCAAACTTCATTGACGCGCGTCTCCAGTGCGCCAATCCCATCGGCGGCAAGCGTTGGTGCTACGCCGAGCGCGGCCGAAGCGGTGGCAAGCATCAGGGTATCGCGGCGCGTGAGTCTCATAGAATCCGTCCCCGAATTGCTCTTTCGCGATTGGATCGGAGCGCAAAGACTGGCGCAACCCCGCGAAACCGGATGAGCGTCATACTGTGGCCCGAAAGCGGACAGGCTACCCCGCGCGTAGTCCTTTCACCGCGTGCTCGACCACCGAGTCCGTAAACTTGCCGTCGAGTGGCGCGTGCGCCATCAACAAGCGGTAGAAGAGGGGGCCGTAGATCATGTCGAGTACCAGATCGACGTCTATGCCGCGGCGCACCTCCTTCGTCTCGATTGCACGCAGCAAAATAGCCCGCCCTTCTTCGCGCCGCGCCAGAATGAAGTGATTGCGGAACACCTTCGAAAGCTCGCTCTCGGCGGAGGCCGCGGCGATCATTGACGTCACCTGCCGCCCCATGCGCGAGGCGAACACGTCAGCGACGCCGCGCAGCTGCCGCTTCAAGTCCGCAATCGCCGAGCGCGAGTGAGAGACCTTCGGCGCCTTGGTCTTCGTTTCCATCATCGCGGCCATCGCGACCGCGTGCGCGTTCGGCCATGCGCGGTAGATCGTGGGCTTGCCGACGCCGGCGCGCGCGGCGATCCCCTCCATAGTCACCGCCGTGATGCCGCCTTCGTTCAAGATCTCGCGTGTCGCGCGCAAGATCGCGGTCCGCGCTTCCACACTACGCGGCCGCCCGCGAGGACGGGCTTCGGATTCACGCACTCAGGTTCCTCCTTGACTCAAGTATAATATACGTTACATTACGTCACGTAAATATGAATTACTTCGCAAGAGAGCAACGATGTCCGGCACCGAAATGAGAATCTCAGCCTACGCCTGTTACAAGAACGCGGCCGACGCGATCGTGTTCTACACAAAGGCCTTCGGCGCGGTGGAGCAGTTCCGCCTCGCCGAACCCTCGGGCCGCATCGGCCACGCCGAAATCAAGATCGGCGGCTCGGTCTTGATGATGTCGGACGAGTATCCGGACTTCGGCGCGGTCAGCGCCTCCACGATCGGCGGCTGCCCGATCACGCTTCACCTCTATGTCGCCGACGTGGACAGCTTCGTCGACCGCGCGGTGAAAGCTGGCGCAACGTTGTTGCGCCTCGTGAAAGACGAATTCTACGGCGACCGAACCGGCCAAATCGCCGACCCCTTCGGCTACAAATGGATGATCGCGACGCAGAGGGAAGCGGTGACGCCGCAAGACATGCAAAAGCGCTGGTCGAAAATGCTGGCGGGGTAACGAACCATCACGTGTCATCCCGGAAGCTTAGGCGAGCCCGCTGCGAAGCAGCGGTTTGCGACCCTTGCTATCCGGGACCAAGGAGAACGAGCGCTGCTTGCGAACGCAATTGTTGCAGCACTCAGTGCGTTCTCCTAGGTCCCGGCTCGCAACCTTCGCCAACGATCGCATTCGCAATCGGGCTTCGCTAACGTCCGGGATGACAGCGTCGGCGAAACTTGTCCCTACTCCGCAGCCCGCGCGCGCCTCTGCTTCGGTTGCGCCATCTCGGCCTTCGGGGCCGTGCGCTTGAACAGCGGCTTCAGGAATTGCCCCGTGTACGACCGCGCGACTTTCGCGACTTCCTCCGGCGTCCCCGCGGCCACAATCTCGCCGCCGCCGTCGCCGCCTTCGGGACCCAAGTCCAAGATCCAATCGGCGGTTTTGATGACTTCCAGATTGTGCTCGATCACGACGACCGTGTTGCCTTGCTCGACAAGCTCATGCAGCACGTCGAGCAGCTTGCGCACGTCATCGAAGTGCAGGCCCGTCGTCGGCTCGTCTAGGATGTAGAGCGTGCGTCCGGTCGACCGCCGTGACAGCTCCTTCGACAGCTTCACGCGCTGCGCTTCGCCGCCCGACAGCGTCGTCGCCTGCTGCCCGACTTTGATGTAGCCGAGACCGACGCGTTCCAGCGTCTCCATCTTCTCGCGCACGCTGGGTACAGCCTTGAAGAACTCCGCCGCCGCCTCGACCGTCATGTCGAGCACTTCGGCGATCGACTTGTCCTTGAACTTCACCTCAAGCGTTTCGCGGTTGTAGCGCTCGCCTTTGCAGACGTCGCATTGCACATAGACATCGGGCAGGAAGTGCATCTCGATCTTGATGACGCCGTCTCCTTGGCACGCCTCGCAGCGCCCGCCTTTGACGTTGAAAGAGAACCGCCCAGCCTCATAGCCGCGCGCCTTCGCCTCCGGGAGCCCCGCGAACCAATCGCGGATCGGCGTGAACGCGCCGGTATAGGTCGCGGGGTTCGACCGCGGCGTGCGCCCGATCGGCGACTGGTCGATATCGATCACCTTGTCGAGGTGATGCAGCCCTTCGATCTTGTCGTGTGCCGCAGGATTTTCGCGGGCGCCGTTCAGCTTGCGCGCCGCCGCCTTGTAAAGCGTCTCGATGATCAGCGTGGACTTACCGCCGCCCGAGACACCCGTGATGCACGTGAATGTGCCGAGCGGAACCTCCGCCGACACGCGCTTCAGATTGTTCCCGCGCGCGCCGGTGACCTTCAGCGCCTTGCCGTTGCCCGGCCGCCGCTTCGCCGGCACCTGAATCTGGCGCATGCCGACGAGATATTGGCCGGTGAGGCTTGCCGGATCGCGCATCACCTCGTCCGGCGTCCCTTGCGCGACGATCTCGCCGCCGTGAATGCCGGCACCCGGCCCCATATCGATAACGTAGTCCGCCGTGCGGATAGCGTCTTCGTCATGCTCCACGACAATCACCGTGTTGCCCAGATCGCGCAGGCGCCGCAGCGTATCGAGCAGCCGCTGATTGTCCCGCTGATGCAGCCCGATCGATGGCTCGTCGAGCACGTAGAGCACGCCCGTCAATCCCGACCCAATCTGCGACGCCAGCCGGATGCGCTGGCTCTCGCCGCCCGACAGCGTGCCGGAGTTGCGCGCAAGCGTGAGGTACTCAAGGCCCACGTCGTTCAAGAATCGCAACCGGTCGCGGATCTCCTTCAGAATGCGGCTCGCGATCTCCCGCTGCTTCGCGTTGAATTTCTTGTCGACGTTCTTGAACCACTCGTCTGCCGTCTTTATCGAGAGGTCCACGACTTCGCCGACATGCTTGCCGCCGATCTTGACCGCCAGCGCCTCAGGCTTCAGCCGGAACCCGTTGCACGTCTCGCACCGGCTCTGATCCTGAAACCGCTCCAACTCCTCGCGCATCCACGCCGAGTCCGTCTCGCGATAGCGACGCTCCAAGTTCGGAATCACGCCCTCGAACGCCTTCTTCGTCTCGTAGCGTCTGAGTCCGTCGTCATAGACGAACGCGATAACGTCCTCGCCCGAGCCGCGGAGCACAACGTCGCGCGCCTTCTTAGGCAGGTCCCTCCACGCCACCGTCATCGAAAACTTGTAGTGCTTCGCGAGCGACTCCAGCGTTTGCCCATAGAGCGTGGACGTCGCCTTCGACCACGGCGCGATGGCGCCGTCCTTCAGCGGCAACGTTTCGTCCGGCACGATGAGCCCCTGATCGAAGAACATCTGCGTGCCCAGCCCGTCGCATTTCGGACACGCGCCATGCGGCGAGTTGAACGAGAACAGCCGGGGCTCGATCTCGGCAATCGTAAAGCCGGAAACCGGACACGCGAACTTCGACGAGAACAGGATGCGCTCATGGTCGCCGTCCTTTGTTTTCTTGTCGGCGAGTTCGGCGATCGCGATCCCATCCGCAAGCTTCAGCGCCGTCTCCAAGCTGTCGGGCAGCCGGTTGCCGACATCTCGCGTGACCGACAAACGGTCGACCACGATGTCGATGTCGTGCTTCAGCTTCTTGTCGAGCACCGGCACCTTGTCGATTTCATAGAACGTGCCGTCGACCTTCACGCGCTGGAACCCGCGCTTCTGCAGGTCGGCCAGGTCCTTCTTGTACTCGCCCTTTCGCCCACGCACGATCGGCGCGAGCAGATAAAGCCGTGTTCCCTCCGGCAGCGCCAAGATGCGGTCCGCCATCTGGCTCACCGTTTGGCTCTCGATCGGCAAACCCGTCGCGGGCGAATAGGGGACCCCCACGCGCGCAAACAACAGACGCAAATAGTCGTAGATTTCGGTGACCGTGCCGACGGTGGAGCGCGGGTTGCGCGACGTCGTCTTCTGCTCGATCGAAATCGCGGGTGACAGCCCTTCGATGTGATCGACATCGGGCTTCTGCATCAGCTCCAAGAACTGCCGCGCGTAAGCCGACAGGCTCTCGACATACCGACGCTGCCCCTCGGCATAGATCGTATCGAACGCGAGCGACGACTTGCCCGATCCCGACAGCCCCGTAATAACGACGAGTTGGTCGCGCGGAATCTCCACGTCGACGTTTTTGAGGTTGTGCTCGCGCGCCCCACGTATGGAAATGTTCTTTTGCATGAGCCCTTTAAGTGTATCCGATCGCGCCACGACTCACGCCCTCCACAAGATTCGGTCGCAGATAGCTTGACTTTCGGAACATAACAAGAACAGTATCGTTCCATCGCCGTGGCGGGCCATTCATTCCGGTGGTTAATGTCCGCGGTCAAGCGCGAAACGAGGAGACTGAGAGATGGCTGGCGTCAACAAGGTGATCTTGGTTGGAAATCTGGGTGCGGATCCGGAGGTGCGTCAGCTGCCGTCGGGCGAGCCGGTCGTGAACCTGCGCGTCGCGACGTCGGAAAGCTGGCGCGACAAGAACTCAGGCGAACGCAAGGAAAAGACCGAGTGGCATCGCGTGGTGATCTTCAACGAGAACCTCGCGAAGGTGGCGGAGAAGTACCTGCACAAAGGGTCGAAGGTGTACCTTGAGGGCCAGTTGCAAACCCGCAAATGGACGAACAAAGACGGCCAGGAGCAGTACTCGACCGAAGTCGTAATGCAAAAATTCCGCGGCGAGCTCGTCATGCTCGACGGCCGCAGCGCCGAAGGCGGCGCGCTTGAAGGCGCCTCGGCGGGCGCAGGCGGCCGCCGAGGC
>JABFRX010000231.1 GCA_013140995.1 Alphaproteobacteria bacterium | reverse complement strand
AGATCGGCTACGACCGCGAAGAGCTCAAACCGGCGGCGCCTTCACCGGAACCGGCAAAGCCAGTCGAGATCGTGACGCTGCCAGAGCCATTGCCGCTGCCGGGACAGCTGCAGCCGCTCCCAACGAAGAGCGCGCCAGCGAGGCGCCTGCCGCCGCAAGCGCGCGTCGATGCAGCAAACCGCGCCGCGGCACAGGAACCGACGCGCGACGGCTACCTCAATGCGGTTCAGGTCTATCCGTTCACGCCCGGCGCTCTTTATCGGCTGTACGCCACGCCCGAGAAGGTGAGCGACATCGCGCTCGAACCTGGCGAGAAGCTCACCGCCGTTTCCGCCGGCGACACGGTGCGCTGGGTTGTCGGTGACACGACGAGTGGTGCCGGACCAACCGCGCAAACCCATATTCTCGTGAAGCCGACGGCGCCCGAACTCAAGACCAACATCGTGATCACGACCGACCGGCGCGTTTATCATCTAGAGCTTGAGAGTACCGAGCGCAGCTATATGGCGGCGGTGTCGTGGCGCTATCCGGAAGATCAACTCGTCGCGCTGCGGGGACGCAATGCGGAGGCACACGAGACCGCCGCCCAAGTCATCGAGGCTGGCGTGGCGCTGGAGCAATTGCGCTTTCGTTACGAGATTTCCGGCGACAGCCCGGCTTGGCGTCCGCTGCGCGCCTTCGACGACACCCACAAGGTCTATATCGAGTTTCCGGAACGAATCGATCAGGGCGAGGCGCCGCCCCTGTTCGTCGTGGGCGTGAACGGTGATGCTGAACTCGTGAACTACCGGGTGCGCGGCAAGTACTACATCGTCGATCGATTGTTCGCCACTGCAGAGCTTCGCCTTGGCGCCGAGCCGCAGCAGATAGTCCGTATCAGCCGGAGCGACGGCGCCGGCGGCCGGGGAGGGCGCGAGCGGTGAGCGGCGACAGCCAGCGTGCACCAGCGCCGAACGCGGACCCCGAGCCGCTGGCGCTGCGCGCGCGGCCGCGTCCCGTGACGCGGTTCAATCGCAAGGTTCTGATTGGGATCGCGGCGCTCGTTTGCGTGGTTGTGTTCGCCGCCACGCTGATTGCCCTGGAGCCGGTGAGGTTTGGACGCCAAGGGCAGGATGAGGAACTCATTAACACGGAGCGTAAAGCAAAAGCTGAGGGGCTCGATGCACTGCCGCGAAGCTATAGCGAGATCAAGCCGCCGGAGCTTGGTCCACCCTTGCAAGGCGACATCGGTCCCCCGGTCGTCAGGATGGAGCGCGAACTCGGGGTCGATCAGGGCTTTCGGCCCGACGCCGAGGCTGACGCCGAACGCGCGGAGCGCCTGCGTCTCGCCCGGCAAGCGCAGCAGGCTCGTGAGGCGACTGTTTTCTTCCAGATTGCCGCACGGCGTGAGCCAGCGTTAGCTGCGGCATCAGTTGCGAGCACACCAGGAGTGCCGAACAATTCAGCATCCCCGGTTCCAGCACCCACAGCCGGCGGCGATCAAACCGTTGGTGCCTCCGGACAGGGACATAAGAGCGCGTTCTTGAATGCCCGGTCGAGCGATGACGTCTTCAATCCGCATCGCTTGGAACTTTCGGTTTCGCCAGATCAAGTGCTTGCTGGCACCGTGATCGCGGCAAGCCTCGTGACCGGCATCAACTCGGACCTACCTGGGTTCGTGATCGCGCAGGTGACCGAGAACGTCTTCGACACCGTCACGGGGCGCAGGCTCCTAATCCCCCAAGGGACGAAGCTTATCGGCAAGTACGACAGCGTGGTTTCGTTTGGACAGCGCCGGGCGCTGGTCGTTTGGAACCGGATGATCTTGCCCGACGGCTCTTCGATCGTCGTCGACAATCTGCCGGCGACCGATGCGGGCGGATATGCGGGGCTTGAGGATGAGGTAGAGTTTCATACGTGGCAGTTGATCAAAGGTGCGGTGCTCTCGACGCTCCTCGGTGTCGGATCGGAAGTTGGTGCGAGTAACAGAGGTAGCAGCACCGACGCGTTGAGCGCGGCTCGTGAATCTGTTCAGCAAAACGCGGCGCGCATCGGGCAACAACTCACCGAGCGAAATCTCGACATCCAGCCGACGATCACTATTCGCGCGGGCTTTCCGCTCCGTGTGATCGTGCACAAGGATCTGATCCTACGCGAGTACAAGATGTGAAGTCGGAGCGGCCTCTGTCATTGAAGCTTCCCAGGCTGCCGGAACGCTCGCCGGTGAAGATAACGATCGCGATCGACCCGGCAACCTACGCGATGCTTCAGACGTATGCGGTGCTCTATCGTGAAACGTATGGCGTCGAAGAGCCTCCAACGGAACTCATTCCCTACATGCTCAAGAGCTTTCTTGAGAACGATCGAAGTTTTGTTCGCGCACGTCGGGCGCGAGCAAGTGTGCCCGAGGGCGCGTAACAAGGAGGAGAGTGATATGGCTGTTATCGGAACGTTCGTGCCGACCAAAGAGGGTGGTTGGGTTGGAAGCATCCGGACTCTGCTCATCGACGTGAAAGTCCGATTTGTGCCGAACGACAACCAGGCGACCGAGGCGGCGCCGGCGTTTCGAGTGTTTACCGGGGAGTCTGAGATTGGGGCTGCGTGGCGGAAACGGTCGGGCGGCGACCAGCCGCGTGACTATCTCAGTGTGAACTTGGATGATCCCACGTTGCCAGGTGGTATTTCGGTGGCACTGTTTGAATCGAGTAAGGCGGGAGAGTTTCAGCTGGTGTGGAACCGGCGGAGCTGAGTGCGGAAGAGCCCGTCCGTATGTGTGAAGGCTCCAATGGAGCGGACGCTCGACTCATTTGGAATGTCACACAGATACCGACATCAGGAAATCAGCGCCATAGCGCGCACGGTCTGGGGGGCAAACTCCTAGAGCCCTAAAATTGCGAACTCCATGCACAACCCAGCCGAAATACGCGTCTCCAATGGCGTGCCGCTGTGACTCTCGGCCGGCTGTGTTTCGGCCTGCAATAATTGTTGCAGTCTCTGATGTTGGCCGACTGAGCGCTTTAGCGCGATATCTTCGTCAGACTCGGAAAGAGTGCGGCGCACTCGCTTCCGATCATGTGCATAACCCATTCACGGTCGGCAGGCGCAACCTGCATACGCGCCTTGGATAGCGCATTTACGAGTGCGTCCCTGAAATCGATCGCCCCAAGTGCGGCCGTGATTTCAGGCCGTCGCAGCATCTGAACCGTCGTCAACAGCGGCAGCATTGGGAAACACTCGGCACAGATTCTTCTTGCTTTACGCTCATCGATTAGCGCGACCGCCCCCATCTCCAGCGCACAAGCGATGGTGGCAGCCTCACCGTCATCCAACGTGTCCGCTGCATTGCCAATCACCAACGATCCGAAGTGATCTAGACCGGCAGCGCCGAGGTTTGCGATCGTCAGATGGCCTTGAGCGACAAGCAAATCAAGCAACTTGTCGTCTCGTCGGCCCGTGCGTGGACAAGTTTGCAATTCGTCTGCGACCGCTTCTGTGACGACAAAGCCTCCAGCGCAAGCGCGAATGATACGCTCCGCATAGCTCCCCACGCGAATACGTTCTGACAACGGTGATAAGCTATTGACGCATCATGCTGTGAACAGACCGCGAATTGTCAGAATAGGCGCTGATTTCCAACACTGCGCAGCGATTAGGAATCTGCCGCTCTATCCTGCTGAGCTACGGGGTCACGCGAGCCGGATAATTGGCTGGGGTCGCGCCCGCGATCAAGCCTCATCCGTCCAACCGGTGCACATCGACACCGATGGCAAAGGCGCGAAACCGCGCGCCACCTTGGCGCACGATGCGGATCTTGTTGACGGCGGCCCCCATCGGGACCGGCGCCCAGGTGCGCCCGCCATCGCGGGTCTCAAAGCCCGAAGTCGTAGTGCCAACCCAGCCGCGCTCTTCCGTCACGAACCCAACGCCGAACTCGCGCACCTTCGCGTCGTTGACGAGCGGAAGCTCGGTCCACGTTGAACCGCCATCCGTCGTCTTCACGATATGGCGTTGCGTCGTGCCATCCTGATAGTTCTGCAACGTGGCATAACCGACGTTGCGCGAGGGAAAACTCATCTTCCAGCAGTTCTCGAACGGTCGCGCCGACTGATACGCGCGCACCCACGTCTCCCCGCCGTCGCTCGTGCGCAGGATCAACGCATTCGCCTGTTGCAGATCGCTCGACGTGGCCGCGCACACCAGCCCGTTCCGAGCGTCGAAAAACTTCACGTCGAGGATCATACCCGCGTGCGCTTTGAGGTCGATCACCCGCCACGTCTCGCCGCCATCGATCGAGCGCAGCATCGTGGCCGGTCCGCCAACACGCCCAGCCGCGTGAACGATAACAGCCTCACGCTTCTCGCCCTGAAAGATCCGCGGCTCGCGAGCGATGTCGATCCCACAGATGCCCTTGACGATCTCGATTCCCGGCGCTTCGATCGCCGTCCATGTCACCCCGCCGTCGCGTGTACGATAGAGCGGTCGCGTATCGGTGACGTTCGGATAGTACTCCGTCCCCACATTGCCCAGGAACCCGTTTCGCTCATCGACGAAACCGAGCGCCCTGATGAACGTCCCAGGCTGCTCCCAGATCTTCGACCACGCCTCGCCGCCGTTCGTCGTGCGATAGAGCTTGCCCAATCCGTTCCCATACCAGCCCAAATCGGGCGAGACGAAGGATAAATCGTCTTGTTTTCCTTTGAAGGGTTCGGTTGGCAGCGCGCGCCATAGGGACGGTGCCGCTCCCGCCGAACGGGTGAACAGAATGCCCGCGCCGAACATGGCAGCGCCTTGGGCGAACACACGCCGGTCAATCGATTTCATCAAACGCGCTCCAGTCTGTCACGTGCGGCCTTTGCGATAGGCGTCCTTGACGGCAATGAGCCCGTCGCGAAACACCAAGAGGTCGATTCCGCGCACCTCGCCAAGGGGGCCATGGTGCACCCATTCCGCATACGCGCGGTCGGCGACGAAGACCGTATGGGTCACCTTCATAGTGCCCGAACCGTCATGGGCCATGATCAGCTCGAAGCCGTCGCTGGCATCCCGCTTGCCGCGATAGGTCGCGCCAGGCTCCGGTCCGACAGACGCGCTGTAGACGACGTCGTCGGTGAGACAGGACAACAGCTCCTTTACATCGCGCGCTGCCCAAGCTTGCGCAAAGCGCGCATGCGTTTCGCGATTGCGAGCCACGTCAGTCATGGTTTGGCATACATCCCGTCGATCACGGAGAACCCGTGTGCATCCCAACTGTCCGGAACGCACGCCGCCTCCCACGCCAAAAACTCTGCATCGGCAAACACCGCGTCGCAATAGGACGAAGCCGCTCGCGAAAACTTGACCCCGTAAGTCCGCACGCGTGTCGCGACCGGTGCATAAAACGCGTCCGCGATCGTGCGCGCGCCGAAGAGCCAGGGCCCACGATCCGCAAAGCGCGTCCGCAAGTCATCCCAAATCGCCTCGATGCGCTGGAGGTCCGCGCGCGTTTCGGGAGGAAACGCGCGGACCTCGACGCGCCTACGAATGTTCATCGACATATCGCGGCGTACATTTGCAAAGCCCGAATGCATCTCCGCCACGACCGCCCGCGCCTCCGCGCGCAAGCGCGGGTCAGCGGGCCAGAGCTGAGCGGCCGGCGCCTCCTCCGCCGCCCACTCCGCAATCGCAAGCGAATCCCATACGACGAGTCCGCCCGTGTGCAGCGCCGGCACCCGTCCGTTCGGCGCAACCCGCAAGACTTCGGCGATCGCGTGCGTGCCGTATCCCGGCTGCGCCAGCTGGATCTCGCGTTCTTCAAACGGGATGCCGGCCCAACGCAGGCACAGCCACGGCCGAAGCGACCACGACGAATAGTTCTTGTTTCCGACGTACAGGATGTTGCTCATCCGCCTCCCTCAACCCACCGTTTGATTTTTGCCTCGAGCACGTGAAGCGGAATCGCTCCCGTGTTTAGCACCTGATCGTGGAACGCCCGAACATCGAAGCGCTTGCCGAGCGCCGACTCCGCCTTCGCGCGCAGCCTCTTGATCAGGAGTTCACCGACCTTGTAGCTCGTCGCCTGGCCTGGCGTCACGATGTAGCGATCGACTTCCAGCGCAATAAAGTTCCGGTCGAGCGACGTGTGCGCAAGCATGTAGTCGATCGCTTGGTCGCGGCTCCACCGCTTTGCGTGAATCCCGGTATCGACGACAAGCCGCGCCGCGCGGAACATCTCCAAGTCGAGCATGCCGAAATACTGATAGGGATCGTCGTAGAGTCCCATCTCGATACCCAAGCGCTCGCAATAAAGTGCCCAGCCTTCGACGTAGCCGGAGTTCCATAGGAACCGGAGAAACGCCGGTAGGTTTTGATCCTGAACGGCGAGCGACCCTTGGAAGTGATGCCCCGGTATCGCCTCGTGAAGGAACAAGGCCGTCATGATCGGCGAGGTGCGCGAAGGCAAATCGGACGTGTTGACGTAGAAGACGCCTGGCCGCGAGCCGTCCGCCGTACCGAGAATGTAGTACGCACCGCCTGTCGCGCTCGCCATTTCCTGAGGCACCGGGCGAATTTCGAAGGGCAAGGTGGCAAGTGCGCTGAAGTACTTCGGCAGCATCGGCGTCACGCGACGCGCGATCTCGTCGTAGCGTCTCAGATACGCATCCGGCGTCGCAAACTTGAATTGCGCATCGCTCTTCAGGAATGCAAAGAAGTCGCGCAGCGTGCCCTTAAATCCAACCTTCGCTTTCACCCGCTCCATCTCGGTCAGCACGCGCGCGACTTCGGCCTCGCCGGCCGCGAAGATTTCTTCGGCGCTCATCCGCGTCGTGTTGAAGAGCTCAAGGTAGTAATTGTACAGCGCTCTTCCACTTGGCAAGGCGGCAAGTCCCGGCGTACCGGTGCGCGCTGCAGGAAGGTACTCTTGCTCCAAGAAGTCGAGCAACCGCTTGTGCACCGGGATGATCCGCTCCCCAATCGACGCACGAAAAGCGGCTGTTAGTCGCGCTCGGTCCGCCGCCCCAATCGACGCGGGAAACGATGCGGTCGGTGTCAGGAAGGGGCTCTTGTCGACGCCGGCCGTGACGATGTCCCGCATCTGTCCGATCATGCGGTTCACGATCAACTGCAAATGCACGTTGCCGCGCTTGATGCCACGGCGCATGTACTCGATCGACCGGTCGAGAAACAACGCGAACCCGCCCTGTAACTTCAGAGCATTTTCATAGTCGCCAACGCTATTGAAGGGATACTGGCCCCCCGCCGCCATCGCTTGCGGAAAGCTCATGTGCGCGCCGTTGAGATGATCGAGCGCGAAGTCTTGCGTGTTGATCTGCGCCGCGCCCGTGCGATAACTCTCAAGCGTGAACTCGGTCTGATACCGGAACACGTCATAGAGCATCTGTCCGGTTGCCGGCAGCGCGATACGGTTGACGCTGCTGATCCGCGCTAAGTCGCGCTCTGCGTACGCCATGTAGGCACGCATATAGTCGTTGGTGATCAGGTCGCCGTACTGATCGGCGTAGCGCATGTCGCCGCGCCACGTCGCGTTCAACGGCGCGAGCTTCAACAACTCCTCGTCGCTGTCTGCAAAAACGCGCGCAAGCTTCGCGCTTTCCGTGTCGTTCGAGAGCGCCAAGCCGCCGCTCGCCGCCAGCAAACTGGCGCTTGCGGCGAGCAAGGCCGATCGTCGCGAAATCGCGATCATGACACGCGCGTCCACTGCATGATCCAATTCTCGTCCCACGTCCGCCCGCCATCGCGCGAGACGGCTTGGCTCCACCGGCACGAGGTCGGCGTGATTTGATCCCAAATGCCGCGCACCTTGATCGGCTTGTCGCCGTCCATGTCGTCAGCACCAAAGATGCCCACACCGTTCTCGAAACTGCCGGTCTGCCCCGGCGTCGTCAGCACGCCGCTCTTCGCGTTCACCCAAAAGTCGGACCAAACAAATGTGGTCATATCGAGCAACCGCAAACCCATGCCGCTAAAGTTGCGCGACGGAATGCGCAACTCCTCGACGCTCCCGACACCGCCCAGGATGTTCCAGCACGTCGCCTCGCCTTCGAACACATCCCAGTCCTTCGCACCCGGCGGCAGTCGGCGGTGCTTGATGCGCCACTCGCCGGCGAGGAAATTGAAGTCCCCCAGCTTCCCCGGCGTGAGCTTCGCAGGCGCTGCCGCCTGCGAAGCTCACGCCGGGGA
>JABFRX010000245.1 GCA_013140995.1 Alphaproteobacteria bacterium | reverse complement strand
CCTTGTCCATCGCGCGTTCGGCGGCGTCGCGGCGGGCGCCGGATTGGTCGAAGAGACTGGCCTCGTCCGTCTTTCCCGCGGTGACAAGATCGGCGAGACCGATACCGATCAGACGGAAACGCTTACCTTTGGCTTCGGCTTTCAAGAGGTCGCCGCCGGTTTCGAACAGGCGGCGCGCGAGTTGTGTCGGGCGGTCGAGTGTGTGGCGGCGGGTGACGGTCTTGAAGTCGGCTGTCTTTAGTTTCAGCTGAACGACGTTGCCGCCGAGGTCCGCTGCTTTGGCGCGTGCCGAGACTTTTTCGCAGAGAGCCCATAGGATGCGGGCGAGTTGGTCTTTGTCGGCGATGTCGTGTTCGAATGTCGTTTCGGCGGAGATGCCTTTTGCCGGCGCGCGCGGTTCGACGGTGCGCGTGTCGTCGGCGTTCGAGAGGCGCCAGAGCCACAGGCCGCTGGAGCCGAAGTGCGCGCCGAGTTCTTTCGGGTTGCGGCGGCGGACGTCACCGATCGTGAAGATGCCGTCGCGCGAGAGCGATGCTGCGAACGCTTTGCCGACGCCGGGGAGCAGCGTGACCGGACGCTTGTCAAGGAAACTCACGGCTTCCGCTTTACCAATCACAGAGAAGCCGCGCGGCTTGTCGAGGTCGGACGCGACCTTGGCCAGGAACTTGTTGAAGCTGAGGCCGACGGAGACTGTTATTGCGAGCTCCGTTTCAACGCGGCGCGCGAGACGGGCGAGTGTTTGGGCGGGAGAACATTTGTGCAGACGTTCCGTGCCTGCGAGGTCTAGGAACGCTTCGTCCAGCGACAGCGGTTCGACGAGCGGTGTGGTTTCAAGCATTAGCTGGCGAACCTCGCGGCCGACGCTCACGTATTTCTGCATGTTCGGGCGGACGACGACGGCGTTCGGGCAAGCGGCGAGTGCCTTGAACATCGGCATCGCCGACTTCACGCCGAACGTCCGCGCGACATAGCAGGCCGCTGAGACAACGCCGCGTTTGCCGCCGCCGACGATGACGGGCTTGTCGGCGATCGCCGGGTTGTCGCGCTTTTCGATCGTGGCGTAGAACGCGTCGCAGTCGATGTGGGCCATCGAGAGGGTCGCAATTTCGTCGTGACGCAGCAACCGCGGGCTTTTGCATGACGGGCAGCGCCTAGGGCCCCCCTCGATCAATTCAAAGCAGTCGCGGCAAAGCGTCGTCATGCGATCACGGTGGCGATCCATTCCGCTGCCGTGGGCCAGTCGTCGATGCGGCGGTGCGCGTCGGCGGCCGGCGGCAGCAGACACGCAAGCCGGGGGTCGGCAATGAAGTGCAGGCGGTGGACATGCGGGGTTTCGGTTGCGACGGAACTAAGATTGGGCGGCAGGTCGTCGATGAAGACGACGGTTTGCGCGAAGTCGCCCAGCAGGTCTTTGACGACAGGCCCCTTTGGCCCTTTGCCGGCGATGACGGGGTAGGGCATGCCGTGCTCGACGAGGTTCTCGATGCGGGCGTCGCGCGACGATTCCGGCAGGTTTGAGAGAATGACGATTTGCGCGTGGTTGCTTAAGTTTTTGAGAGCTGCGGCGGCGCCGTCGACAGGTTCGAGGTAGCGCGTATCGCTGGCGAAGAAATCGCCGATGAGCTTGGTGACGGTTTCGTCGGCTACGGCTTCGTGCGTTGCGCGGTATTTGACATTGCCGTGGATGCGGAAGGACGTGAGGTCCAGATAGCAGCCATTGCGTTCTAGGAAGCGCTCAAGGCCTGCGAGAAAGCGCAGCAGCACCTCGTCAGCATCGCAGATGACCAGCGGGCGTGCGGGGTCGAGCCTCACCATGCGCTGGAGCCGTGCGGATCGATGACTGCACAGGCAGTGAGCAAAGCGCCTGGTTTCAGCCCCTCGGATTCCGAGAAATCCTTTGCCAGCGATTCGTCGGCGGCGACAAAGCCGAGCACTGCCGCTAGAATCGCCTTATCATCGTGCGCTGCAAGTAATTCATCAGGTGCGAGGCCACTTGCGGTTAAGAATCGCTGAAGTTCATCGGGACGTTCGGACAGGAATGTTAAAGCACGTTCAGACATTTCGAAGGCCATCTCGCGTTTCATTGGGTTTCGCGTTCCATCATGCACGTTTGAGTGGTGCTTATGACGCCGTTTTGTTGGCGTTTGGGCAAAGCTTATTTAACATTATTCGGATGAAATATGACCCGAAAGAGAGGCAGATCGCGCGTTCGTGCGACACCTGCCGAAAAACAAGATTTGGGGCTCAAGAGCCTTCGTTCGGAGACGCACATGGACGCCAGAGCGAAGACCGTTCTGATTGTGGAAGACAACGAGCTCAATATGAAGCTCTTCCACGATCTGTTAGACGCGCACGGTTACAAGACGATTCAGACGCGGGACGGGCTCGAGGCCTTGGACCTGGCGCGCAAGCACGTGCCCGACCTGATCCTGATGGACATTCAGCTCCCGGAAGTGTCGGGGCTGGAGGTCACGAAGTGGCTGAAGGAAGACGAGGGCTTGAAGAAGATTCCCGTCATCGCCGTCACCGCGTTTGCGATGAAGGGCGACGAGGAGAAAATTCGCCAGGGCGGCTGCGAGGCCTATATCTCGAAGCCGATTTCGGTGATGCACTTCCTCGAAACGATCCGCCGGTTCCTGGCTTAAGGCAACCGGCACATGACCGCGCGCGTTCTCGTCGTCGACGACATTCCGGCCAACGTCAAGCTGCTTGAAGCAAAGCTTGGCGCAGAATATTTCGACGTCGTGACGGCGGGGTCTGGACCTGAGGCGCTCGCGCTTCTTGCCAACGACAAGCCGGACATTATTCTGCTCGACGTGATGATGCCGGGCATGGACGGGTTTGAGGTTTGCCGTCGTATCAAAGCGAACCCCGCGACTGCGCATCTGCCGGTCGTGATGGTGACCGCGCTCGATCAAGTTTCGGACCGGGTACAGGGCTTGGAGGCCGGCGCCGACGATTTTCTGACGAAGCCGGTGAACGACGTCGCGCTGTTCGCGCGCGTGCGCAGCCTTGTTCGTATCAAGACTATGCTGGACGAGCTTCGCTTGCGCCAGGCGACCGGCGAGAGCATGGGCCTCGTCGATCAGGACGAGGACGGGTTGGTCAATCCGATTCTACGCGGCCGTATTCTCGTCGTCGAAGACCGCGAGCAGAGCGCACAGCGCATCGTCGAGACGCTGTCCAGCCACGAAGTGGAGGTCGTACCGCAAACGACCGAGGCGATCGTGCGGGTGAAGAGCGGCGACTACGATTTGGTGATAGCCAGCCTCGCGCTGGACAAGCAGGACGGATTGCGTTTTTGCGCCACGCTGCGAAGCTTGGACGCGACACGGCAAACGCCGATTTTGACGATCGTCGATGAGGGCGATCTGAAGCGTCTCGTGCGCGCACTCGACATTGGGATCAACGACTATTTGATGCGTCCGGTGGAGCGCAGCGAATTGGTCGCGCGGGTGAGCACGCAGCTTCGCCGCAAGCGCTATACCGACAAGCTGAAGCATTCGCTGCAGTTGTCGCTCGAAATGGCGATCACGGACCAGCTGACCGGGTTGTTCAACCGGCGCTATATGTCGCGTCACTTGAGCACGCTGATCGCGAACACGGGAAAGACCGGCAAACCCGTATCGTTCCTGATCATGGACATCGACTACTTCAAGCAGGTCAACGATACGCACGGCCACGACGTGGGCGACGAAGTGCTGCGCGAGTTTGCGCAGCGTATTTCGGCGAATGTGCGCGGGATCGATCTCGCCTGCCGCTATGGCGGTGAGGAGTTCGTGGTCGTGATGCCGGATACCGATATGAACTTCGCCTACATGGTCGCCGAGCGGCTGCGCCAGGCGGTTGCCGATGCGCCGTTCCACATTGGCGTGGAGCCGGGGCAACTGCCTGTCACGATTTCGATCGGGGTCACGACCAGCGAGGGGTCGAATGATACGGCCGAGGCGCTGCTCAAACGGGCAGACAAAGCGCTCTACCGGGCAAAGCGCGACGGGCGCAATCGTGTCGTCGCGGACGCGGCGTAAGCACAATGAAAAGGGGCGCTTGAAGCGCCCCGTTCGATGCGGCCTTGGTTGGCTGCTTACTTGATTTTGCCTTCGACGTATTCGACGTGTTTGCGCACGACGGGGTCGTATTTCTTGACCTTGAACTTGTCCGTCATGGTGCGCGAGTTCTTTTTCGCGACGTAGAAGTGGCCGGTGCCGGCGGAGGAGTTCAGCCGGATTTTGATCGTGGTGGGCTTCGCCATAGGTCCAAGCTTTCAGTCGCGTTCGAAGAGCGCGAGAAGCTACTGATCGGGGCGCTTAAGTCAACCCGGAGATGGGCGCGGAAAGGTCGCGGTTCTGATGGCGATCACGACGACCAAAACGGCGGAAATCAGCCCCAAGACGACGGGCAAGCCATGCGGGTTCCAAAGGTCCATGCCGATGCCTCCGAGCGAGGGGCCGATCAGGACGCCCATGGCGTAGATGATCGCGTAGGCGGCGTTGGCCGCTGCGAGTTCGCCGCCTTTGAAGTTCGAGCCAAGATGCGCGAGACCGACTGCATAGAGGCCCGCGATGAAACCGCCCCAGACGAAGACGAGTGCGAGCGCGGGCACGCCTGCGCCGTTCGTGAGCGGCAGCAGGGCGGCACCGATGAGCCCTACAGTGCTGCAAAGGATCATCACCCAGCGGCGGTCCACCTTGTCGGCGAGCCAGCCCAACAGCGGCACCAGGATCATGTTGCCGAGGCCGAGCGCTGCGACGAGCAAAGTTGCTTCGGTTTCGGGCGAGCCTAAGCGGACGGCGTAGACGGTCAGGAATGCGGCAGCGCAGGCTTCGATCGCGCCATAGCCGAGGCCTGCCGCGGCGGCCGAGGGTGAGCGCAGGACGAAACCGAACATCGCGCGGGCGGGTGCGTGCTCGACCGGTGGCACCAGGCGCCGTGCGGCGAGGAGCGGCGCCATCGCCAGCAACATGGCAGCGGCACCGGCGATGAACGGTGCCCATCCTGTCGTACCCAGCACTTGGATGATGATAGGGCCGAGGAAGAAGCCGGCGGAAACGATGGAGGCATAGATCGCGACGAGGCGGCCACGCACCGCGTCGGTCGCGATCTGGTTGATCCAGACCTCGCTGACCAGGAAGAGGCCCTGTAACGCCGCGTTCAGCGTGAAGCGGAGGACGAACCAGACGACGATGTCGTTCGTTGCCCGGAAGCTGACGAGCGAGATCGCCGCGACGACATAGCAGCTGGCCAGAAACCGCCCTGTGCCGATGCGCGCGGCGAGGGCCGGGATAAACGGTGTTACGACGATCATGGCGATTGCGCCGAACGTTGCGCTTGCCCCATTCAATGTGGCGGAGAAGCCGTTGCGCTCCATGATCAGCGAGAGCAGCGGCAGCGACAGGCCCATGCCGACGCCGTTCGCGAACACGCAGGCGTAGATGGCGCCGAGGCTCAGGCGCCGTTCGCGCGGGCTCAAGCTCGCTGGATCAACCATGCGCCTTGGCGAGCGGCTTGTTGCGGCGGTAGCGGAAGAACGGTGCTTCGCGGACCTCGCCGCGCTCGGTGGCGGCGAGTTCGCTTAAGATGAACTTTGTCACGTCGATCACGGGAAGCGTTTGCGCGTGATGGAGCGGGTACCAGTCGAGCGCGGTGAGTTCGCCGTTGCTTTTGATTTCGCCCTCCACGTCTTCGCCGTCGGCCATGAAGAAGCGGGCGTGGAAGCGAACTGGTGCCGACGCCGGCGTTATGGCGCGGCCGAGGAAGCGCAGGCGATCGTGCGCTGGGGCTATGCCACGGACTGCGAAGTCGGCCCACGTGCCTTCGCTTAATCCTGTGTCGCCGCTGCCGGCGACGAGCAAGCCTGTTTCTTCGTATGTCTCGCGGATGGCGGCGGTGGCGAGGCCTCGCGCGAGTGCTTGCGTGCAGCCGCCGCGTTCGCAAAGCTCGTTCATGACTTGCACGGGCAGGTGCGAGCTTGGCGCTACTGTAACGTCGCTTTTGTCGAGGCGGCCGCCGGGGAAGACGTAGGCTTCGGGAAACACCGCCTTTGCGGACCGGCGGCCCATCAGGATTTGCGTCACGCCGCTGCGCCGGCGGACGAGCACGAGCGAGGCGGCGTGGCGCGGTTTGACGGGGCGTTCGGACATGCGTCTTTCAAGCATGCGCAAGGGCCTAAACGCAAACGGCCCGGCAGTGCCGGGCCGCTTACCGTTCCTTAGGCTGTCGCGGCTGGTATGACCGGCTGCGCGCCTTCGTCGCTTAAGAGCACGAGCATCATGTTCGAGACGAGCGTCGCCTTCTGCGCCGAGGTCATGTCGGTGATGCCTTCGGTTTGGAAGCGGTCGAGCGCCATCTTGACCATGCCGATTGCGCCGTCGACCATTTTTTCGCGGGCTTGGATCAGCGCTTCGGCTTGCTGGCGTCGGAGCATGATCGAAGCGATTTCCGGTGCATAGGCGAGATGCGTGATGCGCATCTCGAGCATCTCGATGCCGGCCACGTTGACGGAGCGCTGGAGCGATTCTTTCAACAGGTCCGATACTGCGCCGGTGTTGCCGCGGAGCGAGACGTGTTCGTCTTTCTTTTCGTCATAGGGGTGCGTCGAGACGACGTCGCGCAGCGCCATTTCGCACTGCGTCTTGATGTAGGTTTCGAAGTCGTCGACATCGAAGATCGCTTGCGCGGTATCTCTGATCAACCACACGACCACCGCGGCTACGTCGATCGGGTTGCCGACCTTGTCGTTCACTTTGAGCGTCGGCGTCGTGAAGTTGCGTACGCGTAGGCTGAGCTTCTGCTTCGCGTAGAACGGGTTGACCCAGTGGAAGCCTTCGCGCCGCACCGTACCGATGTAGCGGCCAAAGAGCGTTAGCACTGCCGATTCATTCGGCTTGAGCACGAGGAAGCCGACCGAGAGGAAGACCGCCGCGACCACGAGCGGGACGCCGATGATCGGACGCACCATGAGCGCGACACCGGCGACGAAGACCAGCGCCAGCACAACCAACATCACCATGCCTGAGGTGGTGTTTGTGAGCAGGTTCTCTTTTGATGGGATTGCCAGCTTTGAGTCGGACATGGGCGTTCCTCCCGTGAGTGCCGCCAGACTCACGTCCGGCTTGGCCAGTATATTGGGTGGTTAAGACGGTTGTGCGAGGGCTTGAACCGCAAATCTGGCGGGCATGGGTACTGCATTCCTTACCAGTAGGTCACAGCAATCTGTCCCGGGTCAGCACATGACGGTTCCTCCTTTGGTTAAACGGCATGCGGTGGCAGCGCTGATCGGCTTTGCAGCCGGCGTTCTGCTTTGGCTTCTTGCCGCGCAGATCTACGCGAAGGCCGAGGACGAGGGCATCGCCGTCACAGGGTGCGAGCAGAGCTTGGGTATGGACCCTATGGAGTGCGCGTAAGCCGCGTCAGATGCAGACGCTGGCCAGCGGCGGCATGCCGTTGAATGCGACCGACGAGTAGGTCGTTGTGTAGGCGCCCGTCGAGAGGATCAGCACTTTGTCACCGGCCTTAAGCGCTTTCGGCAGACGGTAGTCCGTCTTTTCGTACAAAATATCCGCGCTGTCGCAGGTGGGACCTGCGAGCACCACCGGCATCGTTTCGGTGCCGTCGTGAGGCGTGAGTACGCGGTACTTGATTGCCTCGTCCATCGTTTCGGCGAGGCCGTGGAATTTTCCGACGTCGAGATAGACCCATCGGCGCTCGTCCGCGCCGCCCTTGTGCGAGACGAGAACAACTTCGCTCGTGATCACGCCGGCATCGCCCACGATGTAGCGGCCGGGCTCGACGATCAGTTCGGGTGCGTTCGCGCCGAAGTGACGCTTCAGCGAGGTTCGGATTGCGCGGCCGTAGGACGAGATTGGCGGCACGTCCGTGCGGTAGCGCGAGGGGAAGCCGCCACCGACGTTGATCATGCGCAGCTCTACGCCTTTCGCGGCGACCGCTTTGAACAGCCCCGCCGCTTCGGCGATCGCCTTGTCGAACTGGGCGAGGTCGGTTTGCTGCGAGCCGACGTGGAACGACACGCCGTAGGCGTCGAGGCCGAGCGCTCGTGCGCGCACGAGCAACTCAGCCGCCATCGCGGGCTCGCAGCCGAATTTGCGCGAGAGCGGCCATTCTGCGCCGCTGCAATCGACGAGAATGCGGCAGAAGACCTTTGCGCCGGGCGCTGCG
>JABFRX010000007.1 GCA_013140995.1 Alphaproteobacteria bacterium | reverse complement strand
CTCGGCCTCGATCATGGTCGTCGGCCACACCGACACCGTGGGCTCCGACCGCTACAACAACGCGCTTTCGATGCGCCGTTCGGGAACGGTCAAAGAGGCACTCGCCGGTCACGGCATTCCGGCGAGCGCGATCTCGACGGCTGGCCGCGGCGAAGCGGAACTCATGGTCCAAACCGGCGACGGCGTGAAAGAACCGCAGAACCGCCGCGCGACGATCGATCTGAACTAAGCGGAACTACCTGAGCGGACTAAGAACTAGAGTGAAGTGAACTATCCTCCGTGTGGTGAGAAGGGCGGCAGCGATGCCGCCCTTCTCTTTTTGTCCGCCGGTGTGGCCGGCCAAATTTACATTCGATTAAGGCTACCCGCGCGACAACAGATGAAAGCGCGGCGATTCAGATTCCCCACCTCGCCCGCGCCAACGAGGACCGAGGAAAATGAGGCTACAACGAACGTTGCTTGCAGGTGCCGCAGCGATCGCACTCACGTCGCACGCGAACGCCAGCGAACTGCGCGGAACCTACGCTGCTATCGAAGGCGGCGCTGGTTGGGTCGGCAGCGAACGATTTAGCCAAATCACCGCCACCGGTGGCGTAATCGGCGCAAGTGCAACCTACGATGCAGACTTCGACACGGGCTGGGCGATCTTCGGCTCGTTGGGTTATGCGTTCGGCAACAATATGCGGGCCGAACTCGAACTCGGCTACCGCCAAAACGAAATCGAAAGCCTGCGTGAGATCTTCCCTGTTCCCGGTGCCTTGGCTCCCGACGGCGACTTGAGCGAATTCACGGTGATGGCGAACTTGCTCTACGACATTCCGCTGGGACGGCACCTCACGCTGACCGTCGGCGCCGGTGTTGGTGCGGACCAAGCAAATCTCGATGCCGGCGTGCTTGGCTTCGACGATGGCGAATGGGTCTTCGCGTACCAAGGCATCGCAGGACTAAGCTACGCAATCGGCGATCAAACGCAGATCTTCGTCAACTACCGCTACCTGCATGCCGATGCCCCGGAATACACCACCGGGATTGCGGCGAACACCGTGCAGCACACGGCGTTCTTGGGCGACCTCGGCAAGCACACGGCGACGCTGGGTCTGCGCTTCGCGTTCGAAGGCGTCCGCACGCGACCCGAGATGGCGCCGCCCGCACCGCCGCCTGCGCCTCCCCCACCGCCGCCTGCGGCAGCACCGCCGCAATTCATCGTCTTCTTCGGCCTCGACAGTGCCGAGTTGGTGCCTGAAGCGCAGCGTGTCGTGAACGATGCCGCAGGCGCGGCGAAAGAGTTCGGTGCCGCCGCAATCCACGTTGTGGCGCACACGGACAGTTCCGGCTCTACGGCCTACAACCAGCGCCTCTCCGAGCGCCGGGCTGGTGCAATTCGCGCGGCTCTGGCCACGAACGGAATCCCCGCGAACGCCATCACGACCGAGGGCCGCGGCGAGGGCGATCTGATGGTGCGCACCGGCGACGGCATAAAAGAACCGCAAAACCGCCGTGCAACTATCGACATGAAGTAACGCGAACGACGATTCGCGGCCGAATCAACGCAAATCCCGACAACCGGGAGTCGAAGAGCGGGCGAAAGCCCGCTCTTTGCGTTTTCGTTTTTGCTGCAATTCTGCGGAATGCAACACCAACGAATGCTTGTGTTTGACTTCGCCGCCCATCGGCGGCACCCCGGATTCGAAAAGAAGGGGCGGCCCCCGCGCGTGCGGCGGTCAGCAATAACAACACTGAAAGGGGTGTCCTATGACTCTCAAAGCAGCCATGCTTGGCTCGGCGTTCGCTCTGGCGTGCGCCGGGACTGCAACCGCAGCCCATATCGACGGGTGGTATATCGGCCTCGAAGGCGGCGCCAATTGGGTGGACGACTGGAGCCACACCAACAACGGCGCGGCCAGAACGGCAACCTACGAAACCGGCTGGCTTGGTCTTGCGACCGTCGGCTATGGCTGGAACCACTTCCGGCTCGAATTCGAAGCTGGCTATCGCGACAACGATCTTGAGAGTTACCTGAACAACGTTGGCGTACCGATCGCAAACTCCGCGGGAACGCTCTGGGAAGCGACCGCGATGGTCAACGTGCTCTACGATCTGTCGCTGACTGACAAGCTTTCGCTGTCGCTCGGCGCTGGCGCCGGTGGCGACTTCTCGAACGCAGAGTTGACGCTTACAATTCCCGGCGGCACAGCCGAAGACGACAACTGGAACTTCGCCTACCAAGGCATTGCCGGCATCAATTATATGGTCACGCGCCGGACCCAGCTGTTCATGGACTATCGCTACCTGCGCGTGATGGAACCTGACTATCGCCTGGTGTTCCCGGGCCCAGCGACCCGTACCCTGCTCGGCGACGACTACGGCAAGCATGCTGCCACTTTCGGCATCCGTTATGCGCTGCAACCGGCTGAGGCTCAGTATGTGGCCCCGCCGCCGCCACCGCCGCCGCCAACGTCATCGGGTGCACCGCCGCGGCAGTTCATCGTCTTTTTCGGCTACAACAAGTACACGCTGACCAGCGAAGCCCAGCGCGTCATCTCGGAAGCGGTGACCACCGCCAAGCAGGGCGGCTCAGCCTCGATCCTGATTACCGGCCATACGGACACTATGGGCTCAAACAGCTACAATCAGCGCCTCTCCGTGCGCCGCTCGAACACGGTTCGAGCCGAGATGGTCAGCCAAGGTATCCCGAACGGCTCCATCACGAGCACCGGCCGCGGCGAGACCGAGCTTCTGGTCCAAACGGCTGACAGTGTGAAAGAGCCACAAAATCGCCGGGCTACCATCGATTTGAATTAACCAAACCCGTCTTTTTCAACCATCGGATGCACTAGAGCGGCCCTGCAAGGGCCGCTCTTTGTCTTTACGGGCACACTTCCCACCCAAGTTAAGCGAATCTCTCGGATTCGTTTGACCCGTGCACCTCCATATTGCTGATTCGTCAAGGGGAAATTCGGCTCTCCGGCGAAGAAAGCTCGCCGGGTTCGCCGGATGAATGTGGGGGACTATCCATGTTGAAGAATGCGCTGCTGGCTTCGGCCTTGGGGCTGTCGATTTACGCGCTCGCGACCAGCGCTTCGGCCGGTCACCGGCCGCAAGGTTGGTATGTCGGCGTTGAGGGTGGCGCGACCTGGCTCGACGACGCGGCCTTGGACACCGTTGGTCTACCTCCCGTGAACTGGGAGGCGGAGTTCGAATCCGGTTGGGCGGCCTTTGTAGAGGTCGGTTACCGTTGGGAAACGAACTGGCGCATGGAGCTTGAGGCTGGTTGGCGCGAAAACGACGCCGACTGCATTAGCTTCGGTGGCGCGTGCGTCGCAGGCAATTGGGGTGAGGTTCAGCAATCGACGCTCATGCTGAATTTCGTGCACGATATCGACATCTCGGAACGCACGGCACTCTCGGTCGGCATCGGCCTCGGCGGCGCATTGATCGAAGCCGGCACGCCGTTCGCGCTCGCCGATGACGACGATTTTGTATTCGCCGGACAAGCAATCGTGCAGTTGTCGCACGAGCTCACGAACCGCCTCGATTTCGTCCTTACCTATCGCTTCTTGACCAGCGAAGAGCCGCAGTTCGATTTGTTCGGACCCGGCGCGATCGAGGTGGAGAATGAGAACCACACGGTGACGGTCGGCTTGCGCTTCGACCTGCAAGCCGACGCCGAACCGATGGCGCCGCAACCCGTGATGAGCGCACCGCCGGCCGGACCGGCACCCGCACCGCGCCAGTTCATCGTCTATTTCGGGTTCAACAAAGCGAACCTGAACGCAAGTGCGATGGAGGTCGTGCGCGAAGCCGCCGCCGTCGCCCGTCAAGACGGCATCGTGCAGATCGTGGTGACCGGCCACACCGACACTGTGGGCTCGAACGGCTACAATTTGCGCCTCTCGAACCGCCGTGCGGGTAATGTGAAGAAAGCGCTGGTAAGCGAAGGCATTCCTGCCGGCGCGATTTCCGCCAGCGGCCGCGGCGAGACCACGCTGATGGTCCAGACCGGCGACCGCGAGATGGAAGCGCGCAACCGCCGCTCCGAAATCAACCTGAACTAATCGGCGCTAAACGCCGAAATAAGAAGGGCGGGCCCCGAGGGACCCGCCCTTTGCATTTTGAAAACGCTTATTGCTGCGGCGGTGCGGATGGTACGGCGCTAGCTTCGGTGGCCGCCGGTGCGGCAGGCGCGCCCGCGACTTCGGGCTTCGCCCGCGGCATCGGTACAACTTTGCCCGTCGTCGACGCGGTGACGAGAGCGGGGTTCCCGCAAACGTCTTGCCCGTGTCTATTCGCGACCGGCTCCGTCATCGCGAAATCGACGAGCTTCACCTTTTCCGGCCCAAGTAGCTTGTCGTACAGCGCTGACGAGTAGAGGCAGAACTCGGTGATGTTCGCGAGGCTGCGTTGCGAGGCTTCGTTTGCCGTCCGCGACTTGTAGTCCTCAAGCCGCGACTCACGCCCGAAATACTTCATCATCGTCTTATGCGCCGACATCAGATCCGGGCGATAGCCGACGACGAAGTCGTTGTAGCGCGGCGTCATTTTGCACGACAGCGCACCGACCACGAGTTCGGTCTGGAGCATGCGCATTTGGAACGCGCTCAAGACCTTGTCCTTGATGCACTTCGGCGCTGCTGGCGCCTTCTTTTTGGCAGCCGTTGCCGGCCCCGCAACCATAGCGGCGACCGCAATCAACAGAGCTGCGCGTGAAACTTTCATCGACTTCCCTCCCCGACTCACTCCATTCATCATAGGGGCGCCCTTTGCTACGCGAAAGGGCCGCCGACTGGCAATTTCGGGCGCTCTGCGACTGCTGGTAGTCTCCGCCGCAAGCGCGCCCCTGGCAAGCTCGACAAGGAGCTCATCCCGCATGTCCGGCACAGACATCGAAATTGCGAGACAAGACGGTACCGAATTCCGCTCGGTGCGCTTGCAGGTGCAAGCCGACGGCGGCGTTCGCCTCCACGCCTACGACAAAGGCGCCACCGCAAAGCTGACGTTCGACCGCGACGAGTACGAATTCTGGGTGACGATCCCGCCGGCCGAAGTCGCAAAACTTGCAGGCGTATTGCTCAGGGAGAAATTCGGCGGGCGGTTGCAAGCGGTCACGGAATTGCGCGACTTTTGCAAACAGCATGAGATTGTCAACGAGTTCGGCACCTGGACCTGACCCGATATACTCAAAACCCCAAGGGGGACCTGATGACGAAGTTCGCAGTGACGATAACGTTTGCCGCAGCGGCGTTCGCGATGACGGCCCAGGCCGACGAATGGCGCGAGGTCGATCCCGAAAACCTGGCGGTCATGGACTTGGAGTACGGCCGCGTCCTTATCGAACTCGCACCGGACCTTGCGCCGAAACACGCCGAACGCTTCCGCGCTCTCGTCCGCGCGAAGTTCTATGACGACAAAAGCTTCTATCGGGTTATCGACGGCTTTGTCGCGCAAGGCGGCATCGGCGAAGGCGACGACAAAAAACTCCCCGAATGGCCGGCGCTCACCGCCGAGTTCGACCAGAAAATCAACGGCAAAACGCCGTTCGTGCCCTTGGGCTCGCCGGACCTGTTCGCGAAAGAGGTGGGTCACCTCGACGGCTTCCCGGTGGGCCGCGATTGGGACGAAGCGCGCATGTGGATGCTGCATTGTCCTGGCACGGTCGCGATGGCGCGAGACACCGACCCGAACACCGGCGGCACGGAATTCTACATCCCGATCGGCCAGGCGCCGCGCCGTCTCGATCGCAACCTCACTGCCTTCGGGCGCGTGCTCGAAGGCATGCAGTATGTCCAAAAACTCAATCGCGGCGACCCGAAGGTCGACAGCGGGGTGATCAAGGACGAGCCCAAACGCGACTCAATCGAGCGCGTTCGCATGGCAGCCGACATGTCCGCCTCCGACCGTCCGCGCATCGAAGTAATGGACACAACATCGAAAGAGTTCGCAGCCTTCAAAGCCCAACGCCGCAATCCGGCGCCCGACTTCTACAAGCGCGTCGCCAAGAACCTGGACATCTGCGCCTTCAACGTGCCGGTGAAGCATGTCGGCGAGAAGGCGGCGGCAATCCCAGCGCCGGCGCGCGCTGCAGAGGCGGTACCGCCGCGTGCAAAGAAGAGTACCAAAAAAACCAAGCCCAAAGGCTAACCGCGGAACGAAGCGACCGGCAGCCCACGCACGCCGGGCTTGGTAGCAAAGAGACTTCCGGCCAGCGGCGCAGACGCGTCCAAACCGATCGCGGCCGTTGTGATGTAGAGCGTGTCCAAGCCTGTGCCGCCGAATGCACAACTCGTGACCTGTGGCACCGGCATTCTGAGTACCCGATCAACGCGTCCGTCCGGCGTGAACCGCGTCAGCCGCCACCCGCCCCAATGCGCCAGCCAAACGCAGCCTTCTGCGTCGATGCAAATGCCGTCTGGCCAACCGTCCCTTGCCGGTATGGTGACGAACACGCGCTCGTTCGACGCTATGCCGTCGCCCACGTCATAGTCGTAAGCCCAGATCACGCTGCGCAGCGTCTCGACGAAATACATGGTTCGTCCGTCGGGGCTCCAGCCGAGCCCGTTCGACAGGTTCACGTCGTCTTTGAAACGGCGCACGGTCTTGAGGTCGTCAACGCAATAGAGCCGCCCGCTCGCCTCGACCTCCTCGTCGTCCATCGTACCGGCCCAAAGACGCCCAGCCGGATCGCATTTCGCGTCGTTGAAACGATTGCGCGGCCGGTCGGCGTCGGGATGCATCACTGGCTCGAACGCTTCGAACGGCTCAGCCGCAAGTTTGATTCCGCTCTTCGTCAGCGCCACGAAGCCGCCACGGCCGCGCAGAACCAACGCACCGATCCGTTCCGGTGCGGGCCAGCTTCGCGACGTTCCCGACGGCACATGGAACGCGTGGATCTGCAATCCCTTGATGTCGATCCAAAAGAGCGTTTGTTGGGCGGCCAGCCAAACCGGCCCCTCCCCCACCAACGCCTGCGCGCGTTGCACGACCTCCAACGCATTTTCGTTGCTCATGAATGCGAGCGTAACGCTCGTTCCACCCTGCGCACAAGCGCAGGTGGCAACGCGCGCCGACATTGCGAATTCTTCACGCCACGCGACGCGGCACTTCGTTTAGAGGCGTAAGCGACATGGAAACGTTTTTCGCAACGCTCGTCAGCGCGAGCCTCATCGTCACTTGGTTCGGCGCCGGCGAAGCGACGCCTGAGCGCATCGCCCTGCTCTACCCGAGCTGCAGCAACGGCCTGCGCTACGAGGCCAGCGCCGCGAGCAACGCGATGACGCTCGAAACAGCCGAGCTCAAACCCTTCGGGCGCGCCGAGACCGGCTGGCGCGTCTACGCCGCGCAAGCTGGTGCCACAATCGGCACGGCCTGCGCACCGGACACGAAGCGCTTCGCGAGCCAACTTGCGAAGTGGCAGTCGCGCCATCGCATCAAACCGACCGGCGCGATGAGCGAGCCAACGCTTGCCGCGTTGAAGCAGGTTTGGCAAGGCGCGCGGCCCTTCATCGCCGCGTTTGCCGAAGGCAGCTGCCCGGCGCCAGCCGCCGACCATGATCTTGCCGACGCGAAACCGCGCGAAGGCTGGCTGGGCAAGCAAACCGAACTCGACGCCGATGCGCTCAAAGCGTTGCGAAAAATGGTCGCCGCAGCACGCGCAGAAGACCGCCGCATCGCCCGCGACAAACAGATGCTGACCATCGTCTCCGCCTACCGCTCGCCCGAGTACGACGCCGCGCGCTGCGCCGGCGGCAAATGCAACGGCATCGCCAAGGCCAAGTGCTCTGCCCACCGCACCGGCACCGCCGTCGACCTCTACGTCGGCGCTGCCCCGGGCTTTTCGCCCGTCAGCAGCGACGACAAGAACCGCCTCCACCAAACGAAGACGCCCACCTATCGCTGGCTCGTCGCCAACGCCGCCCGCTTCGGCTTCGTGAACTACGTGTTCGAGCCATGGCACTGGGAGTGGGCCGGCGACGAAGTGCAGCTTGCCGCCAAACCGCGCATCGGCACCGCCCTGCCCGGCCGCGCGCACTAGGTTCGCCAAGGCCGCCCGATCGGCGCGCCGGGGTATGGGCGGAGGGGGGCACCCGGCCAGAATTTGAGCGAACAACCCCATGTACCCCGAAGTTAGGTGGAAAAACCACGGCTGCGCGCCGCAAAATCCCGGGCTTGCCCGCCACGTCCGGGGCACCACGTCTATCTTCGGCATCACTGAGA
>JABFRX010000084.1 GCA_013140995.1 Alphaproteobacteria bacterium | reverse complement strand
CGACGACAGCTATTACAGGCGAGCCGATCCGTTGGGCGCACGGGGCGACTTCGTTACCGCGCCCGAGATATCGCAAATCTTCGGCGAGCTGATCGGGCTCTGGTGCGTCGACGTTTGGCAGAAGCTCGGTGCGCCAAAGACATGCACGCTTGTCGAGCTGGGGCCGGGCCGCGGAACATTGATGAAAGATGCTCTTCGTGCAGCGCGCGTGGCGCCTTCGTTTATGGGTGTTGTATCGGTCGCGATGGTCGAGGTCGGCGAGGCGCTGCGGCGTTTGCAACAAGACGCGCTGCGCGAAGCGCCGGTGGCTGCGCGTTGGCTCGACCGGTTTGAAGATTTGGATGTTAAAGGGCCGGTGATCGTCATTGCGAACGAGTTCTTCGACGCGCTGCCGATCCGGCAATGGGTCCGCGGCGCCGCCGGTTGGAGCGAACGGTGCGTCGGCTTTTCGGGCGATACGCTGGTGTTTGGCGCATCTGGCCCGATCGGCGATCGGCTTGTTCCTTCGGCCCTGCGCGATGCGCCTTTCGGGTCGATCGTCGAGACGTCGCCGGCGCGCGCGGCGATCGCGCGGATGATTGGCGAGGCAATCAAGCGCAACGGTGGGGCCGCACTCGTCATCGACTACGGCTTTGTGGGGCCTGCGGCTGGCGACACGCTGCAGGCCATGAAAGCGCATGCGTACGCCGATGCGCTTGCCGATCCCGGTCATGCGGATGTGACGTCGCATGTCGACTTCGCGGCGCTTCAGGACGCGTTCGTCGAAGAGGGTGCTGCCGTTCTCCCTTTGGTCACGCAGGGTGCGTTTTTGAACCGGCTGGGCGCGCGCGAGCGCGTTGAGGCGCTGAAGCAATCTGCTTCGGCGGCGCAGGCCGACGACCTTGATGCAGCGTACGCCAGGTTGACCGGTGACATGGCGATGGGCAGCTTGTTCAAAGTGCTGTGCGCGCATGCGCCGGCGACGCTCGAACCTGTGGGTTTTTCCGGCGCATGAAGCCGCTTCAGTCGCAGGCACTTTTGGACGGGCCGGTTGCGCATGGCTTCTTCGGCCGGCGTGGCGGCGTGTCGGGCGGTATCTATGCGTCGCTGAACTGCGGCTACGGATCGGGCGACGATGGTGCCGCTGTTTGCGAGAACCGCACGCGGGTGGCGACGTGGCTGGGCACGGACGAAAAGCAGCTGATCACGCTTTACCAGATTCATAGTGCCGATGCGTTGCATGTGACGGCACCGTGGACGCGCGCCGCACCGCCCAAGGCTGACGCGATGGCGACGACGTTGCGCGGCGTGGCGCTTGGCGTTCTGGCTGCCGACTGTGCGCCAATTCTGCTCGCCGACCATCGCGCCGGCGTGATCGGGTGCGCGCACTCGGGATGGAAGGGCGCGATCGGCGGCGTTGCCGAGTCCGTTGTCGCGCTGATGGAGCGTCTCGGCGCTATGCGTTCGCGCATTCAGGCGGCGGTGGGGCCGTGCATCTCGCAGGCGTCTTACGAAGTGGGGCCGGAGTTCGAGGCGCGGTTTGTGGAAGAAGATGCCAGTAACAAACGCTACTTCGTGCCGTCGCCGCGTGCGGCTCACTGGCAGTTCGACTTGCCGGGTTATGTGACGGCGCGTCTCAGAGCGACCGGCATTGGCGCGGTCGAGACGCTCAACGTGTGCACCTACGAGCACAATGACGCGTATTTCTCATACCGGCGCACGACGCATCGTGGCGAGACGGATTATGGCCGCAATGTTTCTGCCATCATGTTGAAGCCATGAAGCGTCTTGCGTTTTTCGTTGCGTTGGTAGGTCTTGCCGCGTGCTCGTCGGTGACGGAGCCGCTTGGCATGGAAGATCCGTTCGGGATTCCGCAGCCGTTTAAGGGCAAAGAGCGCAACGACGATATGATCGCGCAAGCGATCCGCGTTCCGGCGCTTGTCGTTGCCGTGCCGGGCGGGCTTGCGGAGGATCGGGCGCAGGCGTTGCGCGACCGGGTGGTGGAACTCGCGCAAGCAAGCGACATCCCGGCGCTAAGTGCTGCAAGCGTGCGCGCCTGGTCGTTGAGCGGTGAGGCAGCGCGTATCGAGACCCCGGCGAAGCCCGCCGGCAAAAAAGGCAAAGGTAAGCCGCCGCAAGGCGCTCAAGGCGTGATCGTTTGGCGGCTCGCCGATCCGGACGGGGCGCAGCGCGCGAAGTTCACCGTGACGTTCAAGGCGGTGCAAGAGACCTTGGGTGAGGGTGACTTGCGGATTGTCGCGCAGGATACTGTGAACGCACTCGACGCTGCACTGCTACGTCCAGACACGCAGGTTTCGCAGACGATCACAGCTGCCGTGAAGCCTGCCGCTTGGGTTGGCACTGTTAAGGGAGCGCCGGGTGACGGCAACCAAGCGCTTACGCGGGCGCTCACCGGTATCTTGCCGATGAAGGGGGTTGCGCTCGGGGACACGAAATCGAAGGCGCAGTGGCGGATCGAAGGCGTGGTCAAGGTGACGCCTGGAGCCAACGGCCAGGACGTCGTGACCCTGACGTGGCGCGTGCTCGATGCCAACGGCAAAGAGGCGGGGAGTATCACCCAGGAGAACGCCGTGCCGCGCGGGCGGCTCACGAAACCCTGGCGCGAGATTGCGGGGTTTGCCGCGGAAGCTGCGGCGGAAGGTATCGCACAGCTTATTCAACAGGTTACAACTGCCACCCAGGGGTGACATGCGTTGCCAGGGGGGTGGGGCGTTGCTACAAGCCGCGCGCGCTCTGCTCCCGTTCGCTCAAGCCCCCCTGGATTCCGCGACATGAAGCTCCTCGCCGGCAACAGCAACCATCCGCTTGCGAACCAGATTAGCGAATACCTGAAAGTGCCGCTGACGAAGGCGATCGTGCGGCGGTTCGCCGACATGGAAGTCTTCGTCGAGATTCAGGAAAACGTGCGCGGGCAGGACATGTTCGTCCTGCAGTCGACGTCGTTTCCGGCGAACGACCATCTGATGGAGCTTTTGATCTGCATCGATGCGTTGCGCCGTTCATCGGCGAAGCGCATCACGGCTGTCGTGCCTTACTTCGGCTATGCGCGGCAGGACCGGAAGCCGGGTCCGCGCACACCGATTTCGGCAAAGCTGGTCGCCAATCTGATCACGATGGCGGGTGCGAGCCGGGTGCTTACGCTCGATCTTCACGCGGGGCAGATCCAGGGCTTTTTCGACATCCCGACGGACAATCTCATAGCTGCGCCAATCTTCGAGAACGACATCAAGGATCGCTTCAAGGGTGAGAACGTAATCGTCGTGTCGCCCGACGTCGGCGGCGTGGTGCGTGCGCGAGCGCTGGCGCGTCGGATCAATGCAGACCTAGCCATTGTCGATAAGCGGCGCGAGCGGGCGGGCGAGTCCGAGGTGATGAACATCATCGGCGACGTGACCGGCCGGACTTGCATCATGGTCGATGACATCGTCGACTCTGCCGGCACGCTCTGCAACGCGGCCGAAGCGCTGATGAGCAAGGGCGCCAAAGCCACCTACGGCTACATCACCCACGGCGTGCTTTCCGGTGGCGCGGTTGCCCGGGTGAAGGGGTCTGCGCTGAAACAGCTGATAATCACGGATTCTATCGCGCCGACTGAGGCGGTTAAGGCCTGCCCCAACATCAAAGTGCTGCCGACCGCCGCGCTTTTGGGCGAGGCCATCAGCAGAATCGCCGAGGAACGCTCGGTTTCGAGCCTATTCGACTGAGGCATTTCGGCCGTTTGCCTTGGCCGCCCGGTTCCGGTACACCCCGCGCCTTCTTCCGATCAGCGGAATGAACAAGATAAGGGGCAGTTCCGCCCCTGAAAGGGTTCAGGAGCCATGACAGACTTAGCGACAATTCCAGCCAAAAAGCGTCCCGGTAAAGGCACTGGCGATGCGCGCGCGGTGCGCCGCACAGGCGATATACCGGGTGTGCTTTACGGTGCGGGTATCGAGCCGCGCGCGATCACGATCACGGTGCGCGACATTGCCAAGCACTATGAGTCCGGCCGCTTCACCTCGACGTTGTTCGAACTCAATCTCGACGGCGAGAAGATGCGCGTTATTCCGCGCGAGGTGCAGGTCGATCCGGTGTCGGAGCGTCCGATCCATGCGGACTTCCAGCGCTTGGTTGCGGGAGCGCGTATTCGCCTCTTTATTCCCGTTCACTTCAACAACCACGGGGACTCGCCCGGCTTGAAGCGCGGCGGCGTGCTGAACATCGTGCGCCACGAGATCGAATTTTTCTGCCCGTCCGAGCGTATTCCGCAATACATCGAAGCGGATCTCAAGGGCATGGATATCGGCGACAGCTTGCACATTTCGCACATCAAGGTGCCGGAAGGCTTGGTGCCGGTGATCCGTAACCGCGACTTCACGGTTGCGACGGTGGCTGCGCCGTCGGCGCTGACGGAAGTGGAAACGAAACCTGCTGCGGCGGCAGAAGGTGAGGCGGCTGCAGGTGCGGCGCCGGTCGCTGGTGCTGCCCCGGCTGCGGGTGTTGCTCCGGCTGCGGGTGGCAAGGCGGCGGCTCCGGCTGCTGGCGGCAAGGCTGCCGCGGCTCCGGCTGCAGGCGCGAAGGCGGCGCCGAAGGCCCCGGCCGCCAAGAAATAAGCGCGATCGCTCCATTGCATTGCGGCGGCCGCCAAGTCGAATTGGCGGCCGTTTGCACATGACGGTTTGAAGGTGATGTTGCTCATCGTCGGTCTCGGCAATCCGGGCGAGACCTATCAGAACCACCGCCACAATATCGGGTTTATGGCGGCGGACGCGATTGCGGAGGCGCATGGCTTTGCGGCTCATCGCGTGCGCTTTCGTGGCCAGGCGCGCGAGGGCACGCTCAAGGGCAAAGCAGGTGCGGTGAAGGCGCTGATCCTGAAGCCTTCGACATACATGAACGATAGTGGGACGGCTGTGCAGGACGCGGTCGCTTTTCACAAAATCCCGATCGAGCAGGTTTGGGTGCTGTACGACGAACTCGATCTTGCGGCCGGTAAGGTGCGTGTAAAGCAAGGCGGCGGGAATGCGGGGCACAACGGGTTGCGCTCGATTTCCACGCACGCAGGCAACGACTATTGGCGCGTGCGGATCGGGATTGGTCATCCGGGCGAGAAGGAACGCGTGACGGGACACGTGCTCGGCAACTTCACGAAGGCGGACCGCGCGTGGGTCGATCCGTTGCTGGACGCTGTTGCGCAAGCGGCGTCGTTCATCGCGGACGGCGACGGGCCTGGGTTCATGAACAAGGTGACCTTGCTGACGCAGCCGCAACGCGATCCGAAACCGAACCCGCCGGACAAACCAAAGGACTGACGTAACATGGGTTTCAAATGCGGCATCGTTGGGTTGCCGAACGTGGGCAAGTCCACGCTCTTCAATGCGCTGACGCAGACAGCGGCGGCGCAGGCCGCGAACTATCCGTTCTGTACGATCGAGCCGAACGTGGGTGAGGTTGCGGTGCCGGATCTGCGGCTCGATACGTTGGCCAAGATTGGCAAGTCGGCGCAGATCATTCCGACGCGGTTGACGTTTGTAGATATCGCTGGACTGGTGCGCGGCGCGTCGAAGGGCGAGGGGCTCGGCAATCAGTTCTTGTCTCATATTCGCGAGGTGGATGCCGTTGCATACGTGCTGCGCTGCTTCGACGACGGCGACGTGACCCATGTCGAGAACCGGATCGATCCGCTGGCCGACGCGGAGACGGTCGAGACTGAGCTGATGCTGTCCGATCTTGAGAGTTTGGAGAAGCGTGCGCCGGCGGCTGAAAAGAAAGCGAAGCAGGGCGATAAAGAGGCGAAGGCGCAGTTCGACGTGATGTCGATCGTTCTGCCGCTGTTGCGCGAAGGCAAACCAGCGCGGCTTGCGAAGGTGAACGACGAGCAGCGGCCGGTGTTCGAGATGCTGCAGCTTTTGACGGCGAAACCGATCGTCTATGTCGCAAACGTGGATGAGGGTTCGGCTGCGGCCGGGAATGCGCATTCGAAACGCGTCGAGGAGCGGGCGAAAGCTGAAGGTGCTGCGTTCGTCGTGATTTCGGCGAAGATCGAGTCCGAGATTGCGCAATTGGCCTCGGCCGAGCGAGACGATTTTCTGGCGACGTTGGGGCTTGAGGAGCCGGGGTTGAACCGGCTGATCCGTGCGGGCTACTCGCTTCTGCACTTGCTCACGTTCTTCACCGTCGGGCCGAAGGAAGCTCGCGCATGGACTGTGCACACGGGTGCGCGCGCGCCGCAGGCGGCTGGTGCCATTCACACCGACTTCGAGAAGGGTTTCATCCGCGCGGAAACCATCGCCTACGTCGACTATGTTGCGAACAACGGCGAGGCGGGATCGAAAGACGCCGGCAAGTTCCGTCTGGAAGGCAAGGATTACGTCGTGCAGGACGGCGACGTGATGCACTTCCGCTTCAACACTTAAGCCCAGGATTTACGCTACCCATCGATGAAATTTGCCCATCCGCGGACTTGGGTGGATAATGCCGTGCGGGGGAGTTGCCGTCATGGCCGTGATGCCAGAGTGCGCCAATTGTGGTACGGCGTTGAGCGGGCCTTACTGCTCGAACTGCGGGCAGAAGGCGTCGGACTATCACCGTCCGTTTTGGTGGATCCTCGGCGAGTTCTTGGATTCCGTCTTCGGCTATGACTCCCGCACGTTCCGGACCATCTGGTTGTTGTTCGCCGAACCCGGCGAGTTCACGCGGCGCTACGTGGCGGGTGAGCGTGCCTCAATGCTGCCGCCGTTTCGTTTGTTCGTGATCGCGTCGGTCGTGTTCTTCCTGACGCTGCAGCTGACCGGCATCGCGATGGTCGCCTTCAAGATGGAGACCTTGTCGCTGAAGGATCTGCCTCCAGCAGCTGCGGAAGAACTCAAGAAGGAAAAAGCCAACGGCATGACCATCGTGGACGACGAGAAGCGTACCGTCGTTTCGATGGACTTCTTCGTTCCGGCCGATCAGATCCAGCACGTCAAATTGACCAAGGAGCAAAGGCGCACAGTGCTTGCCGCCGAGGACGCGTTCAAAGTCGATGCAAAGGATGCCGATCCCGACGAAGTGGGGTGGCTGCATTGGATTCAAACGAAGGCCAAGCGGGTGCAGGACGGCTATGAGCGTGCGCTTGCCGATCCGATCAAGCTGAATGGGCCTTTAAACGTTTGGCTGCCGCGGCTGATGTTGTTCTTGGTGCCGATATTCGCGCTGTTGCTCGCGATCATGCACTGGTGGCCGCGGGTGTTTTTCATCGAGCATTTGGTGTTCTCGACCCACATTCACACTGTGGTGTTCGTGGCTCTGTCGCTACTCGCGCTGTCGGCCGCCATCCTTGGCGACTCCGGGTTTATGGGGGCGGTTTGGCTGATCCTGGCGATCTATCTTTGGATGGCGATGTACCGGGTCTATGGCCGTAGCTGGTGGCTGACTTCGATCAAGTTTATGGCGCTGCTGATGGTTTATTCGGTGATCTTGTCGGTCGGGATGGGCCTCGTCTTCGTGATGGCCCTGTCGGAAGTCTGAGGCTTCCTTACGCGTTTTTCACCCGGCGGAAAGGGTGGCGCAAGCTTCACTTTGCGATAGTGGGGATGCGCCGGATGACCACACGGCGAGAAGTCCTCAGCACTCGAAGACACCTAGCGCTTTCTTGCCTCGCGCCTGGTGGGTTTTAGCCGGCGTGCGCAGCTCCCCAGCCGCACGCCGGTTTCTTTTTGGCCCTACTTCTCTTCGTTGAGCCAGCGATTGAAGAAACCTGCGCCGACCGCCCCGACAAGCGGCGCGATCCAGAACAGCCAAACCTGCTCCAGCGCCCAGCCCGGTGCGAAGACTGCCGGTCCCAAGCTGCGGGCGGGGTTCACCGATGTGTTCGTTACGGGAATGCTGATCAGGTGAATCAACGTCAAGGCGAGTCCGATCGCGAGCGGCGCGAAGCCCGCTGGTGCGTTCTTGCCGGTGACGCCCAAGATGATGAGCAGGAAGACGGCGGTCAGCAGCGTTTCAGCGATCGCGCCGGACGCGAGACTGTAGCCGCCAGGCGAATGTTCACCGAAGCCGTTCGAGGCGAAGCCCGCTGTCGGGTCGAACGCTGGTGCGCCGACGGCGATCAGGTAGAGCATGCCGGCGCCAGATATCGCTCCCAGAATCTGCGACGCCCAATAAGGCAGGATCTCGTTGAGCGGAAAGCGTCCGCCGGCCCATAGGCCTGCGGTCACGGCTGGATTGAAATGGCCGCCGGAGATGTGGCCGAACGCGTAGGCGCCGGTGAGGACCGTCAGGCCGAACGCGAACGAGACGCCAAGCAGTCCGATCCCAACATCCGGGAAGCCTGCCGCTATGACGGCGCTGCCGCATCCGCCGAAGACGAGCCAAAAGGTGCCGATAAACTCGGCAGCCATCCTGCGACCGATGTCCATGGTGTCTTCCCTCAAAAGTGCGCCGATTCGCGCCATAGGCGAGAGTGTCGGCGAAGACACAGCGGTTGTCGACCTTACGGCTTTGGGAAGGCTTAACGCGCTCGGATTTGCTATGCTGTCCTGGGGGCTAAGGTTGGGGAACCGGGACAGCGTGTTTGGGCTTTGGATGATTGTCGCGACTTCGGTAGCGGCGGCTACGCCGTCCGTGCCGAAGGTCGCGCCTGCGCCGGTGCAAGCGGCCGTGCAAGCCGCGCCGCTTTTGGATACGCGGCTTGAGCGGGCGGCGGGTGCGATCGACGATGGCCGCTATGCTTTCGCACTCGACCTCGTTGCTGGGGCAATCAGCGACGGGCGGCTTTCGGCGGCGGACAACGATTGGGCGGCGTATCTGAAAGCGCGCGCGCTTGCGGGTTTGGGAAAGAGCGGCGATGCCGAGAAAGTAGTTCGCGAGCGTTATGCGGCGAGCCCTAACGGCTACACATGGGCGTCGCTTGTCGCGATCTTGACGACGAGCGGGCGCTTCGACGACGCCGCGGCCGCGATCCTAGATCTTGAGGAAGAGCACTTCATCATGGTCAACCGGCTGCGGCCGGCGGTGGTCGAGAGCATCGTGTCGTCGGCCGGTGCGGGTCCGGTCCGCGACAGACTTATCGTTCGGCTGGTTGAGGGCCGTTACAGCGGACCGTCGTCGCAGCGCGTGCCGGATACGCTGCGGCTGCGCTACATCGGCATGCTGCTCGGGCAGCAGCGGGTGGAAGACGCGGCACGGCAGACGGAGGCGCTGGAAACCCCTTCGATCTTGAGCGTGGTTCTGACCGACAAAGCGTTCGAGCCGATCTGGGAGCACCCGAGCGTGCGCTCGCTGATGGCGCCGGGTGCGCTGGTCGCGCGTGTGGAGCGCGGGTTGCAGCTGCAGCTGGAGCAGGCGTCGCTGACATCGACCGATTGGCTCAACGTGATGCGGTCGCTGCGCGTGATCGGCAAGGCGGACGAAGCGGTACGGCTTGGGCTTCATGCTGTCGAGCAGGCGCGGCGGGAGAAGAAGCCTGCGGGGCCTGCGCTCCGGCTGGAAATTGCGAGCGCATATGCCGACCTCGGCCAAGCGTGGGCGGCGCGGCGTGCGGCCAAGGTGTTGCTGAAAGAAGAGACGTTGCTTCCGATCGGCCTGCGCGTCGCGATTGCCCAAGTTCTGAATGCTACCGGCGACGACGACGGTGCTTTGCAGTTGCTTGCCACCCTGGAAGGCGAGGCGCGGACGCCGGCAGTGCTGGAGGCGACGGTGTGTGCGGCGCACGATATCGGCCGTAGCGCTAAACGCGACGAGGCGTTGGCCGCGCTTGATGCGATGAAAGATCAAGCGCCGGCCGAGGCTTTCGACGCGTTCGTTTGTACGGGGCAGAAAGACAAGGCAGCTGCGTTGCTCGGGGCCATGTTCGCGAAGCCGGAAACGCGGGCTTCGGCGATCATGCTGGCGCAACTTTATGCCGACCCGATCAAGCCTGTCGCCGACCAAAGCGATTTGCGCTACCGCATGCGCGCGTTGGTGGCGACCGCGGCGGTGCAGGAGGCGATTGCGCCTTACGCGCGCTCCATCCCCTTGCCGTTCACGATCGCCAACGCGCGTGGGCTTTAGCGGGCTCCCGGTGCGAAGTTTACGCGGCGCGTCTCCTTGATGCCGGTGTCGGTCAAATCGCCTTCGACCAGTTCGTAGCCCATCAGCGCCAAGGTGCGGTTGCGCAGGAAGATTGGCCGCGCGTTGCCGTACCAGTCGACGCACGAGGCTTGGCATTTGTCGTCCACGACGCGGCCGTCGTCGGCGAAGAGTTCGCCTAAGGGGGCGAACTCGCGATCGACGCGGCGCAAGAACGTGATTGCGGCCGAGCTTTCGATCAATTGGCTGGCGCCTGGCCGTGCAGCGCGGGCGACCGGAAGCGCGAGGTAACCGTTGTCGGCGCCGTGGTTGTCATAGGCCGCCGGTTTAAAGAAGAAGCCGTGGCTGCGTGTTTCGCCTTGGCTCGCGCGCTCCAGCGTGTAGCGGTCTCCGATCACCGGCGACTGTGGCGCGGTCAGTTCGACAGCTTGGAAGTGCAGGTCGCTTGAGTCCGCGCCAATGACGACCGCGTTCGAGCCTAGGGCTTCGATGCGATCGATGCCGTGCCTCAATTCGAACTGCACGGGTTCGCCGCGGCGGACGGGGGCTACGACGAGCGTCGACTTGGCGCCGCGCGGGGTCCCCCAGCTGTTGCCGGCGCCATAGAGCAAATTGTTGCCCACGAAGCGGTTTTGCATCGTGTAGTAGCTTTCGCGGCTCGGTGATGGAAGTTTCCGATAGTAGGCTTGGCGCGCGTCACCGTCGCCATCGCCGAAGGCGTAAAGCGGCAGGCGGAGGAGGGCGATCGCGCCGCTGTTGAATTCCGGGTTCCACATCGCGTCGCCGCCGCCGTTGCTGCGAACCACGACGTTCAGGATGCCTTCGTTCCAGTCTTCGCGGAACGAGAACTGGTCGATCGGGTTGCCGCGCGCGCCGATCGCCGACGGGCGGCCGCCGCGGAGCGGCATGCGGTAGAGCATTGCCGACGGGCTCTTGCCGCTTTCTTCGGCGTAGTAGCGGTTGTTGCCGACCCAAACGTACACAGCATTTCCGGAGACATAGAACGTGCGGCTGGACGAGCCGAGGACGCCCTGCGCTTCGCAACGCAAGACGGGCGCCGCTAGATTGCATGACGTGACGGTGTGCAGCGTGTCAACGTCGGCGTTGTAGGGATCGCTAAGGTTCTCGGGCAGGTAGATTTGACGCGCGCCGACGATGCGGCTGAAGGGGCGCTTCGCGTCGCCGGTCCAACGGCGGACGCCGGGCAGCCATTCGAAATTGTCAAAGTTGCCGTACGGCAGATAAAGCGGCGAGTAGACGATCAGTGTCTGGCCGATGAGGCGAGAGGCATAGTTGCGCGACGAATAGTAGTCGTTCGAGCGCAGGTGATACGCGTCTTCGAAGGCGAGGTTGCCGTTGCTGTCGATGCGGAAGCGGTTGATCTCCGTGCCGCCGCGCGCGTAGCTGTAGCCGATCACGATGACGCGGTTTCCGGCGACGAGCATTTCGTCGTACCAGGCGCCGTTTCCGCTTGTGCCGGGCGGGAACGCGTCGATGAAGTCGATGGGCCTCAAGCCGGCGCCGCGTGTCGAAACAGTGAAGAGGCGGCCGCGGCGCAGGATGACGATCGTGTCGCCGTGCATCTTGACGATGCCGCCTTCGTCGACGCCCGCTTCTTGCGTGTTCGTGATGCTTTCGCCGGCGCCAGTAGCTGTGACTTTCTCGGCTGTCGAGGGGGCCGCCGAGGGCGCGGGTGGCGCCGGTGGTGGAGCCGGTACAGCCATCGTTGGAACGGGCATGTTCTGACGTTGCGCCCGCTTGGTGCGTTTCAGGTAGCGCTTTAGCTGACGGTCGGACGCGAACGGCGTCATCGTGTCGTGCGGCGCGGTTCGCACCTGCTCGGCGGAAGCGGTTGTCGCAAGTGTCGATGCGCTTAGTGCGCAAGCTGTTACGACCGTGAGGCCTAGTGCGGCACTGCGCAGTTTTCCGCCGAGCGATAGCATCAAGTTTCTCCGGTTACTTGCCCCAGCCGCAGCTTTGGCCTTGGTTTTGTTCTTTGAGGTAGCCCATCAGCGGCTGGAAGTAGTCGATCAGCGCCTGGCCATCCATTTGCCTGCCGCCGGTGAGCTTCTCGAGCGTTTCCGGCCATGGTTTGGAGGCGCCGGCTTGCAGCATCGCCATGAACTTCGCGCCGGCTTCCTTGTTGCCGTAGATGTCGCATTCGTGCAGCGGGCCTTTGTGACCCACCGTTTCGCACAGCGCCTTTTGGAATTGGAACTGCAGGACGAAGGCGAGGAAGTAGCGCGTGTAGGGCGTGTTGCCGGGGATGTGATACTTCGCGCCGGGATCGAAGTCTTCTTCGGTGCGCGGCACGGGCGACGACACGCCTTGGTATTGCTCGCGCAGCTTCCACCAACCGGCGTTGTACTGATCCGGTTTGATCTCGCCCGAGAAGACCTGCCAGCGCCACTGATCGACGAGCTTGCCCCACGGCAGGAACACGATCTTGTCGAGCGCCCATTTCATCTGCGAGTTGATGACGGCTTTCGGGTCCGGCTTTTGCGGCGGGACGAGGCCAATCTTGTTCAAATGTGCGGGCGTCAACGAGAGCGTGACGGTGTCGCCAATCGCTTCGTGGAAGCCGTCGTGCGCCGCACCTTGGAACATCGGCGGCAGCGGGTTGTACATCAGGTCGTAATAGATGTGGCCGAGCTCGTGGTGGATCGTGCTCATCTGATCTTCATTCGGCTCGATGCACTGCTTGATGCGCACGTCGCCTTCCATGTTCAGGTCCCAGGCGCTGGCGTGGCAGACTACGTCGCGGTCGCGCGGGCGGGTGAGCATCGACTTCTTCCAGAACGATTCCGGCAGCTTCGGCATGCCGAGGGAGACGTAGAAGTCCTCGGCCACCTTGGTCATTTTGACCGACATGGCGAGGTCGGCCTTGTGGCTGACCTCCGCATACTCGATCGGCGTCGACGTCTTCTCAGTCTTGCGCAGTTCGGCGAACAGCGCCTCGCGTTGTTTCTTGAGGGCCGAGGTTACGTCGAGGCTTGCCACACCTTTGTAGGGTTCGAGCAGCGGGTAGATGTTGCTCCACTGCTGAGCCCACATGTTGCCCAGCAAATGCGACGGGATTGTGCCCGTCTTCGTTACAACGGCGTCGCCGTATTTCGCGTTCAGCTTGGCGCGGACGAAGCAGTGCAGTTCGTTGTAGAGCGGCTTGACCTGGCCCCAGAGCCGTTCCGTTTCGGCCGAAAACTCGGCCGGGGCCATGTCGTAGCCGCCGCGCCAAACTTCGCCGGCGTCGGCGAAGCCCATTTCCTTCGCACCTTGGTTCACGATTTCGACGAAGCGCTGGTAGTCCTTGCGGATGGGCCGTGCTGTTTCCTGCCAGCCCTTCCAGGCAGTGGCGCGCGCTTCCGGTGTTTGGTTCGGATCGTCGATAATTTTTTCGATGTCGTCGAGGACGAGGCAGTCGTTGTCGCTGCGGCACCACTTTGCGGTGCCGTAGTTCGCGTCCATCTTTGTCAGAATTTTTGCGAGTTCGCCTTGCAGCGCAGGATCAGTCGGCGCGGGCGCGCTTACGTTCTTTAGCAGCGTGATGGAGCGCGCTGTGTCGGCGCTCATACCTTCGACGCCGTTAAAGCGCTTCGATTCTTCGACGCGGCGGGATTGCCAGTTCAGGTACTCTTCGCTGGCGCGGCTGTTGATGAGCTGCGAGTCGTCGGTGATGTAGGTCTGCTGCAACCATGCGGCCGCTTGCCAGTACGGCAGTTTTTTCCTGAGGTCGTCATTCAGTTCAGCCACGAACTTGTCGGCCTCGGCTGCCGTACCCTTGCCGGCCGCCTTGGGAGCGTTCTGATCCGAACCGCCGCAGCTTGCCAGCGCGATCGCGCACCCGAGCATGAGTGCGGCGCGAAACGTTTTCATTGTGGAACCCCTTGCTTGATGTTTCCGGCGCCGTGGATAGCACGGCCCCGGCGGCTAGCGCGAGGCGCCCATGGGGACGAATCCCTTGGTTGCTGCAACGCGGGATAACCAGGCGGAGACGGCCGGGTACTTCTTCAAGTTGAACCCGCCCTCTTCGGCGCAATGTGTATAGGCGTGGAGCGCGATGTCGGCGAGCGAGTAAGCCTGGCCAACGAACCAGTCGTTTTTTTTCAGGCGGTCTTCCATCACGCCCAAAGCTGCATTGCCTTTCGTGTGCCACTCGGGGATCAGGTGTTCCTTCTGGCGCAGTTGTTCCTTCGATGCGAAGACCATCCAGAAGCGGGCGACGGCGATATAGGGTTCGTGACTGTATTGTTCGAAGAACATCCACTGAAGCATTTGTGCGCGGGCGAATCTGTCGGCGGGGATGAGGGCCGATCCTTCGGCTAGGTACCAGATGATTGCGTTCGACTCCGGCAGGTGACGGCCGTCTTCGAACTCAAGCGTGGGGACGCGGCCGTTCGGGTTCTTGGCCAGGAAGTCCGGCTTGCGGGTGACGCCGGACGTGACGTCGATATCGACCGTTTTCAGCGGGATGCCGAGGTGGGCTGCGGTGAGGACGGCCTTGTAACAATTGCCGGAGCGGGGGTCTTGGTAAAGTGTGAGCATTGGCCGGGTCTCGTATTGGGCCGGCGACGTTAAGCAGGTTTCGACCGTGTTGGAAAACTTGACCTGCGTGCCGCAGTTCGCAGAATCAGCAGTTCGCACAGAGCCCGGTCTTTGAACATGAGCATCCCGACGATCGAACAACTTCGTGCCGACGCCGCGCGCGGATCGGTGGCGGCTGCAACGGCGGCGGCGCTGCGTCTGCTCGTCGGGCGCCATGCGCCGTTCGAGCCTAAGGAGGGGATCGAATTGTTGTTCTCGGCCGCCGAGCGGGAGGATCCCGACGCGCTGTGTCAGGTGGCGACGATCAGGGCGACGGGCGCGTTTATGCCGCAAAGTTGGCGCGATGCGCTGGAATTGTTGCAACACGCGGCCGAGCGCGGTTCGGTGCGGGCTCAAGGGCAGTTGCGCATCCTCGCTCACGACCGCACCTCGAGCGATTGGGGGGCTTTGAGGCGCCGCGTCGATATCACGGCGTGGGCGACGCCGCCGGGGCGGCGCTCGATCTGCGAGGCGCCGCGCATTCGTGCAGTCGACAAATTTGTTCCGGTTGCGGTATGCGAGTGGCTGATGGCGCGTGGCCACGGCAAGTATCAGGCGTCGATGATGTTCGACGGGCAGAAGTCGAACTTTCTGGCGTCGCGTACGTGCAGCGACTTCAAGTTCGATATCATCGAGGCGGACTGCGTGCTGCAGGTCGTGCGCGAGCGCGTCGCGGCGATCACGGGTATGCCAATGGCGGCGTTCGAACCACCGCAGATTTTTCACTATGCTTTGGGGCAGGAAATCAAACCGCACTACGACGCGCTGCGCTTGGGCGACGGGGGGTACGGGCAGAGCGGCGATTACAAGGGCGATCGGATCGCGACGTTCCTGCTCTATCTTAACGACGATTATGACGGTGGGGAGTTGGAGTTTCCGAAGGTCGGCCTACGTCATCGCGGCAAGGCTGGCGACGGCGTCTATTTCGCGCATATCGACGAGCACAGCGTGCCCGACCGTAAGAGCTTACACGCCGCGCTGCCGATCACGCGGAACGAGAAGTTCATCCTGTCGCAGTGGATCCACGACAGACCGTTTGCGGCCAGCGCCTAGTCCTTGCCGTAGAATCGGTCGAGCGACAGTGGGCCCGAGCCGAAGCCGGCAAACGCGAACAAGCCCGCCATCGTCGACATGTTTTTCAAGAACATGATCATCTGCACCAGTTTCTCGTGGCCTTCGGGTTCTTTCCAGAACGCGTGCAATGTCACGGACGCGAGCACACAGAATAGCGCGAGCAGGATGGCGACGAGGCGGGTGTGCAGACCTAGCACCATGCAAATGCCAGCTATCGTCTCGCATGCGCCGGCCGCCACGAACATCAACTCGGCCGATGGGATGCCGCTTGCCGCCATGTGAGCGACCTGCTCCACCGGAATGGGCGACATTATTTTCCCGGCGCCTGCCGCGAGAAAATAGAGGCCGAGCAGAATACGGCCCAGCGTGGCGAAAGCGGTCATCTGAATTCCCCTGATAGATGTCTTGTTTGCAGAATGTCACGGATTGGGGTGGCGGGCCATTATTCGCCAATCGCGGGAGGTGGCGGCTGCCCGTTCGCGGTTCGGGCGAGAACCAAGACTTTGTGGGCCATCGTGCGGTATAGGCTTCGTGAGATCGAATGGGGGTTCAAGCGATGTCCAGCAATGTGTTGAAGGCTGTGAAGGGTGCGATCCAGGACTTCGCAACCATGGAGCCCGGGGAGCTCGTGAGCCGGCTGCGCGATCCCGAACTCATCAAGCGGATGAAAAAGTTCGGCGTGAACGATGCACAGATTCATCGCGTCATTCTGATCTTGAAAGAGCACAAGCCGAGCTCGAGAGAGTTCACGGCCTATCTGAATTCCAAGCTGGTTTAGGCTGCGCGAGAGCGGCGGCCGGAGCGATCCTCGATCGCGGTGCGTGCGTCTTCGATTTGATCGCGCATGTCGCGGATCAACGCAGAGCCTGCCAGCACGGATAGCGTTGCCTCGCGCGCGGTTAGGAAGTCGAGCGCGTTGTCGGGAGCTTCGTTCGCGGCCTTCGACAGATCGGGATACTTCTCAAGTCCGCGTTTGATGAGATCGGACGTCGCGCGAAAATCGTCCTGATTGATGCTGGGCCTAATGATCGCGTGGCAGCATTCGCGCAACAGTTCTTGCGTCACGCGCAGTGCTTCGTGCCATTGGCTGCCTTTCAGCCATGCGTTCGCGGCTTCGTCGAGCATATGGAGATGCGTCATCACGCTTGAGCGCGCGACCATGCCGGGGTCTTTGGCTTGGCGCTCAAGGTTCAGCGCGGCGTTCGTCCAGTTCGTGCTCTCTTTGCCGACGGTGTTTTCGAACAGTTCCGCTTCGACTTTCGCGTGGCGTTTTCGCAGGCGCCAGTGGTCGTAGCCGAGGCTAACGAGTGCGGCGAACAAGCCCGCGATCGTCGCGATCAACAACGCTTCGTTCGACGCCGCGTCTTTTGCGAACGCCGTGATGGTGGCGATGAAGTCGCCCACGCAAAACCCCTCATGTCCCGTGCCGACTGGGACGTTGGGGTTGATCGTAAATGCGCCGCGTTACTAACGCCAGCGTGTGGTCGCTATCGAATGCACGCAAGATGACACTAGTCACGACTGTTGCTGCGGCGCACGCGACCATCGCGATCGTATTCGCGCGGTCTCATCCAAGAGTGGTACCACCATCGTGGAAATTAACCATAGACGATAGCAGTATTCTTTGGTTTTTGTTGTCATCGATTCGCGGTCGTGACTCCATATTCCGTAGCTATGACTCACCTGTGCGCTGCGATGACTCGCCGCAAATTGTCTCTTTACTTTGCTTTTATCTGCATGTGATTGTCCGCCACCTTTTCTGCTCGCGAAAACCCTAACAAATCAAGCGGGTAGGCCTTCCTCGACGTTCATCCCTGGGTAAATGGAGAAGTTGCATGAATTGGAAGTTGGCCGGTATGGCCGGTACGGCGCTGTCTGTGCTTGCGCTATCGGGCGTCAGCATTGCCGGCGCGAACAAGTTCACGGGCAACGTGAGCCTCGCGGTCGGACAGACGTTTCAGGACGATTTGGGCGGCGTTTTCGACGACTCATACACGTCGATCTCGGGCGACGCGAAGTTGAACGTCGCGTTCTCGAACAACATCAACCTGCAACTCGATTTCGCCGGCAACGGTGGCTTTTCGGATGACAGCATCCCAGGCTTCTCGCTCGATCGCGATGCGGGCTTCCAAGGTGCGGCGCACGTCTACTATCGCAACGATCGTTATGCGGTCGGCCTGTTTGCAGGCGCAGGCGTTTCGTCGGGCCCGTCCTTCGTCGCAGCAGCCGACGCCGAGTACTATTTCGTCGGCGCGCAGGGCCAGTACTATTGGAACAACTTCACCCTCGGCCTAGAGGGCGGGTACCTCGACTCAAGCGCGGACTCTGCGTTTGGCGGTCCGGACGATCTGTTCCTGAACAGTGCGTGGTTTGCGAACGCCGAAGTGCGTTGGTATGCGACGCCGAAGGTCGCGCTGATCGCGAACCTCGGGTATATTTCGGGCGAGGCGCTGTTCGGCAATGCCGACGTCGACACGTTGCACTGGGGTGCGAAGGCCGAATACTGGCCGGAAGAGAAAGAGCCGTTGAGCCTTTGGGTCGCCTATGAGGGCCGCACGACGAATGCGGACTTCGGCCCAGTCGAGGTCGATAAGGACACGCATACGGTCAAGATCGGCTTGACGATCCACTTCGGTGTCGATGGCACGCAGCAGGACAACGATCGCCACGGTCCGGCGTTCAACACGATGGACTACGGCGCGGTTGTGGTCGGCGGCTAAGCCGTTCGATCTTTGCGAGAATCAGCGACGGGCGCCGGAAACGGCGCCCGTTTTGCTTTCAGCCGTGCCGATTTCCGCGATTGTGATTCGTCTTACACGTTGCGCCCCGCCACAATGCTGTCACGGGGGCTTTGAACGATGGAGAGATTGATGGATACGAAAGCAGTCGCGAAGGCCTTCACCGACCTTTGCAAGAAGGGCGAACTTTCTCAAGCCGGCGACAAGTTTTGGGCCGACGACGTGATTAGCCGCGAAGCCATGCCAGGCGACATGGCCAAGATGCAAGGCCGCAAGGCTGTCGAAGGCAAGGGCCAGTGGTGGTATGCGAACCACACTGTGCACGACGTGAAGGTCGAAGGGCCTTATGTCAGCGGCGACCAGTTCGTCGTCCGTTTCAAGATGGACGTCACGCCGAAGGGCCAGGCGCGCCAGGCGATGGACGAAGTCGGCGTCTACACGGTGAAGAACGGCAAAATCGTGGAAGAGAGCTTCTTCTACGGCGAATAGACCTGTGTTTCGCGTGCGAGGCGAATGGCGTTCGCTCTTCAGGTGAATGCGGACACGTTCCCTCGCATGCGGTTTACCATTGACGTGTGGCGCGCACGCGCGCGCGTTTGGGCGTAAGCTCACCTCCACCGATCGAGGGTGGGGCCATGATGCTCGTTCGATCTGCCGTCATCATGTTCGCTACCACTGCATTGGCGGCGGGAGCCTTAGGCGCGCCGTTGCGCATCGTGGCGCATACGGCGTGCGCGAACGACGTGACGGTCTGCGTCGAGATGAACATGCATTGGGATTTTGCGCGTACCGACAAGCCACCGATCGGCGCGGACGGCATGCTCGCGGTGCGTGGGCGTTTGGGCAAGGGCGAGGTTGAGGCGTACAGGCTCGCGCTATCGACGCTGCCGTCGGCGGGGCTCGATCTCGGCGAAGTCGCCTATCTGGGGCGGTCGCACGACGGTTTGCCGGTGATCATGACGGACAAGGGGCCACTCACCGTCGAAACGCGCGGTGTACATGTCGGACGCGGCGGCGCGGTGGTGATCGTGAACACCAAGGCGCGTGGTGTGAAGCGCTATTATATGGGTGGGCTTGCGGGCGCGACGTATGTGATCGCGGGGGCGAGCCGCATCGGCGTGCTGACGAAACGGGGTGCGTGCTTGTCCCCGCCGATGGCGCGGCCCGGCGCACTCAAAACGGTTGCGCACTGCGGTAGCGGCGCGGCGAGTCCCGCAACGGGGCTTGCGTTCAGCGAGCCGCTCGCCGGTGCGATCACGCCGGCGCCGGATGCGGACCTCGCGCTGATCCGCAAGCTTTTGCCGCAAACCGCCGACTTCGACGACGAGACACTGCGCACGAAGATCGGGCGGATCGACAAGGAGCACCTTGTCGTTACGCCCTGGTAGGTCAGCGCTTCGCGAGATCGAACTCCACGCGGAAGAAGCGGTTCTCCCGGCGCAGCTCATAGGCGAAGTGTTTGCCGGGTGCGGCTTCGACCGCCCAAACGTTCGTGACCGAACGGTCGAGTTTGTTCGACCGGAACATCAGTTTCGAGAACTCGTCCACCGGGAACTCTTGGCGTGTTTCGGTGCCCGCTGCGGCCGTGTCGCCGCCGTAGCGCGAGACCTTGTCTTCGCTGCCGTCGTCGTGGCGATGGACGTGTTTGAGGCGCACGCCGACGTTGGTGCGCGTGATCACCCAGGTGCGCGAGCGATTGTCGCCGACCGCGAACGGGATCGCGACTTCGTTCGGTTTGCAGGCGACCGGCCCCATGACGAGCTTCTTGCCCGCGAAGTCCGCGTCTGCGGGATCGGTCGTGACGAGGCGGCCTTCGTGCGTCTGGCCGCAGAGCTCGTTCAGGTTCGCCATGAACGCGTCGGCGGGCTCGGTTGGTGGCGTTGTGGTGCAGGCCGTCAGGGTGGCGGCGGCGAGCAGCGGGAGCAAGCGGTGCATGGGTGGACTTTCTATGGTTGCCTGGTGTTACGGTTGAAAGCTCACCTTCAGTTTGGTTCCCGTCGCTTTCGCATACTTGCGCAACGTCTTGAGCGACGGGTTGCCGCGGCCGCTCTCGAGCCGGGCCACCGCTGTTTGCGACGTTTGCATCCGTTTCGCAACGTCCTCCTGACGTAAGTTCGCGTTCGTGCGCGCGTCGATCAGCGCTTCCGCGATCGCGAACTCGTCGCTCAACGCGTCGTATGCGGCGACATAGGACGGCTTCTTGCGCCACTTGGCGAAGCTCTTTTCGACGGGTTGCGGCCGGTAACTGGATGCTTTCTTTTTCATTCAACCTCCTTCGCGCGTGTGCGTGCGAGCACGAGCGCGGACGTGGGTGTCTTCTGCGTCTTCTTCATGAAGCTGTGGAGGATTACGATCCTTTGGCCGGATGCGGTGACGTAGATGGAGCGGGCGATGCCGTCTTTGCCCTTCATCCGCATTTCCCAGAGTTTGCCTTCCAAGTGCTTCACGTAAGGCTCACGCATCTCCGATAGGCCTTTCGACTTGATCAAATCCACGATGCGCTCGAAGCGTGCACGAATGTCCTCCGGCAGCGCCTCCATTTCGTCGCGCGCGGCTTCGCTAAAGAACTCGACCGTCCAGGCCATCCTTCGCTATATCGTATGTGGTATATGCGGGCAACAGCTTTTGATCGCGCCCAGGCTCTTCCATGCTATAGAGCTATTCCCGTGGTGCAAAAAAAGACACCTGCTTGCATGGAGGATGACCATGAAACGGGGCCAGTTGCTAGCGCGTGCTTGCGCACTCACTTTGACCGGGATGGTAGTTTCAATAGTCCCGGCGAACGGGTCTCCAAAAGACTCGACGCTTGATGCGCAGATCGAGCATGGCGTCTCCGGATGTGAAAGCGCGCCATCTGACAAGACGACTTTTGGATTTATTCCTCCTGGCTTCGACTATCGCTTCACATCGACGACAGGTGCTGTAGATGCGCGCCCTGTACCAGAAACGCACCTGAGGTTTGCAGGCTATTGGGAAAAGAGCTTTAGGAGGTCCGTCATTTCGGGGGCAGAAATCAACGAGCTGAAGCGCGCGCTGCGCCTGGTCGGCTCCAAGGCGTCGGCTTGGCTGCTGGCATCAGAATCGCGGATCGATGAATTCTTGAAAGAGTATAAGCGTGGAAAACCTGTCAACTATGAGGTCGCGTTGCTTGGCTGTTTAGGCAGTGCGGGATCGGTTGACGCAATTATGGCGCTCAAGGAATTCGAGATCGAAGGCGAATAGGCGTTAGCGCCGCCGACCCCTGAAGGGTGCGCGCTGACCAGGGCGCCCGCGGTTGGACTTGCCGGGTGGCATCGGAGCGGATGTCCGTTCGTCGCCATTCTCCCGCGGCCGCGGGCGTTTGCGGGCGGCGGCTTCTTCGGCGGCTTCGGCGACGGCTTCTTGTCTTGCGAACGGGTCGTCGGCGATGGCGAGTTCGGTCGCTTGCAGGCGTTTGATTTCGTCGCGGAGGCGGCCGGCGTCTTCGAATTCCAAGTCGGCGGCAGCTTCTTTCATTTGTTTTTCGAGGCCGGCGATGTGGGCGCGCAGGTTGTGGCCGATCAGCGGTTTGCCGTCCTTGCCCTTGCCGATGTCCACGATGACGTGGTCGCGTTCATATGGGCTTTGAATGATGTCGGCGATCGATTTGCGCACGCTTTCGGGCGTGATGCCGTTTGCCTTGTTGTATTCGTCCTGCTTCGCGCGGCGGCGGCTCGTTTCGGCCATCGCGCGCTTCATCGAGTTTGTTTCTTTGTCGGCGTAGAGGATCACACGGCCGTCGATGTTGCGGGCGGCGCGGCCAATGGTCTGCACCAGCGAGGTTTCCGAGCGCAGGAAGCCTTCCTTGTCCGCGTCCAGGATCGCGACCAGCGCGCATTCCGGAATGTCCAAACCTTCGCGAAGCAAGTTGATGCCCACGAGCACGTCGAAGGCGCCGAGGCGCAGGTCGCGGATGATTTCGATGCGCTCCAGCGTTTCGATGTCGGAGTGCATGTAGCGCACGCGGATCTTTTGATCGTGCAGGTATTCGGTCAGGTCCTCGGCCATCTTCTTCGTCAGCACGGTGACGAGCGTGCGGTAGCCCTTCGCGGCCACTTCCTTGCATTCGGCGACGAGGTCGTCGACCTGGTGTTCGACGGGGCGGATGCTGACCGGCGGGTCGATCAGGCCGGTCGGGCGGATCACCTGCTCGACGAAAACGCCGCCGGTGCGCTCCATCTCCCAGGGCCCAGGCGTTGCCGAGACGCACACGGTTTGCGTGCGCATTGCGTCCCATTCCTCGAACTTGAGCGGGCGGTTGTCCATGCAGGAGGGCAGGCGGAAGCCGTATTCCTGCAGCGTGAATTTGCGGCGGAAGTCGCCGCGGTACATGCCGCCGATCTGCGGGACCGTCACGTGGCTTTCGTCGGCGAACACGAGCGCGTTGTCGGGCAGGTATTCGAACATCGTCGGTGGCGGTTCGCCCGGTTTGCGGCCGGTGAGCCAGCGCGAATAGTTCTCGATGCCGGGGCAGGAGCCGGTCGCTTCCATCATTTCGAGGTCGAGCAGCGTGCGTTGTTCGATGCGTTGGGCCTCGATTAGCTTGCCCGCTTTGTTGAACGCGTCGAGGGTGGTGCGCAGTTCTTCTTTGATGCCTTTCATCGCCTTCGTCAGGGTCGGGCGCGGCGTCACGTAGTGCGAGTTCGCGTAGACTTTGATCTCTTCGAGTTCGTCGCTCTTCTGGCCGGTCAGCGGGTCGAATTCGTGGATCGATTCCACTTCGTCGCCGAATAGCGTGATGCGCCAGGCCGTGTCTTCATAGTGTGCCGGGAAGACTTCCACGGTGTCGCCGCGCACGCGAAAGGCGCCGCGGGCGAAGGCGGCGTCGTTGCGGCGGTACTGCAGGGCGACCAGGTTGGCCAGCAGGTCGTTGCGCGAGATGCGCTTGCCCGTTTTCACACTGAACGTCATCGCCGTGTAGGTTTCGACTGAGCCGATGCCGTAGATGCACGACACGCTCGCCACGATGATGACGTCGTCGCGCTCCATCACCGCTCGCGTCGCCGAATGGCGCATGCGGTCGATCTGTTCGTTGATTGAGGACTCTTTCTCGATGTAGGTGTCGGTGCGGGGCACGTAGGCTTCGGGCTGGTAGTAGTCGTAGTACGAGACGAAGTACTCGACCGCGTTTTCGGGGAAGAAGTTCTTCATCTCGCCGTAGAGCTGGGCGGCCAGCGTCTTGTTCGGCGCGAGGATGAGGGCCGGGCGCTGCGTCGCTTCGATCACCTGGGCCATCGTGAACGTCTTGCCGGAGCCGGTGACGCCGAGCAGAACCTGATCGCGCTCGTTCGCCTTGATGCCTTTGACGAGTTCCTTGATAGCCGCCGGCTGATCGCCCTTCGGCGTCATGTCGGACACGATCTTGAACCGCCGCCCGCCCTCGGATTTCTCCGGACGCGCAGGCTTGTGCGGCACGAACATAGCAGCCGGCGCTTCGGCGAGGCCGGGATTGGGCTTGGTGGTCATGGGCTGGCGAATATAGGTGAGATCAAGCCCGTGGCAACGTCTGCACGTAGCGCCAGACGCCGATCACCGCAAGCGCCAGCATCACGTGGACGGCGATGACCGGGGGCCAGCCGATGAGGTAGAGGATGTCGTTGGCCAGGCCTGGTTTGAAGGGGCCGCCTCCCATCGCGAGGCCTCGTGTGCCGAACAAGGCGTGGAAGTAGGTGGGGACGGTGAAGAGCCACGTTGTAATCAGCGCGCTCCAGAAGAAGATGCGGTGTTGGAGCGTGGTGAGGTGAAGAAACCTTCCGCCGAGGCCCAGCGCCATCAGCAGCAGGCCTTGCGTGATCGCTTCCATGTGGACCATACGCCAGGCGCGATGGTCGTCTGGGAGTTGAACGTCGATCGGGGGCACGACCGGCCAGAGCACGATCTGGCCGAGCAGCGCGAAGAACCACTGCCAGCCGACGAAAACCGCAAAGCAAAACAGGCCGATGCCGTTCAGGAACAGCAGCGCGCGCAGGCGCTCCGGCATCGCGGTCATCTTGCCCCCCCCGCTAGGCGGCTTGTTGGACGGGCAGGGGCACGGGTGCCGGTGCGCTAAGCCGCGTGGTGTCGAGTTCGCCGAAAGTCGCTGCACCTTCGCGATGCTGGCGCGACCATTCTTTGGTCCACGCGGGGTCTTCGACTTCGCGCGGGTCGTAGCTGGGTTTCAAGATGCGTGCGAGGCGCGGCAGCAGTTTGCGGAACATGCGGCCGAGCAGGCCGTAGAGTTTTAGGCGGTTCGACACGTGGTGCCAGCGGCCGTCTTCCATCAGCAATTGGCGGTATGCTTGCCACGTGCGGTAGAAGATGTGGCCGGTCGCGTAGGCGAGGCCGTAGATGCGCCACGTGTAGCGGCCGTCGAGCGCCTTGAAGACGTCATATGTCACCGTCTTGTGCTCGATCTCCTCGACGAAGTGCCAGAGGATCATCGACGTGACGGCGGGGTCTGCGCCCTTGAACAGATACTCGCGGTCTTCGACGAGCATGTGGCCGAGGGTTAGTCCCATCGCCTCGAACCCTTCGGCATAGGCGATGTTGAACGTGAACGAGCGTTTCGTAGCGAACGCGTCGTAGTCCTGCTTTAGTTGCGCCTCGTGCGGCGCGATGCACGCATAGCCCACGTCGGCCAGGCGCTTGTTCCACTGTTGATGCTGGCGGAAGTGGGTTGCTTCCTGCGCGATGTAGAGGTCGACGTCTTTCAGGAGCTGCGGATCGGTGATGCGTTCCTTCGCCTTCTTCATCGTCTCGATCATGTAGGGTTCCAGAAACGGCATCGCGAGCGAGCCCGCGTTGACGATTTGGCTGAACTCGGGCCGCGCCTTGTTCCAATGAGCCTCAGCGGGATCTGCGTAGGGAAAGCGCATGCGCCGCACTGTCATGCGCTCAGCAGGCATGCGGTCGGGGGGCACGCGGGCGGCTGATATTTCGGGCATGGGCGTCCCCTCGCGCGGGCGTTCGATCTTGGTGCGAGGCTAACGCTTTTTGCGCTTCAAGGGGAGGCGGAAAAGTGCGTTTACTCTTTTAGTCGATCGGCGGTTCTTCGGCGCTTTCGTCGTTTGTGCCGTCGTCGCCCGCGCTTTCGTCGTTCTGCGGGGCTTCGTTCTCGGAGGACTCGGGCGTCGTCGCATAGTCGGCCGGCGGGGGCGCCTTCTTCTTGCCGCGCTTCAGCTCTGCCTGTTGGTATTTGTAGCGGATGTCTTCGGTCGAGAACGTCTCTTGTGCCAGCAGTTCCGCGGACGTCGACGGCTGGCCCAGATAGATGCCGCCGATCAGCGTGAGCACGATCGTCGTAACGGCGATGATGATTGCAGTGTCGCGATCCATGGGCCTCTCCGGATGCGGGGAAGGCTAGCGGCAATCGCTTAACGTATTGTCAATCTCTGGCGCACAATTCGAGACGCTGCGGGTTAGCGCCACCACACGACGATGAGCGCGACCTCCACCAGCACCAGCGCGATTTGGAAGAAGAGGAACGTCCAGAGCGTGCGGTTGTTCAGCCAGTCCCATTCCTTCGCCTGGCCGTAGGCTTGGATCGCCTCGGTCGTGGCGAACAACCCGAACGCGCTGCCGAGCGCGGCTGCGCCGCCCGTGCCACCGATGCCGAGCCAGGCGAGGGCACGGGCTGCGATGTGGCTTGCGAACGCCACCGTGCGTTCGGTCAAGAACGCGGTCCAGTTCGCGCGCTCCGTCGCCTTTGCGGTCTTCTTCTTGTCGAGCTTGGTGGAGAGGGCTGCGGGGAGCAGGATGAGGAACTCCGCCGCCCCCGCGCCCGTGGCCATGACGAGCGCGTCGGCGAACGTGGCGCTCCAATACCAGAACGCGAACGCGGAGAGGCCGATCTCGCACACCGACGACCACACGCCCGACAGAAGCGCCGCCACCCAATCCTTGAACGCGACCGTCGCCAAGCGCTGCACGACGACGTCGGCCAACACCTTCAACACGACGGCGAGCACCCAACTGCCGGCGCCCAGCAACAACCAACCCCAAATCGTCATGGGGCCACTATGGGCGGGTTGCGGCGTGGTTGTCGAGAAACCGGGGGTGGATATCCGCCACCCCGTGATTGTTTTCAGCTTGGCTTTGTCAGCGACCGCCAAATGAACAGGCGGCCTGTGACGATGCCGAAGATGGCACCGCCGATGTGGGCGAGGTAGGCGACGCCGCCGGCGTTGGCCTGCTGCGGTTCGGTGGTGACACTCACCACCTGGGTCACGATCCAAAGCCCGATGAGCACGATCGCGGGGATTTGGATCACGCGCGCAACGGGCGTGAGCACAAGGGTGCGGATCGAGTCGCGCGGGTAGGTCACCAAGAACGCGCCCATCACCGCCGCAACCGCGCCGCTGGCGCCCACGATCGGGATGGCCGAGCTCGGGTCGCCGTAGATGTGCGCGGCGGCCGCCGCGACCGCACCCAGAAGATAGAAAATCAGAAACTTGACCGAACCCATCGCGTCTTCCATCGCGGGCGCGAACGCCCAGAGGAAGACCATGTTGCCCAGGATGTGAACCCAGCCCGCGTGCAGGAAGGCCGACGTGAGCACCGTCTCGACCTCGCGCCCGGCCATGATGGCGGCCGGGACCGCCGACCAACGGTCGATGAAGCGCTCGCCCTGCTGCATCTCCATGTAGAACACGGCGGCATTGATCAAAATCATCAGCACCGTGACGAACGGAATGCCGGTAATGCTGCGCGAGACGCTGCCCAAGGGAAACATGGTGATCCTCCAACGTGTATAACGCGCGTGAGGGCGGCGGGTTCCAAGGTCCGCGCGATGTGCCGGTCACACGGCGGCGCCAGCGGAAGGTTTCGCCATTTCATTCGGCGACATGATAGCCAATACCGGCTCCATTGACGCCCAAGAGGCAACCGTCGTTAGGACTTCAAGATGCCGCGGCAAGACAGGACTGGCGGCCGAACGCCCGGGGAAGGACCACCGGCGCCGACTTCGTTCAGGCAGCGCATCGGCGCGCTCAAGAACATTCCGGCCTTCGTCGCTCTGGTTTGGCGTACCAGCCCGTTCCTCACCATTTGTTCGCTGTTGTTGCGCCTGGTTCGCGCGCTCGTACCGATCGTCACGCTCTATATCGGCAAGCTGATTATCGATGAGGTCGTGCTGCTGGTGCAGCGGCCGGAGCCCCCGCCGTCGCTCGCGCAATGGTGGGAAAGCGGTCTTCTCGACTGGCTCGCCCTGCTTCTGGCCGCGGAATTCGCGCTCGCCGTGTTCGCGGAGGTTTTGGGCCGCGTCGTTGCCTTGGTCGAAAGCCTGTTGGGCGAGCGTGTATCGAACGACAGCAGCGTCCGGCTGATGGAACATGCGGCAACGCTCGACCTTGAGGATTTCGAAGACGCCGAATTCCAAGACCGGCTCGACCGTGCGCGCCGTCAGACAAGCGGCCGGATGGCGCTCATGAGTCAGTTGTTCGGCCAAGCACAAGACATCGTGACGGTGGTCAGTTTCGCGGCCGGCTTGATCGCTTACGCGCCTTGGCTCATCGCGCTGCTGCTGGTCGCGCTCGTGCCGGCGTTCCTCGGCGAGGCGCACTTCAACGCGCAGAGCTATTGGCTTGCCTATTTCCGCACGCCCGAACGGCGCGAGCTCGACTACTTACGTCAAACCGCGGCAAGCGCGGAGACGGCGAAGGAAGTGAAGATCTTCGGCCTGAATGGCTTTCTCATCGAACGCTACAAGCATCTGGCAAGCAGCATCTACGCCGCAAACCGCAAGCTGGCGATACGGCGCGCGGCCTGGGGCGGCCTTTTCACCGCGATCGGTACGATCGGCTATTACCTCGCCTACGCTTACATCGCGTGGCGCACGCTGGCCGGTGCATTTACGATCGGCGACCTGACGTTCCTCGCGGCGTCTTTCCGCCGCTTGAGCGGCCTTCTCGAAAATCTGCTCGCCGGCTTTTCGTCGACCGCAAGCCAGGCGCTCTACCTGGACGACCTGTTCTCGTTCTTCGACGTAACACCCGAGATTCACTCGCCCCAGAATCCAAGACCCTTTCCGCAACCCATCCGCGAAGGCTTCGTCTTCGAAAACGCCGGTTTTCGATACCCCGGCGCCCAGCGCTGGGCCGTGCGGAATTTGAACTTCAGGCTACAAGCGGGCGAAGTGCTGGCGCTCGTCGGCGAAAACGGCGCCGGCAAAACCACGCTCGTCAAATTGCTCGCGCGCCTTTACGACCCCGACGAAGGCCGGATTCTGCTCGACGGGCACGACCTGCGCGAGTACGACCTTGATGCCGTGCGCGCGAACATCGGCGTCATCTTCCAGGATTTCGTCCGCTTCAACCTGACCGCCGCCGACAACATCGCGGTCGGCCGCATCGACGCGCGCGCCGACCGCGCCCGCATCGAACAAGCGGCAGGGCGCAGCCGCGCCGACGCCGTCATCGCCAAACTGCCCGAAGGCTACGATCAAATGATCGGCAAGCGGTTCAAGAATGGCATCGATCTCTCCGGCGGGGAATGGCAAAAGCTCGCGATCGCGCGCGCCTACATGCGCGACGCGCAAGTCCTCATCCTCGACGAACCGACGGCCGCACTGGACGCGCGTGCGGAGTTCGAAGTGTTCGAGCGCTTCAAGGAAGTGAGCGCGGCCAAGACCGCGGTCATCATCTCGCACCGCTTCTCGAGCGTGCGCATGGCCGACCGGATTCTCGTGCTCGCCGACGGCACGGTGGAATCGGCCGGCACGCACGCAGAGCTGATCGCGCAAGGCGGCCGCTACGCCGAACTGTTCGAACTTCAGGCGGCGAGCTATCGTTAGGGAGTCTGTCGGGGGGACCCGCGTTTCCGGGGTGGATCACTTTGCCGGCGCCGGCAAAGTGATCGCGGTGCTTGTGTCAAATTATAACACTTGATTCATATGATACTCGTATTATATTCGGTACATGCCCTGGGCGGTTCTCTTCGCAGCGCCTTTTCAGCCGGAGTTCCGGGCAATGCCGGAAGACGCGCAAGAAGCGCTTGTCGCAACGGTGGAGCATTTGCGCGAATTTGGGCCGAAGGCGACCCGGCCGCAGGTTGGGACGCTCAAGGGTTCGGAATACGCGAACATGAAGGAGCTGCGCTTCCACACGGCGACGGGCGAGTGGCGCGCGGCGTTCGCGTTCGACCCGCTGAGGCAGGCGATCGTGCTCGTGTGCGGCGACAAGTCGGGTGAGGCGCAAGCCGTCTTCTACAAGCGGCTGATCGATACTGCCGACAAGCGCTTTGGCGCTTATCTGGAATGGTTGAAGGAAGAGGAAGCGAAAAAGAAGTCAGAGACGAAGAAGCCGAAATAGAGATTGACGAGGTATCCCATGACGCGCGATCCGCGAAAGCCCTACACCCTTGAAGAGATCAAGGCGACGTTGTCGCCGGCGCAGCGGGCGCGTATCCGCGCGCGTGTGGACCAAATGGCGGCGGAGGAGATGAGCCTCGCCCAATTGCGCAAGGCCCGCGCGATGACCCAAACGGCGCTCGCCCGCAAGCTCGGCAAGACGCAGGCCCTCGTCTCCCGCATCGAGAGCGCCGGCGATCTCTACCTCTCGACGATGCGCAAACAGATTGAGGCGCTGGGCGGCGATTTGGACATTCGCGCTGTGTTTCCGGACATGGCGCCGGTGTCGATTGGTGGGTTTAAAGAGATGGCGACGGGTGCGCCGAAGTCGGGCCGAAATCCGAGGACGGGAATGTTTGCGAAGCCTGCAAGAAAGAGGCTGGTTCTGCGTCGAGCAGCAAAAAGATAGGTG
>JABFRX010000100.1 GCA_013140995.1 Alphaproteobacteria bacterium | reverse complement strand
AATCGAAGGCCTCGCCCAGAGACCGATCCCTACCCATATCGTACGTCGCCGCGTAGACTTGTCCACAAATATCCATAAAATATGGACAACACGGAGTCTCCAAATGTCGAAAACCGTAACCCTGAACGTACGCGTAAGCGGTGCGTTGGGCGAACACGTCACAACGAACGTCGGCGAAGACGGGGCCTACGAAAACATCAGCGAATATGTGCGCGATCTGATCCGCCGCGACAAGGAACGCGCCGACGCCGAAGCCTTCACGCGCCTGAAGGCGGAATTGACGAAGGCCTTCGCCGCGCCGGACAGCGACTATAAGCCGCTCGGCGCCGAAGCGGTGATCAAGCGAAACGCGCGCAAGCGCAAATGACCGCGTTTCGCGTCTCAACCGGCGCAAGCCACCGGCTGGACGAAATCTACGACTACACCCGCCGCACATGGGGCGAGGCGCAGGCCGACGCCTACATCCGCGGCCTCTTCGACAAGTTCAAAGCCATCGCCGCGCGCGAGTTCCCATGGCGCGCGATCCCCGCCGAGTTCGGCATCGACGGCTACCTCTGCCGCCACGAAAAACACATCGTCTATTGGAAGCTACTGGCCGACGGCAAGGTCGGCATCGTGACCGTCCTGCACGAACGCATGCACCAAACCGAACGCCTGAAGGAAGCCCTGGACGAGCCAAGGTGAGCCGATCGAAGCGTGGATGAACGAGGGGAATAGAGCCTGGAGTGGACCCCGAAAGCCGTACAAAAGGGAAAGCCATGGCGACGACGCCTCAAGCTCCCAATCGCCGCTTGAACCCAGAGACCGATCCCAACCCGTTTCGGCGGCAAATCGTCGGGGAATATGTATCATGTCCCCGTATTTGGTATTTGTATTTGTACCAATGGACCGCAATGGACGGAAGCATCGAACTGAGCGCGTGCCGCGTCGAACGGCGGTGAAGTCAACGAGTTTGCGACGTGTCGCCAGAATTTACAGAATTTCCATTACCTCACTTGCACCGGACACTCCCGTGATCGGCAAAGGCCGGCGTGCTTGGACGGCCATGAGCGCGCCAAGCAATCTTGTCCGGCGACTCACGCATCAACACCCAAACCACCCGGTCGCCAGTCGATAGGCGTCGATCCTCTCCCTCGATGTACATCGCAGCGTTATCGGCTTCGGTGTACAAGACGAGATAGTTCAAAACCTTGCCCTCGGCAGTCTTGAGGACCACACCCCGTTTATCGGCATTCACCTTGTAGTCGGTCCAATGCGACTTGCAGGCGTCGGCGCCGTACTTCTTCTGATCGCCGACGGTCGTCCAGCGACCGTCGAGTGCGGCGAGCGCCCCAGAAGGTTCCGTGGCCGCAAACGAGGGCATTGCGGTAAGGAAGAGTGCTGCGGCACCCTTAACAATAGCTTCGAACTTCATGTGCACTCCAAACTACCCTCTAGACATTAGCAGACCGCGTCCGCCCACCCAAGTGAATGTCGCCCTTCGATCGTAGGGCGCAGCGAAAACGAACGCGCACTCGCCCTGGGACCGCAGGCGTCCTCGCCCGCATCCGCCAAAGCGCAATCCGGGGACACGTCACAATTCAAGCAGCTTTGGCCATGGGAGGAAATCGTTATGTGGCCACCGGCTTCAACGCCTCGCGCACCTTCGCAAGCCATGCCAGGCTACGCCGCCGGTTCACGCCCAAGTCCGACCGCCCATAGACCGAGCGCGAATAGAGCGCGAGCGTTGCACCCTTCTTTCCATGGGCCAAGAACTGCACCGACACCAAGTCAGGAAAGCGGAACAGCGCCGATCGCACGACGAAATCGTCGTAAAGCTGCGGCTCGTCGGCCAGCGTATGCGACAAACGCGGCTCAGCGATCACGACGCTGAGGAACGCCTGCCGCAGCTTGGCCGGCGTCACGGCAAACGTCGGCGGCTCGTGGTCGGACTTGGCCGCCTGGCAAAGCCCCTCGGGCGCCATCAGAAACGTGTTCGGCGTCTTCGGCCGGACCAAGGTGGCAAATTCGACGCGATGCAGTGACATAACCGGCAGGGCAGCATGCCCGCAGCCTGCGCGCAAGCAGCCCCAAACGAAAAACGGGGCCGAAGGTAAACACCTTCAGCCCCGCCGCATTCGATTTGAGTGGCGTTATTCGGCCGCGCGGCTGAACGGGCTGGCCTGGCGTGCTTCGCGAACGACTTCATTGAGGCGCGTGCTGAACGGCTCGGAAGCCTTCTTCGCGGCGTCCATGAACGTGTCGTTGGCCTTCGTCGCTTGCGCGACAAACGCGTCCAGCGAAGACTTCGCGTAGTCCGTTTGAACTTCCCACGCTTCGTGCACGCTCTTGGCGCTGGCGACCGCTTTGAACGCGGCGACGCCGTCTTCCATTTGCTGTTTCGAGAAGGCGAACCAATCGCCGTTGATGCGCTCGAACGCCTTCGTCATCGCGGTCGCGGACTGCATCCACGCCTCGACGCCGCCTTTGCCGAAGCCCGCGAAGTTCTCGTAGGCCTTCGTCACTTGCTCCATACCGTGCTTCATCGCTTCGTTTCCGTTCTTCATGACCTGCTCCACCGATTCGGTGTCGAATTTGTTCTTTGCCATCGTCTTGATCCTTTTCGGCTCGCAGCAGTTGGTTAATCCGGCGTCGGATTATTAAGCGGCTGTGACCGATTTACCGCCGCTATGCTGCACTGCAACATTGAGGTATATGAGCCTGCGAGGCCAGTTTGTCAAGGTCGATTTGTGCAGTGCACAATAGACTGTAACCGAGGCTGCAAATAGCGTTAACCAAACGTAAATGCGCTGCACACCAAACTCCATGCGCGCGAATCAGGCCGGGCGATCTGCCGATTTGGAGGGATCGCCGGGTGCTTGTTTTCCGGTGGTGCTGCCCATGTTTACACTTTCCAAGCGCGAAAAATATGACAGACTCGGCAAGTTGGTGTCGTGTCGGGGGATAGGCAGTCCTATGCGTGGTCTGCTTCTTGCTGACGCGTCCGCCGTGGCGTTTGACCTCTTGTAACGGGCTCAATCATGGTTCGGCGCGGTCAGCTGTGGAAGTATTTGTTAACGGTTTTGACGCTGTTGGTGGTTGCCTCCATCACAGCCGACACCGCTGACGCTGCGCGTAAGCGCAAGAAGGCCAAGCGCCACCACCGCCCTGCCATCGTCCAGCCCTACGTCGAAAAATTCGCTGCAATCGTCATCGAAGCCAACAGCGGCCGCGTGCTTTACGAGCGCATGTCGGACCATACGCGCTATCCGGCGTCACTGACAAAAATGATGACCCTCTATCTGCTGTTCGAGCAGGTTCAGAAGGGCAACATGACGTTGTCGACGCCCATGACGACGTCGTCCTACGCAAGCGGCCAAGACCCGACGAAACTCGGCCTCGACGCCGGCGATCAAATCACCGTCGAAGACGCGATCAAAGCGCTAGTCGTGCGCTCCGCAAACGACGTCGCCGTTGTGGCGGCCGAACATCTGGCGGGCACCGAATGGGCGTTCGCAACGCGCATGACGCAAAAGGCGCGCGAGATGGGCATGGCGCGCACGACGTTCGTCAACGCTTCGGGCCTGCCCGACGAGAGCCAGCAATCGACCGCATCCGACATGGTGATATTGAGCCGCCGGCTCGTCACGGACTTCCCGCAATTCTATCCGTACTTCCGGCTGCAGAGCTTCTACTGGGGCGGGCGCAGCTTCGAAGGCCACAACAACCTGATGAAGTTCTTCGACGGCGCCGATGGCCTGAAGACCGGCTACACGCGCATGTCGGGCTTCAACCTGGCGAGCTCCGCGACGCGCCAAGGCACGCGCCTGATCGCGGTCGTCATGGGTGGCCGCTCCGCCCGCGACCGCGATATCCAAAGTGCAGAGCTTTTGGAGAGTGAATTCACAAGGCTCGGCCTTGGACGGCCTGCGCCTGTGATCATGGCGATGTCGCCGCTCGTCCTCGACGATGAAGAAGCAGCCGCCGCCGAAGAAGAAAGCGCTTCCGCCTTCCGTCCCGACGCCGCATCGAAGGTCGTGATGGCGGCACCCGCGCCGCAACCCGCAACGCCAAGCGGCACGCCGGCCTACGCCTCGATCCCCTCCAGCCCGCGCGAAATCGGCCAAGGCGACACGGCCGACCAGATCCGCTCGAACCCGGTCACGCACTCCGGCCAATGGGGCATCCAAGTCGGCGCACATTCGACGCGCGAAAAGGCCGAGACGCAGCTCCAGGAAGTCTCAACTCAACAACGCTCGCTCATCGGCGGCGCGCGCAGCGCGATCGTCCAACTCGACGTGCGCGGCGAAACGTTCTACCGCGTCCGCTTCGGCGCCTTCACGCCGGCGAAAGCCGAGTCGCTCTGCAAACAACTGCAAAAGAAGGGCACGTCCTGCCTCGTCGTCACCGACGGCGCCTGGGACCAAGCGAACGCCCGCGCAAGCCTGCCGATCGCGGTGCGGTAAACGCGTCAGCTTGCAGCGGCAATCTTCGAAAGCTGCGACAGCTTGAGCGCCGCGATCAACGCCCGCACTTCGGCCCGCGCCGCAATCTGGCCCATGGTGATGCCGCGCGTCTTACCCTCGATCAGGTCGAGCACCGTCAACCCCTTCGGAAACAGCTCGCGGTAGATCACGCGCTCCGTCAACCCCGGTGCCAAGCGAAACCCGATCCGTTGCGACAGTTTCGTCAGCGCTTCGGTCACACGCCGTTGATTTCGCGTCTCGACACTCGACATCCGGTTACGCACAACGAGCCAGTCGATCGTCTTACGCTTCTCGATCATGTGCCGCTTGCGGCTTTCCCACACGAACTCGGCATAGATCGACGGCGCCTTCGCCTCATACGTCTCTGGGTCCACCCCAGCAAGCAAATCGAAATCGACAAAACTGTCGTTCAAGGGTGTGACGATGACAGACGCGTTGCCATGCGCCGCACGCCCCAGCGCAGTATCGGCCCCCGGACAATCGACAACGATGACGTCGCACTCCGCCGAAAGCTCAGCCACCGCCGCCGCAAGCCGCCGCGCCTCTTCACCCTCCGCCAGCGTCTTGGTCTCGCGCTCCGAAGCATGAACCGGCGCGATCTTCGGCAGCGGATAGTCGCGTCCCACGCGCTCCGCCCACCGCGCCCGATTCTCGAAGAAATGCGAAAAACTCTTCTGCCGGTGATCGAGATCGATTCCGCCCACCCGAAGCCCGGCGCTCATCGCCCCCGCAACGAGATGGATGGCGACGGTCGTCTTCCCCGACCCGCCCTTCTCGTTACCGACGACGACCAACGGTGCCGGAAGTCCGGCCATGCGCACCCTCGCTCACGGCGCTGATTCGCCGAGCACGGCGACGATACAAGCCACACTTGGCATAGAGAAATGATACGCGCTTTCGTACCGATACGCCGCGTTCCGGTCTCTCCGCCTATCGCGTCGTTTTTCCCGGTTCGTCACCGATAGGTCGCGCCTGAGGAATTTCGCCAACGCCCTTTGGGCAACGATCAAAGCCCTTCGGCCAAGCCTCGAATGCTGTGCCTACGCTCGCCGGCAGCGGCGGGTCGATCATTTGCGGCAAGCAGGACGACTCCACCTCACTCGTCGCTGGATTTAGCTTGAAGAATTTCTGCCTGCCGTAAAGCTGCGCGCCGACATAGCTCCGGCCGATTTTGTCGAACGTCATCGCCACGAAATGACGAGCCTCCGGCTCGTCAGGCGCCAAACTCAGCGCACGGATCGCGATCGCGTGTGCAAGCAGACGTTCCTCCGGCGTCTCCCCGTAAAAGATTGCGTAGCCCGCATTGTAAAGGTCGCGCCAAGTCGGATTCGCAACGTCATTCAGGATATCGACAGCCCGCTTTCGCCGCGTTGCATGACGTTGCGAGCGCTCCTGTAGCGCCGCAGTCGTCCATTGACCTTGAGCGCCGAACTCGGGGTTGTCGGCGCGTGTCTCCTTCGCGAGGGTACAAAGCTCCGCGATGTCCGCACGCTCGCAGTTCGGCGAGGCGTACCCGGACGCGCTGCAAACCAACGCCAGCACCGCAAGACATAGAAATCTCATGCGCCAACTCCAGTTGCCTAAGCCCCACCCTCGCCGAGCGAGAGCAAGCTAGCATTGCCGCCTGCAGCCGTCGTGTTTGTGCAAGCCGTGCGCTCCACGGCGAAGCGGTGCAAATAATACGGGCCGCCCGCTTTCGGGCCCGTTCCCGAAAGGCCCTCGCCGCCGAACGGTTGGACGCCCACGACCGCCCCGATCTGGTTACGGTTGACGTAGAGATTGCCGACCCGCGCACGCGCTTGGATGAAGTCGACGGTGTCTTGAATGCGCGTATGCACGCCGAGCGTGAGCCCATATCCGGTCTCGTTGATCGCATCGACGACCTTGTCCAACGCGTTCGCCTCGAACCGCACGACATGCAGGATCGGCCCGAACACCTCGCGCTGCAGCTGAGATATCGCGTCGATCTCGAATGCGCGCGGCGCGAAGAAAAACCCGTCGCGGGTCTCGGCCGACAGCGTCGCCTCCGCGATCAACCGCCCGTCCCGCCCCATATGCTTCGCGTGGCCCTCGAGCACGGCCAGCGCGTCCGCGTCGATTACCGGCCCGATATCGGTGTCGAGCTTCATCGGATCGCCGACTTTAAGCTCCGCCATCGCGCCGCCAAGCAGCTTCAACACCTTCGACGCGATATCCGATTGCAAGAACAGCACGCGCAGAGCCGAGCAGCGCTGCCCAGCACTATCGAACGCCGACGTCACCGCATCGCGCACAAGCTGCTCCGGCAACGCCGTCGAGTCTGCGATCATCGCGTTCAAACCGCCTGTCTCCGCAATGAACGGCGGGATCGGCCCCTTGCGCTCGGCCAACGACAGATTAATCAGCCTCGCCGTATCCGTGCCGCCGGTGAACACCACACCGGTGACGTTCGCGTCTCGCGTGAGAGTCCCGCCGATTTCCGCGCCGTCGCCCGGCAGAAGGTGCAACACCTCGCCCGGCACCCCAGCCTCATGCAGCAACCGCGTCGCCGCAAAGGCAGTGAGCGGCGTCTGCTCGGCAGGCTTTGCCACAACCGTATTGCCCGCAGCCAACGCGCCCGCAATCTGCCCGGTGAAAATCGCGACCGGAAAATTCCATGGGCTGATGCACGCAAACACGCCCCGCCCGTGCAGCGACAACTCGTTCCGCTCGCCCGTAGGCCCAGGCAACAGCTTCGGCCCCGAAAAATCCGCGCGCGCCAAATCCGCGTAGTACCGCAAAAAATCGATCGCCTCGCGCACATCGGCAAGGCCGTTCGCAATCGTCTTGCCCGCCTCGCGCAAGCAAAGCCCGATCAGCAAGGCCGCATCGCGCTCGAACAAATCGGCCGCGCGCGAAAGAATCTCCGCGCGCTTTGCCCCGCCCAAGGCATCCCAAGCGAACTGCGCCGCTCGCGCTTGGGTGGCCGCCTGCGCCGCAAGCGCAGGCGTCGAATCGACCACCGACCCGATCCGCCGCGAGCGGAAACTCGGATCGAACACATCGCGCACCTTGCCATCCTTCAACGCACCGCCAACGATCGGCCGCGCATCGAGCGGTTGCGCGACCGCGGCGGCGATCGCCTTCTGCAACGGCTCGGCACGCGCCGGGTCGCTGAGCAGAACGCCGTGTGAGTTTTTGCGGTCGCCGAACAGGTCTGCCGGCAACGGAATACGCGGATGCGGTTTTGTAGCCATGGCTTCCACTTGTGCGACGGGATCGGCGATGATGGCCTCGATCGGTGCCTCATCGTCGGCCAAACGATTGACGAAAGAAGTATTGGCGCCGTTCTCGAGCAAACGGCGAACGAGATACGCGAGCAGATCTTCATGCGCACCGACCGGCGCATAGATACGGCACTGCACGCCAAGCCTGTCGCCGCCGACCGCCTCGTCGTACAGCTCCTCGCCCATGCCGTGCAGCCGCTGAAACTCGTAGTCCTCGCGTGTCCCCGCCAGCGTCTTCACCGCAGCCAGTGTGTGCGCGTTATGCGTCGCGAACATCGGGAAGAACGCATCGCGGTCAGAGAGCAACTGCCGCGCACACGCGAGGTACGAAACGTCGGTCGAAGCCTTGCGCGTAAACACCGGATAGCCGTCGATGCCCAATTCCTGCGCCCGCTTCACCTCACTGTCCCAGTACGCGCCCTTAACAAGCCGCACGGGCAGCCGCCGCTTGTGTTCTCGCGCAACCGCGCTGAGCCACGAGATTGCCGCCGGCGCACGCTTCTGATAGGCCTGCAC
>JABFRX010000105.1 GCA_013140995.1 Alphaproteobacteria bacterium | reverse complement strand
TGTGTTGCACTCCGTCGCGAACGCATTAGGGCAACACAGAATCAAGAATGAAAAGACGGCAAGTAGCTTTCGCATAGACATCCCCGCAAAGTATTAGTCGCGCTGCCGACGATCGCCCGGCAGCGCCTCGCTCTTGTGCTCACCGCCGCCGCGGACGACCGCGCGCGGCCCCGGTTACATGACCGGTGTTTCCATATCCTGTCGCCCTGTTTTCATTACGCTAATCGACCACGAAGACTGTCGGAAGATTCACGCTCTGAGTGTGCGTTGCGCCACAGCAATTCAAAGACGGCGCGCGTTGGTCCGCGGCAAGGGGTCGGTATGATCCGCAATTTGGGGACACACGGACTATGGCAGCACCATAGTGCGGGCTGGAAGCCCGCGGTCCCGCCCGGGTGAGGCTAATCCCGAGGGGCGGCGTTACTCGTCGTCGTCATCCACCAGCGGATCGGCGGCGAGGTCGTGGATGATCGAGTGGACTTCGATCATGAACCACTCCTTGAACATCGCGAGTGTGCGGGGTTTGGGCCAGGTGGCTTCGTCGATGCACCAGGCTTCGAGTTCGCTTTCGAAGATGATGCCGAATGCATCGGCGATCATCTCGTCGATGTCGCCGTCGTCGGCGAGGTCGGGCAGCAGGTAAACCGTCTGCTCGCCGTCGGGGTCGGGCACGATGTCCTCGTCCGCGTCGGGGAGCGAGGCGGCCCAGTCGATGTAGGGCTGGGCGGGGCGGACGATGACGGCGCAGCGGTTGAGCATGGGGGCACCTCGCGGTGTGGCGGTTGAGCCAGAGGGCTCACCCTCTAGCCTTCATACCCCGCTTGGCGGCATATGGCGAATGATGTCCATCGCATCGTGGAGCATGCGGTCCACGACGATCACATCACCGCGCTGGCTTTGCCGCTTTCTTGGCCGGGCGGCCAAGTTGCTGCGTGACTTTCCGCAATGCCGCACGCGAGCGGATCTCCACGTAGTCGCCGCGTTCGTGGTCGGCGATGCCGACTGCAATGGCCTCACGCAGCCGCCGGAGCTTGAGTTCCTCCTCCGTCTGCCGCGCTTCCAAAAGGCGCAGCGCATCGCGTACGACCTCGCTCGCGTTTTGGTGGCTGCCTTTGCGCAACGTGGCGTCGACGAAGTCGTCCAGTTGCTTCGTCAGACTGATGTTGCGCGTCGGCATCGTACCCTCACGCCGAATCTGCTTGACTTTCTACTGTTTGTTCTTTATTTGTTCCACGTGTAACTCGGCCGTGCCAAACGGCCATTCCCCTGCCCTGTTCCGGCAGGCGGCTGCGACTTGAAAATTGCATCTGGTTGACGATCGCGTGGGTCGGCGTAGCTGCGCCCTATCTGCGTGACGCAGCGTGCATGGTTTGCACGCAGCTTATTTGCGCGTGGATGGTGCTCGTTGTTCGCGCGTGCCGGGCGGGTTTGAGCTGCTTACGTTTAGGCGGCTAACGCATCCATAACGGATATCTAACGCATATATAACGGATGAAACCGCGGCGTTCCGCCGTTCTAACGCATATAACGGATTCGATTTTGCGCATTCGCTCCCGCGCGAATTTCGGATGCGCCTCCGGCCGCCACGCATGTGCCACGCATCCGCCACGCTCAATTCCGCAGAGAGCTGCGGAAATTGCGCTTGCTACGGATTCGATTTTCGCGAAACGAGGCTTCGCTAGCCTACGATTTCCGTGGCCGCGAAGAAGAAACTGATCTCGTTCGCTGCGTTTTCGGCGCTGTCGGAGCCGTGGACGGAGTTCGCTTCGATCGACTCGGCGAAGTCCTTGCGGATCGTGCCGGGGGCGGCTTTCGCGGGGTCGGTCGCGCCCATCACTTCGCGGTTCTTGGCCACCGCGTTCGCACCTTCGAGCACCTGCACCACCACCGGGCCCGACGTCATGAACTTCACCAAATCGTGGAAGAAGGGGCGCGCCTTGTGAACCGCGTAGAACGCTTCGGCCTGTTTCGTGGACAGCCACAGCCGCTTTTGCGCGACCACGCGCAGGCCCGCGGTCTCCAGCCGGTCGACGATCTTGCCGGTCAGATTGCGGCGGGTCGCGTCGGGCTTCACGATCGACAGGGTGCGCTCGGTCATGGGCGTAATTCCTTGGAAAACGGCTCGAAAAAGGTGGGCCTTGATACGTGTAGGGGCCCCTGCCCCGCAAGCTAAGCCGCGGCGCTTCATTGTCGCGCCTTTCCAGGTGGCCGAAACCTCGATAGAGAGCGCGCCCCATGCTGCGCATCACGAACCTCACCTACCGGATCGAAGGCCGGCCCCTGTTCGAAGGGGCGACGGCTTCGATTCCGACCGGGCACAAAGTCGGCCTCGTCGGCCGCAACGGCACGGGCAAGTCCACGCTGTTTCGGATTCTGTACGGCGAGGCGGAGCCCGACGACGGCGAGATCGTGATCCCGCGCGCGTGGCGCATCGGCGGCGTCGCGCAGGAAGCGCCAGGCGGGCCGATGACGCTGCTCGATACGGTGTTGATCGCGGACGTGGAGCGCACGGCGCTGATCGCGGAATCCGAAACGGCGACAGACCCGGTTCGGATCGCGGAGATCGAGACGCGGCTCGCCGATATC
>JABFRX010000092.1 GCA_013140995.1 Alphaproteobacteria bacterium | reverse complement strand
ATGCTGGTACCCGCCGAAGCCGAAGCCGCCGACGATCGCCTCGACACGCTCGACCGCGAAGCCCGCATCACCCGCGCACTGAAGACGCTGCCGAAAGAACAAGCCGACCTCGTGCATGAAGCGTTCTATCTCGCGAAATCGCACAGCCAAATCGCGGACGAAACGAAGATCCCGCTGGGCACGGTAAAGTCGCGCCTGCGCTTGGCCTTCGGCCGCCTGCGCAAAGCGGTCGAAGGCGAGGAAAACAAGTGAACCCCGTCCTCGTCGAAGTCACCCGCGGCGGCACCGTTGAAAGCCAACATCGCGGCGCCATCGCCGTGTGCGATGCCGCGGGAAAAGTCGTGGCAAGCTGGGGCGACACACCGAACGCCGTCTTCCCGCGCTCGGCCTTCAAGTCGCTGCAAGCCTTGCCGCTGGTCGAAACCGGCGCAGCCGATGCGTTCCGCCTAAGCGATGAACACTTGGCCCTCGCCTGCGCCTCGCACTCAAGCGAGCCGATGCACGTCGAACGCGTCGAGTCCTGGCTCGGAAAAATCGTTGCTAAAGAAAGCGACCTCGCCTGCGGCCCGCATCTGCCGTTTCACGAACCAACCGCGCACAAGATGCTCCGTGACGGCCAACGCCCATGTCGCATCCACAACAACTGCTCCGGCAAGCACACGGGCTTCTTGACCGTTGCGCGCCACCTAAAGATCGCGACCGAAGGCTACGAACGCCCCGATCACCCCGTGCAAGTCCTGGTGCGCGAAGCGATCGCAAACCTCTGCGGCGTTGACGCGAACGCCATGCCGGTTGGCGTCGACGGCTGCGCCGCCCCCAACTACGCAATCCCGCTAACGCATCTCGCAACCGGCATGGCCCGCCTCGGCGACACCGCAATGCTCGACGCGACCCGCGCGGTAGCCGCCAAGCGTATCGTCGCCGCCTGGAAAGCGCACCCATTGCTCGTCTCCGGCACCGGCCGCGCCTGCGCCGACCTAATCGAAGCCGCCCGCGGCCGCGCAGTTGTGAAAACGGGCGCTGAAGCCGTCTTCATGGCCGTACTACCCGATCAAGGTCTAGGCATTGCGCTAAAAATCGATGACGGCGGCACCCGCGCCGCCGAAACCGCAATGGCGAAACTGCTTGTACTTTTGGAAGCAGCCGACGCCGCCGCGCCGCAACTCGCAAGGCACCTAAACCCAACCATCAAAAACTGGCGAGGCGACGTGGTAGGCGAACGGCGCACCACGGCGGCTCTAGCAAATCTCAAACGTCAATAAGCCGCCGGCGCCCGCGCGTTCTTCGGCGGCAGCAGTGCGATCGACTTGATGAAGCAGCGATCGACGAAGCCGTCGCGTCCCGCCACGATGACATCGCCCGGGCGCAAGCAGATGCCCGGCCGCGACTCGACACGCGCCGACCACGCCCACTTCAACTCGCGGCAACTGTTCGCAAACGTCACCAGAAAGCGCCTGCTCGGGCTCGTCTCGACAATCGCCGAATAATCGTCGACCGGCTTGAAGTTGTCTATAGAACGCACGAACGGGCAGGGGTTCGGCGAAGGCTTGCGCGGCTCGTCGGCCACAGCGGGTCCGGCCACCACAATGGCGGCCAAGGCGCCGCCAAAAAGTACCTTGTTCATTGGTGTGTCTCCAATGGGGGCGAAGACGAGTAAGGCATCCTCGCGCCGGCACGCCTGAACGCCCGCTGAACGGACCCACACGAACGGGCGACGGCCCGCTTGGCCTTTTGGAAAGGCTGGCCTAACGTCCGGCCCGCCAAAACACACTCATAGCCTGGAGTTTCCCGATGAAAGCCGTCCTCTGCAAAGCCTACGGCCCGCCTGACAGCCTCGTCGTCGAAAACGTGCCCACCCCGAGGCCCACGGACGGCCAAGTCCTAATCGACGTGAAAGCCGCCGGCGTGAACTTTCCGGACGTGCTGATCATCCAGAACAAATACCAATTCAAACCGCCGCTCCCGTTCTCGCCGGGCGGCGAAGTCGCGGGCATTGTGAAAGAACTAGGCCCCGGCGTGACGAACGTGAAAGTCGGCGACCGCGTGATGGCCTCGACCGGCTTCGGCGGCTTCGCGGAAGAAGTCTGCGCCCCTGCCGCGCGCTGCATTCCGTTCCCGCAAAACATCGACTTCGTCCAGGCCTCGGCCTTCGTGATGACGTACGGCACCTCGCACCACGCGCTTAAAGACCGCGCGAACCTGAAGAAGGGCGAGTCGCTGCTCGTGCTCGGCGCGGCCGGCGGCGTCGGTATCGCAGCGGTCGAGATCGGCAAGATCATGGGCGCGCGCGTCATCGCAGCGTGTTCGTCCCAAGAGAAAGTCGACTTCTGCAAAGCGCACGGCGCGGACGAAGGCATCGTCTATCCGGAAAACCCACTGAACCGCGACGCGCAAAAGAAACTGTCCGATGACCTCAAAAAACTCATCGGCGGCGACGGCGCGAACGTCATCTATGACGGCGTCGGCGGCGACTACGCCGAACCCGCACTCCGCGCGATCGCCTGGGAAGGCCGCTACCTTGTGGTCGGCTTCCCGGCCGGCATCCCCGCGATTCCGCTGAACCTGTCGCTGTTGAAGGGCTGCCAAATCGTCGGCGTCTTCTGGGGCGCTTTCACAGCGCGCGAGCCGAAACGCAACACCGAAAACCTGCACGAACTCATGCGCTGGATCGAAGAAGGCAAACTGAAGCCGACGGTCTCAAAGACCTACCCATTAGCGAAGGCCGCCGAAGCGCTGAACGACATGGCGGCCCGCAAAGTGAAAGGCAAAGTGGTGCTGGTGACGGGCTAACCGCGCGATTTTCGGGTCAGTCTCACCGCGAAAAAAAGAGGGCCCCCCAACGGGAGGCCCTACTTGCTGCGCTGCAGTATCAGCGGGAGCCGCTTAGTACCGCGGCTGACGGCCCAAAAGCTCGAGCAGCGACCGCCACAAACCGCGCTTGGATGAGCGGTGTTCATTCCGGGGGATCATATAGAGCGGATATGCCTTAAACATGGGAAACCTCACTTTCTTCATTCAATGCTTCTGATAAGCCAAAATATGGCGACCGCGCCGCGTTAATTCAAACGAGGACTTTTCATCGACAACATGAGAGAAATTCATATACTAAGCCGATGCAGCGCCGCCTTCCCCCCTTGAATTCCCTGCGGGCTTTCGAATCTGCGGCACGGCTTTTGAGTTTCACAAAGGCGGCCGATGAATTAGCTGTGACGCAGAGTGCCGTAAGTCACCAGGTGAAGACGCTGGAGGACTGGGCGGGTCTGCCCTTGTTTCGCCGCGACGGCCGCGCTGTGGCCCTGACAGAGGCCGCGGCGAAGTTCCTGCCAGCCGTCACCCAGGCGCTCGACCAGCTCGCCCTGGCGGGCCGCAAGCTCCAAGCCGTTGACCCGGGACAGGGCTGGCTGACCGTCGCCGTGATGCCCTCGTTCGCCGGCAAGTGGCTCGTCCCCCGCTTAGCAGCGTTCCGCGCCATGCACCCGAACATCGACGTTTGGCTGGCCTCATTCGAGGCGCAAACCGGCGCGCTTGGGCCCGACGTCGACATCGCCATCCGCTATGGCCGCGAAGATTGGGCCGGACTAACCCGCATCAAAATCCTCGGCGAAGAACTCTTCCCCGTCTGCGCGCCCGCGATGGCGGCGCAACTGAAAGACCCGACAGACCTTGCCCGCGTGACGCTCCTGCATGACGAACTGCGCGAAGACTGGGTCATGTGGCTGCGCACCGCCGGCGTGCCGACCGTGGATTCAACCCGAGGCCCCGGATTCGACGACTCAGGTCTGCTCATCCAAGCCGCGATCGAAGGCTTGGGCGTAGCCCTCGGCCGCAGCGTCCTCGTCAAAGGCGACCTCGACGCAGGCAGACTCGTCCGCCCCTTCGCAACGTCGCTCAAAAGCGAAAGCGCCTACTACCTCGTCTACCCGCCGGAGCTGGAGAACGCGCCGAAAATCAAAGCCTTCCGCGACTGGCTCCTCGCAACGGCGGAGCAATCGGCCGCATGACGCGCGTGCTTTTCCTGTGCAGCATGAACCGCCTGCGAAGCCCGACCGCCGAACAAGTGTTCGCGAACCACCCGGGCACCGAATGCGATTCCGCCGGTTTGAACGACGACGCCGCAAACCCGGTCACCGACGAACTGATCGAATGGGCGGAACTGATCTTCGTCATGGAAAAACGCCATCGCACCAAACTCGCGAAGCTCTTCCGCAAACACCTCCGCAACCGCCGCATCGTCTGCCTCGACATCCCCGACGACTACGACTTCATGGACCCGGAGTTAGTGGAAATCCTGAAATGCAAAGTGACACCATTGCTCCCCTCCTCGCACGCTCGACGATAAAGGGGCTCAAAACCCAGGAAGATCACCTCCTCAACGCCCGCAGCGCATCCTTCCCCGCCCATCGCGCGCCCGTGTTCTCCGACGCTGCCAACCGCGCCGCAACCGCGACCGCCGCCGCCTTCAGCGCCGGACTCTTCTTCTGCCCAATCGCGCGTACCGCCCAACTCACGCCCTTCTTCACAAAGTTGCGCTCATCCTTCGCCTCGCGCTCGATCAACTTCAGCGCGGCAAGAAACGGCGCGTCCGGCCCGCTCTTCGTATGCAACGCCAGACACGCGATCAGCGCGAAGCCGGCGCGCTTCACGAACTCCTCCTCCCGCTTCACCCACGCGCGTGCCATCGCCCACGCATGCGGCGATTGATCGAACAGCTTGAAGCACGCCGTATCGACGATGCCCCAATTGTCGAAGTCGCGCGCCCACGCTTCCATCTGCGTTGCCGTCAAGCGCTCGGGCTCGGCGACATAGATCGCAAGCATCCGCCCCTCGTAAACCCGCGTCCGCCACACTGCGGCCGCAAGCGCATGATCGCGGCCGAGCGTCTTCGCAATTTTCTGAATCTGCGCCATCGGCACGCCCAACGTCCGGTCAGCCGTGACGATGCCGTACCGTTTAGCCATGTCCTCGCGAAACTTCGCTGAAGCATGTGCCTCGAGCGCTGCGAGCGCGGTTTTGACTTTGGAATCGATCGTAGCTGCCCTACGCTAGTGCGCCTGCTCGGTGTGAGACACTGTGGGACACGTCGACCCCTGTCTCAGACGCCTCGCATCAAACGGCTCCAGGCCGCGCCAAATCGAGCGTTACGTGTAACGAATGGCCGCCTCAAGTGGGACAGCTGTTCCGCCTACGGCCGCGCCTCAATCAGAAGAGCCCGCCGCGCGCGTTCGCGGTGCCAAGCGCGGATATGTGCGCCCGCAATGGCAATTGCGGTGGCAAGAACCGTCGCATCGTCCGTGAACCCGAGCCCCGGAATGAAGTCGGGGATCATGTCGAGCGGCGTCACGAAATAGGCGACCGCACCCAGCAGCACGGCGCGTGCGGCAAGCGGCGTCTGGCTGTCGAACGCGCAGTAGTAAGTGGCCACCACGTCTTCCGCGAACGGGATGCGGCCCACGAAGCGGCGCAGCTGGCGCCAAAAGCCTTCGCGCACAATTTGCTCGTCGCGCGCCATGCGTTCGGGCGGCAGGATTTCGCCTTCGAGCGGAGGTGTCTGATAGGTCATTTTCGTAACAACCAAATCCCGAGCGTCAACACGGCGCTGATGAGGAGGCATGTGGTCACCGGAATATAAAGCGAAAAGCCGTCGCGTTCGATCACGAAATCGCCGGGCAGCCGCCCAAGGCCAAGGCGGCCGAGATACGGCCAAAAAAGCCCGAGCGCAACCAGTACGACACCTAAGACAATCAGCAACCGTCCGTAATCCATCGCGTCTAGCCTGAAACCTCAACCGCCGCTAAGAAGCGTCAAAGCAATCTAACAAAGGAAACGCCCTTATGCAGCTCAATCGCGCAGTCACAGCCGTAATCACCGGCGGCGCCTCCGGCCTCGGTGAGGCCACCGCCCGCGAACTCGCCGCCGCCGGTTGCCGCGTCGCCATCTTTGACCGCGACAAAGCGAAAGGCGAAAAGGTCGCGGCCGAGATCGATGGCGTCTACTGCGAAGTCGACGTGACGAGCGAGCAAAGCGTGCTCGACGGCTTCAAGAAGGCGCGCGCGGCGCTCGGCCAAGAACGCATCCTGATCAACTGCGCGGGCACCGGCATCGCAATCAAAACCGCGACCCGTAAGAAAGAGACGAACGAAATCGTGCCCCATCCGACGGAGCACTTCGACCGCATCCTCCAGATCAACCTGGTCGGCTCATTCCGCTGCCTGTCGAAGTCCGCCGCCGGCATGCTGTCCCTCGAACCCGTGACCGAAGACGGCGAGCGTGGCGTGATCATCAATACGGGCTCGGTCGCCGCACAAGACGGGCAGATCGGCCAAGTGGCTTATTCGGCCTCCAAAGGCGGCATCGTCGGCATGACGTTGCCGATCGCCCGCGACCTGTCGCGCGACGGCGTTCGCTGCTGTACGATTTTGCCGGGCCTCTTCAACACGCCGTTGATGGCGGGCGCACCGGAGGAGCTGAAGAAAAGCCTCGGCGCGCAAGTGCCGTTCCCCTCGCGCTTGGGCCACCCGTACGAGTACGCAAAACTCGCGCGCCACATCTGCGAGAACTCGATGCTGAACGGCGAGGTCATCCGCCTCGACGGCGCGATCCGTATGGCACCGCGCTAAAACGGCGTCAGATTGACACAGGCGGAACCGCCCAGCCTGTGTCGCGTTACACACACAAGGCGACGCAACCTTGCTCGCTTTGCCGCGGCTCCATTAAGGTCGGCGCCGGATTCGCGCTTCCTTTCAAGGGGATTTCAAATGAATCGCAATGTGGTCATCGGCGGCGAAACCACGGTCACGGAGTGGCGCGACTGGACCGGCAACGGCGCCGAGCATCAGCTCTCGAAGGCAGTCGCCTATGTCGGAACGTCTGCCGACCTGCGCGACGGTGCCTCGGTGCCCGTCACCGTCACGGTCGAACTCGCAGGCTCCACGTCGACGGAAACGATCGCGCGCCTGAATTCGCTCGTGCTGCGCGTCGTCGCCGAAGAAGCACCGATCCCGGTCGAACCGGGTGCCACGCCCGGCACCGCCGCCGACACGGCGACGCCTCCTGCGACCGACGCACCGGCACCGGCGACACCTATGGAGCCCGCGCCCGCAACGCCGCCGGCGGACGGCACCACACCGCCGGCCACGCCGAACCCCTAAAGGCCGGCCGCTAAATTCATGGCGCGGGCGAGCTCGATGTCCTTCATCGTCAGCCCGCCCGCGTCATGCGTCGTCAGCAGAACGTTGACGGTCTTGTAGACGTTCGACCACTCCGGGTGGTGGTCCATGCGCTCCGCAACAAGCGCAGCCTTGGTCATAAATCCGAACGCCTGAACGAAGTCGCCAAACACGAACGTCTTGACGATCGCATCCTTCGCAGGATCGTCGCGCCAACCGTGCAGATCTTTGAGGGCCGCAGCGCGCGCCGCAGTATCCAGTTTCTTGCTCAAATGACACTCTCCCAATCCTGAAGCGGTCTGGTCTATCTTCGCGCAAAGACGATCCGGTGGCGAGGGCCCTTTAAGATGCCGAACGAAACGCTTTTCGAACTGACCGCGCCGACAATCGAAGACATCGACGAACTCGCCCGCGACACGTTCGAACGCCTGCCGAAGAAGTTCCGTGACCGTTGCGGCGAGATCGTCTTCCGCGTCGATGACTTCCCCGACGACGACGTGATCAAGGAAATGGAACTCGAGACGCCCTATGAAATTCTGGGCCTGTTCCAAGGCGTCGGCATCACCGAGCAGCAGGAAAGCGACACCACACCGCGCGAACCGAATATCGTCTATCTCTACCGTCGCCCGATCCTGGACGAATGGAGCGATAGCGAGATCACGTTAGGCGATATCGTCACCCACGTCCTGATCCACGAAATCGGCCATCACTTCGGCTTCTCCGACGCCGACATGGAACGCATCGAAGCCGAAATGATCGACGACTAGGCGCTGAGCGCGTAGCGGCGCTCGGGCCGGTACAAACTGCCGTTCGAACTGCCGTGACTTGAAAAGAGCGTGAAGCCGCTGACCGCAAACGGCCCGCTATCGAACAATGCGTGCGCTGCCAGAAACTCCCGCACCTTCGCGATCGGCGCATCGCGCAGCCGCGCCAGCGTCACATGCGGTGCATACTTGCGCGTTTCGGCTTGAAGACCCATCCGCTGAAGCCCGCTCTCGACCTTCGCCGCAAGCCGCATCAATGCCTCGTTCGGCGCGACACCAACCCACAGCGCATGCGGATCGCGCCCGCCGAACTCACCGGCTCCCTTCAGCGTCAACTCGAACGCAGGCGCATGCAACCCGCTCAGCACGTCGTCGATATCGTTCGCCGTCGCCTCGTCCACCTCGCCGATAAAGCGCAGCGTCAGATGCATGTTTTCCGCGGGCGACCAACGTGCGCCGGGCACGCCGCCCTGTAGAAACGAAAGGCGCGTCCGCACCGTCCCGGGGATTTCGATCGCGGCGAAGAGGCGGATCATCTAGGGCGCAGGGTTCGGCTGCGCGTGATGAGCCTCATCGACGGCCTTCTCCAGCGCATCGCTCCAAGCGACGTTCACGCTCGCGATGTTGGTTGCAAGCTGCTCCATCGTCGTGGCCCCAATGATGTTCGAAGTCACAAACGGCCGGGTCGTTACAAACTGCAATGCCATCTGCGCCGGATCGAGATCGAAGCTCCTGGCGATCGCGAGGTAGCGGTCGATCGCGGGCGCCGTCTCCGGCTTTTCATAACGCTGCAAGCGATTGAACAGCGCTTTACGCGAACCCGCGGGCAACGCGCCCGCCTGATACTTGCCCGTCAAATACCCTTGCCCCAACGGCGAATAGGCAAGCAAGCCCACCTGCTCGCGATGCGCGATCTCGGCAAGGCCCATCTCGAACGACCGGTTGATCAAGCTGTACGCGTTCTGAATCGATTGCACCTGCGGAAAGCCTTTCGCCGCCGCCTGATGCACGAACGTCATCGTCCCCCACGCCGTTTCGTTCGAAAGCCCGATCCAGCGAATCTTGCCGGCCTTCACGTGATCCTGAAGCGCACCCAGAATGTCCTCGATCGGAACCGTCGATCCTTCCAGATGCTTGTAGGCCAAGCCCGACGCGCCGAACATCGCGACCGGCCGGTCCGGCCAATGCAGCTGATAAAGATCGATGCGGTCGGTCTGTAACCGCTTCAAGCTGGACTCCACTGCCTCCGCAATCTGTTTCGGCGTCTGATCGCTCGGCGCGCCGTCCTTGCGCAGCCAATTCATCGGCGAGCGGCCGGCCACTTTCGTCGCCAGGATGACCTTGTCCCGCGCACCGCGCGCCTTGAACCACGTGCCGATGATCCGTTCCGTCGACCCTTGCGTCGCGGGCTTCGGTGGCACGGCATACATCTCGGACGTGTCGAAGAAGTTGATGCCCTGCGCCAGCGCATAGTCCATCTGCGCATGGCCGTCGGCTTCGCTGTTCTGGTCGCCCCACGTCATCGTGCCGAGACACAGGGCAGACACCTTGACGCCTGTGCGCCCAAGCTCGCGATAGTCCATCTGATGAGGTTCCATTCAGTGTGTGGCGGGAGGCGTCGGTTTGGCTTCGATCTGCAAAAGCAATTTTTCAATGTAAGGCAGCATCCCCTTCACGATTACCTTCGTGCCCGCTTCATTCGGATGAATCCCGTCCTTCTGATTGAGCTTCAAATTCGCGGCCACACCCTCAAGAAAGAACGGGTAGAGCAGCACGCCATGCTTCTTCGCAAGTTCGGGGTAGATCGCATCGAATGCCGCCACATACTCAGGCCCCAAATTGCGCGGCGACTTCATGCCCGTAAAGAGCACTGCAATCTTGCGCGCCTTCAGCTTCGTTAGCACCAGATCCAAGTTCTTGCGCGTCTGGCTCACATCGAGTCCGCGCAAAGCGTCGTTCGACCCCAGTTCCACAATCGCACCAACCGTGTCTCCGGTGAGCGCCCAATCGAGCCGCGCCAACCCACCGGCCGTCGTATCGCCCGAAACCCCGGCGTTCACGACCACCACATCGTGCCCCTTGGCCTTTAGCTGCGCCTGCAACACTGCAGTGAAATCTGTCCCGGGCGGCAGGTTGTACCCCTGTGTCAGGCTAGTGCCGATGGCGAGTATCTTGATCGGTTTCGACGCAGCCCCAGCAATTCCGTTGATTCCCGCGGCAAAGATGGCAAGAATCAACAAAATCGCGTTGGAATGGGCCCAACGCGTCCCATATCGGGTTTGCTCCCTCACGCCTCTCATTGGTAGTCGGTTGCGCATGCAGCGCTCGCTCAACACTGACCCAATCCTCCGCCTCGAGGCCGTCAAGCTCACACTTATGAGTCAGGCGGGCCCCGTCAATATCTTGAATGGTATCGAATTGGTGATCCGCCAGGGCGAGGCCGTGGGTTTGGTCGGCCCGTCGGGCTCCGGCAAGTCGACGATGTTGATGGTTATGACCGGGCTGGAGCGGCCGACGTCGGGAAAGGTCACGGTCAAGTCCCAAGTGCTCTCGAACTTCAGCGAAGACGAAGCAGCGCGCTTCCGCCGCGGCAATGTCGGCATCGTCTTCCAGTCGTTCCACTTGATCCCGACAATGACGGCGCTGGAGAACGTGGCCGTGCCCCTCGAACTCGCGCTGATCCCGAACCCGTTCGAAAAGGCGAAGGAAGAACTCGTCGCCGTCGGCCTCGGCCACCGTCTGGATCACTACCCAAGTCAGCTTTCGGGCGGCGAGCAACAGCGTGTGGCCCTTGCCCGCGCGATCGCGCCGCGCCCAAGCCTGCTCTTTGCCGACGAGCCGACGGGCAACCTCGACGGCCGCACGGGGGCCGAGATCATCGAGATGATGTTCAAGCTCCAGCGCGAACGCGGGTCGACGCTCATCCTCGTCACGCATGACGAGGCGCTGGCCCGCCGCTGTGACCGCATCGTGAAGCTGCGCGACGGCTACATCGACTCGATCGAAGACGGCGACCACCACAGTGAACCGGCCGCGGCGGCAGTGACGCCCGCCGCACCCGATACGGCCGAGACGCCGGTCATCGCCGCCGTCGCCGAATGAGACATATCGCCGTCGCATTGCGCCTCGCGCGCCGGGAGTTGGGGCGCGGCCTATCCGGCTTTCGCATCTTTCTCGCGTGCCTCGTGTTGGGCGTCGCCTCGATCGCGGGCGTCGGTTCGCTCTCCGAAGCGCTGCTCCAAGGTCTCTCGCGCCAAGGCCAGCAGCTGCTCGGCGGCGACGTCGAAGTGCGCCTCACCCAACGCGAACTAGGCAAGAAGGAGCGCGAGTGGCTCGCCGCCAACGGCAAGGTTTCGATGGTCGCCGAGCTGCGCGCCATGGCAATCGCCCAGGGCGTCGATGCCCGCGCGCTTGTGGAACTCAAAGCGGTCGACTTCGCCTACCCGCTGTTCGGCACCGCCGACGTCTCGCCGCGCCAACCCTTGAACGAACTCTTCGCCAACCGCGAAGGTGTGTTCGGTGCTGCGATCGACGAACGCCTGCTCGCTAAGCTCGGCGTGGCCGAAGGCGGCATCGTCAAGATCGGTACCGCGCTGTTCTCGCTTCGCGGCGTTATCCGTCAGGAACCTGACCGCGTTGCAGGCGGCTTCACACTGGGGCCGCGCGTTCTGGTCTCGGAATTCGCGCTGCGCGCCACTGGCCTCGTGCAGCCGGGAAGCCTGATCAACTACAACTATCGCGTGGCGCTCCCGCAAGGGACCGCGACGCGCGAAGGCGTGAAGCAATGGGTGGACCGCCTGAACGACACCTTCCCGCAAGCCGGCTGGCAGGTTCGCGACCGCTGGAACGCGGCCCCGGGCGTCCGCCGGTTCATCGAACAGGCAAGCGCGTTCTTGATCCTCGTCGGTTTAACGGCGCTCGTCGTTGGCGGCGTCGGTATCGGAAGCGCCGTGAAAGCTTACCTCGACCGCAGGCGCGACGACATCGCGACGCTGAAATGCATCGGCGCCAGCGGCCGCTTTATCTTCTTTATGTTCCTGGCCGAGGTCATGGCGCTCGCTGTCATCGGCGTTGCGGCGGGTCTGGTGCTGGGTGCGTTGCTCCCCATCGTCTCGCAATTCGCGCTCGCCAGGTTGCTGCCTTTCGAAGCTGAGTTCGGCCTCTATCTGACGCCGATCGGAGCCGCTGCGGCGTTCGGTTTGGTGACGGCGTTCGCCTTCGCGGTTTGGCCGCTGGCGCGCGCGATGGAAACGTCGCCCGCGGTTATGTTCCGCGATCTCGTAGCCCCCAACCGCCGCTTGCCGAACCCCGCTTACGTTTTGGTGACCGTCCTAGCCTTCGGGCTGCTTGCGGCACTCGCCATTCTGCTGACCCCGAACATTCGCTTCGCCACGGGCTTTGCTATCGGCGCAGCTGCCGCCTTCCTGCTCTTGCGGGCAACCGCGTGGGGCATGATGTGGCTGGCCCGGCATGTGCCTCGCCCGCGCTTCATGATGGCGCGGCTTGCGCTCTCGAACATCTATCGTCCGGGGGCGCCGACGCCGGCCGTGATCTTGTCGCTAGGCTTGGGGCTCTCGCTCTTGGCGGCAATCGCGCTTAGCGACGCGAACATCCGCCGCCGCATGCAAGAAGAAATTCCGGCCGAAGCGCCGAGCTTCTTCCTAGTCGACATTCAGCCCGACCAGGCAAAGCCGCTGCAAAAACTTGTGAAGTCGGCCAAAGGAGTCACCGAACTCGACATGGTGCCGATGGTACGCGGCCGTATTGTGAAGCTGAAAGAAACGCCTGCCGAAAAGGCCGTTGTCGCGCGCGAGTCGAAATGGGCGCTGAACGGCGACCGCGGCATCACCTACGGTAATCCCGAAAGCGCCCGCAAACAGGTCGTCGAAGGTCAGTGGTGGCCCGAGAGTTACAAGGCCGGCAAGGACGGCCCGGCGCTCGTCTCGTTCGCAACCGACCTCGCAAAGGGGTTGGGGCTTAAAGTCGGCGACATGATCACGGTCAACGTGCTGGGCCGCGACATCGCGCTCAAGATCGCGAACCTGCGCAACGTCGATTTCTCCAGCGCGCGCATGAACTTCATCATGATCGTGTCGCCCGGCGTGCTGGAAACGGCGCCGCACTCGAACCTCGCAACGGCGCGCGTAGAACGCGACAGCGAGGATGAGGTCGAACGCCTGGTCACGAACAAGTTCCCGAACGTGTCGGTCGTGCGCGTGCGCGAAGCGCTGGAAACCGCAAACGACCTGGTGCAGCAACTGGCTGGCGGCATTCGCGCGGCTAGTTTCGTGACGCTCTTGACCGGCCTGCTGGTGCTGGCAGGTGCACTCGCGGCGGGTCACCGTCACCGCTTGTTCGATGCGGTGGTCCTCAAGGTGATGGGCGCGACCAAGGGCCAAGTGATGACGACCTATCTGATCGAATTCGCGGCTCTGGGTGCAGGCGCGGGCTTCGTCGCCGCAATAGTAGGCACGACTGCCGCCTGGGCAGTGGCAAGGTTCCTCATGGAATCGACGTTTGTCCCCTCGATGTCGACACTGATCGCGGTCGTGGTGGGTGGCGCGATCGCCGCAATGGCGCTCGGCATCGCAGCCACCTGGACCGCGCTTTCGACCCCCGCGGCACGGACGCTGCGCACCGCTTGAGACGGTTCTCCAAGCGGCGAACGCTAAAAGACCTCTTAACACAACCGTTTCGCGTTGTTTTTGAATGGCTTGGCCTCCGATTGCCCTTGAAATTCTGCGCGAACGTGTCGATATCGGAGCATGTTTTGTCCGGCCCACCCGGCCGGATTTTGTGGAGGAACACGGATGTCCGAGTACGAGAACGTCAACTACCGCGGCGGTATCCCAAGCGCCGAAGCCCAAGCCGTCGATCAAGGCCTGCGCGCCTACATGATCGGCGTCTACCAGTTCATGGCGCTGGGCATTGCGCTGACCGGCGCCATCGCGCTCGTCCTGTCGATGCAACCCGCGATCATGCAGATGATTTGGGCGACGCCGCTGAAATGGGTGGCGATCTTCGCACCCGTTCCGGTCGCGCTCTACACGCAGTTCCGCATCAACAGTCTAAGCCCGGCAACAGCCCAGGGCTTGTTCTGGCTCTATGCCGCACTCGTCGGCGTGTCGTTCTCGGTGCTGTTTGCGATCTTCACCGACGCCAGCATCGCGCGGGTCTTCCTGATCACGGCGATCGCCTTCGGCGCGCTCAGCCTCTACGGCTACACGACGAAGCGCAATCTGACGGGCATGGGCCAGTTCCTGTTCATCGGCATGATCGGCGTCCTTATCGCCAGCGTCGCGAACATCTTCCTGGCTTCGTCTGCGTTGAACTTCGCGGTCAGCATAATCGGCGTGCTCGTGTTCGCAGGCTTCACCGCCTACGACACGCAGCAGATCAAGGCGATGTACTATCAAGCGTCCGACGAAACGACCGCCTCGCGCTATGCAATCCTAGGCGCGCTCTGGCTCTACATCTCGTTCGTCGCGATGTTCCAGTTCCTGCTATCGCTGATCGGCGACCGCGAATAGCAGCGACTGGCGTCTGCCAATACCAGCCCCGGCGCCGAAGGTGCCGGGGTTTTTCTTTGCGCGTGTGGCTACGGCTCGACGAGCTGAACCCGTTTCGGCTCCAGCACACGCAACACGTTCGTGAGGTCGTGCCCGCGCTTCAGCACCTGGCCAGCCGCACCGACCACTGCATAGAGCCCCTGCTTCTGCCGAAGCTTCGGCCGCTTCTCGATGCGAAAGAGCGGCATCTCGGACGTCCGCCGGAACACGGCGAAGATCGCGAAATCCTTACCCGCGCCGATTGCGTAGTCGCGCCATTCGCCAGCCGCAACGTTGCGGCCATAGACGCTCAAAATCGTGCCGAGTTCGCGCCGGTCGAACATCACCTGTTCGCCGCGCTCCCGCGCTTGCGCGGAACCTTCGCCCGTCTCTTGGCTCCGTGGCGCGGGCCGTTCGCCACGGAACAACTCTATGGGTTCATCAACCATCCAGGTCCAAAGTCTTCACCCGTAAGCAGCATTTGGCAAGCGCCTTTCAGCGTTTACGGCACATGAAAATCCCGTCGGCGAACGGCAACAACACCGTATCGACGCGCGCATCGCCCTTGATTTTCGCGTTAAGCGCTTTCAGCGCCATGGTGCCCTCCGATGTATCAGCGGGGTCGATGATCCGCCCGAACCAAAGCACATTGTCGATCGCGATCAGTCCGCCAGGCCGCACGAGTTTTAGCATCATCTCGTAGTAAGCGTCGTAGCTCGGCTTGTCCGCATCGATAAACGCGAAGTCGTAAGCGTTGGCGCCGCCCTCCTTCAGCAACCGCTCCATCGTCGAAAGCGCAGGCGCCACATGCCCGGTGATCTTCTGCGCTTGGCCCGCCTCTTTCCAATACCGGCGCGCAACGACCATGTACTCCTCGCTGATATCGAGCGCATCGACACGCCCGTCGTCCGGCATCGCAAGCGCAACCGAAAGTGCGCTGTACCCGGTAAACGTGCCGACCTCGATGTAACGCTTCGCACCCATCAGCCGTGCAATCATGCCCATAAACGCACCCTGCTCCGGCGCGATCTGCATGATCGAAACTCCACCCATCGCCGCCGTCTCCGCGCGGCACTTCAGCTGCACCGCATGCTCGCGAACCCCAACGTCGATCGCATACTCAATAAGCGCGTCGGTCAGCGGCAGATGTTTGGTCACGCTGTATTCCTTTCGGGTTTAATTGCGGTGTACACGCCCAAGATCGAAACGCCAAGAACGCCAAGCCACTCGTGTGCGTCCTCCAGCTTCCGTATGCGTCCTGCGCCAGAAGAGGTCTCACGCAAGCGGCTTGGCGTGCTTGGCGTTCAACCCTTGCAGCGCTATGTTCCGCACCGACCGCCCATGCGAACCAACGCCCTCACTGCCTATCCGAAGAACCGCCGGTTCGGCGCCGCCTGGGGTGCCGCGCGCGATGTCGGCAGCTTCGTCTCCTGCACGATCCGCCCGCCCTGTGCGCCGCCGATCGAGAACGTGCCGAAGGGCGATGGTCACGCCGTACTCGTGATCCCGGGTTTCCTCACCGGCGACTGGGCGACGAAGGGCCTGATCAAGTGGCTGAACGCGATCGGCTACGCAGCGATCGGCTGGGGCTCAGGCCTCAACCTTGGCCCCACGTCATCCGCGCTCGAGCGCTGCGAAACGCTGCTCGACGAAGCCTGCGAACGATCGGGGAAAAAAGTCACGCTGATCGGCCGCAGCCTTGGCGGCCTCTTCGTCCGCGAGCTTGCGAAAGATGAGCCCGACAAAGTTGTGCGCGTGATCACACTTGGCACGCCGGTCCGCTTTCCGGTCGCAACGCCATTGTCGCCGGTTGCCGAAATTCTAGCCGGCAACTTCGATCCTGAGTTCGTAAAGCGCCGTCCGGACCTGCTGCGCAACCCGCCGCAACCAACGACAGCCTTCTATTCCCGCAAAGACGGCATCGTGCCGTGGCGCTCCTGCCTGATCGAAGAAAGTCCCACGGCGGAAAACGTCGAGGTCGACAGCCCGCACACGATCATGGGCTCAAACCCGCAAGCGATGCGGATTATCGCCGAACGCCTGGCAAGCTGACGAACTGTTCATGCGCGCCTCGCCGTGTCGTGACTCGGGGCCATAGTGCCGCCTTATTTCGAACATCGACGCGCCGCCTTCGCGGTCCATCTTCTGTATCAACGGTTGGCTCGATGGTAAGGCGAAGGCCTCGGACCATCAGCCCCCAGCCCCCCTCGCGGCTTTATCCAAACCTCGAGCCAACCGCCTCTAGCTCCCCATACTGACATGTGAAAAACTCCCTCGGCTTCAAAACCGAGGGTTCTTTCATGCGTCTCCAAGGCAAAGCCGCGATCGTCACCGGCTCGGGCTCCGGCATCGGTAAGGCCACCGCCGAACTCTTCGTCAAAGAAGGCGCGAGAGTCCTAACCGTTGATCTGCCCGGCAAAGACACGGGGCTTGAGATCGACATCGCCGCCGACGGCGCACCAAAAACGATCGTCGAAACCGCGTTCAAGCAATTCGGCCGTCTCGACATCGTTGTGAACAACGCCGGCATCGGCTCCAACCAGCTCGCCGAGGAGGTCGAACGCGAAGCCTGGGACCGCGTTCTCGCGGTCAACCTGACCGCACCGTTTCTGATCTGCCAGGCCGCGATCCCACATCTGCGCGACAGCGGCGCAGGCCGCATCATCAACGTCGCCTCGGTGATGGCCGAAGGCACGGACTACGGCCTCTCGGCGTACTGCGCGTCCAAAGCGGGCGTCGCGGGCTTCACCCGCACCCTCGCCCTCGAACTCGGCAAGTGGAAGATCACCGCGAACTACCTGCTACCCGGTGCCATTCGCACGGGCATGACGACGCCGCTCTGGGATGCGCGACCTGATGTCGCCGATATCTGGGCAAAGAAGTCGGTACTTCGCCGCTTAGGTGAGCCCGAAGACCTCGCGAAGGCGGCGTTGTTCCTGGCCTCCGACGACGGTGCGTTCGTCACCGGCCACGGCCTCAACGTCGACGGCGGTTTGATGCTGCGCGTCTGACAAATAGAACACTTGCGGTTGCAGGGGGTTTCCGCGTATTGGCAAGCCCGCAATTGAGCCATTTTTCCTCCCATGATTGAAATCGAAGGCTTGGTCCGCCGCTTCGGTGATTTGACCGCGGTCGGCGGCATTTCCCTAAAGGTCGCCAAGGGCGAAGTGCTGGGCTTCTTGGGGCCGAACGGCGCCGGAAAGTCCACCACCATGAAAATGATCACCGGCTTCATCGCGCCCAGCGAGGGCCGCATCACGGTCTGTGGCCACGACGTGGTGGAGCAGCCGTTCGAAGCGCAAAGCGCGATCGGCTACCTGCCCGAAGGCGCGCCCGCCTACCCCGACATGACGCCGGTCGAGTTCCTGAACTTCATCGCGCAAGTGCGCGGTCTGAAAGACGACGCCGCCAGGAAAGCCATCGACACTGCCGTCGCACGTACTGGCCTCCAGGGCGTGTTGGATCAACGCATCGAAACGCTGTCGAAGGGCTTCAAGCGTCGCGTGGGCTTGGCCCAGGCGATCCTGCACAACCCGCCCGTGCTGATCATGGACGAGCCGACCGACGGCCTCGACCCGAACCAGAAACAAGCCGTGCGCAGCCTCATCAAGTCGATGAGCGCGGAAAAGGCGATCATCATCTCGACCCACATTTTGGAAGAAGTCGACGCGGTCTGCACGCGTGCGATCATCATCGACAAAGGCCGCATCGTTGCCGATGGAACGCCGGCCGACCTGCTCGCGAAGTCGCCGACGAAGCGCCTCGACGACGTGTTCCGCGCGCTGACCACGCCGGACGCCGAAATCAACGCGGAGGGCCGCGCGTGAGCTTCTGGAACGCAACCGCAGCCGTCTTCCGCCGCGAGTTCTTCGGCTACTTCGCCACGCCGCTCGCCTACGTCTTCATCGTGATCTTCCTGCTCGCGATGGGCTCGTTCACGTTCTACTTTGGTCAGTTCTTCAACACCGGCCGCGCCGAACTCGACGTCTTCTTCGGCTTCCATCCCTGGCTCTATCTGTTCCTGATCCCGGCACTCTCGATGCGCCTTTGGGCTGAGGAGCAGAAGTCGGGCACGATCGAACTCCTTCTCACACTGCCGATCCCCGTCAGCGCCGCCGTCGTCGGAAAGTTCCTGGCCGCCTGGGCATTCGCCGGCATCGCGCTGCTACTCACGTTCCCGATTTGGTTGACGGTCAACTATCTTGGCACGCCTGATAACGGCGTGATCTTTGCGAGCTATCTGGGCAGCTGGCTGATGGCGGGCGGCTACCTTGCAATCGGCTCGTGCATCTCGGCGCTGACGAACAACCAAGTGATCGCCTTCGTGGTGACGGTTGTCGCCTGCTTCCTGATCACGGTATCCGGCCACAACATAGTGCTCGACTTCTTCCAAGGCTGGGCGCCAACCGCGCTCGTGAACGCGATCTCCTCGTTCAGCTTCTTGACCCACTTTGCAGCCATCATGGAAGGCGTCATCGATATCCGCGATTTGATCTTCTTCGGCGCGCTGATCGGCCTGTTCTTGTTCATCAATGTGGTCGTCATCGACCTGAAACGGGCAGGGTGAGCCCCATGCGCTGGACCAGATCGACCATAGCCGCCGCCGCTATCGCACTCAGCGTCGTACTATTCTTCGCGATCAACATCGTCTCCGATACGTGGTTTTCGGCCGCCCGTTTGGACCTCACGGAAGCGGGCCTCTACACGGTCAGCGAAGGCACGAAAAACACGCTGCGCACAGCGCCCGAGCCGGTGACGATCCGCCTCTTCTTCTCAGAGAAACTGTCGGTGAAATACGCTGCGATCCGCGCCTATGGCGCGCGCGTGCGCGACCTCCTGCGCCAGTACGAGAGCATCTCGAATGGCAAGCTGAAGCTCGAAATCATCGACCCGGAACCTTTGACCGAGCAGGAAGATCTGGCCGTCGCCCAAGGCGTCACCGGCGCGCCGACGCCTGCCGGCGAAAAGATCTACTTCGGCCTCGTCGGCACGAACCAGGCGAGCGGCCGCGAGGTCATCCCGTTCTTCCTCGAAGACCGCGAAAAGTACCTCGAGTTCGACGTCACAAACCTGATTTACAAACTGATCCGCGAAAAGAAGCCGACGATCGGCATCGTCTCGAACCTGCCGTTCGACACCGGCGCGGGCGGCATGGCGGCCGCGATGCAGGGCCGCTCGCGCTCGTTCATGATCTACGAGCAGATCCGCGAGTCCTTCGACGCGCAGTTCCTGGAGCAGGACTTCGACCGCATCCCCGACAAAATCGACGTCGTGATGATCGCACACCCCAAGCCCTTGAACGACAAGACGCAATACGCGATCGACCAGTTCATCATGCGCGGCGGCCGCGCGCTCGTCTTCCTCGACCCCTGGTCGGAAATCGCGCAGGTGAGCGCGGACCCGGCGGGCGCCCCGCTCGAAGGCTCGACCGAAAGCTCCGCGCTCAGCATAGAAAAACTGATGAACAGCTGGGGCGTCTCGATCGACCCCGCCCACGTCATCGGCGTGCGCGACCGCGCGCAGCGCGTCTCCTTCGGCGGCGACGTGACCGACTACGTCGCCTGGGCAGCATTTAATGCGCTCGACATGGACCGCAAAGACCTGGTCACCGGCGAACTGACCGACCTGAACCTCGGCACGTTTGGTGCGATCAGGCATCTGAAAGGGGCCACGACGACGCTGACGCCGCTGCTGCAAACCACACAAGACACGATGGAAATCGAGCTTGCGAAAGTGAAAGGCAGCCCGAACCCGGACGAGTTGCTGCGCGACTTCGCAAAGTCCGGCGTGCGCTACACGGTCGCCGCGCGTATCCAAGGCCCGATCAAGTCGGCGTTCGTCGTGCCCCCGCCGCCTACGCTGCCGGCCGACGGATCGCTCGCAAAGCCGCTGCCGCCGCAGCTGAAGGAAACGAAGGGTCCGGCGAACATCATCTTGGTCGCCGATAGCGACCTCTTCAACGACAGCTTCTGGGCCCAAGTGCAGGAGTTGGAAGGCCAGCGCGTTCCGGTCGCAGTGGCGGACAACCACATTCTTGTTCTGAACTCGATCGAAAACCTGACCGGCTCCAGCGACCTGATCTCGCTACGCTCTCGCGGCACGTCGAACCGTCCGTTCACGGTGGTCAACAACATCCGCCGGCGGGCCGAGCAACAGTTCCTGCGTGAAGAGCAAGCGCTACAGCAAAAGCTGGCCGCAACCCAAACCCGCCTCGCCGAACTCGAAGGCCGCCGCACCGCTGCAGCTAAGCCCGGCGCGACCAAGCCCAGCGAACTGCTGACGCCGGAGCAAGAGACCGAGATCGAAAAGTTCCGCGCCGAACTCGCCGACACGCGCAGTGCGCTCCGCAGTGTGCAGCACAAGCTGCGCCGCGATATCGACCGCCTCGGCACCTGGCTCGCCGCGATCAACACGTTGCTCGTGCCGTTAATGCTCGCAGGCTCCGTCCTCCTGCTCGCGTTCCTGCGCCGCCGCAAACCCAAGCCGACCGGAACCGCCGCGCAATGACCCTAACGACAACCCAACCGCTGATCCCGGTCCTAAAGCGCCGCGTCCGAGCGCTGACCTATCTCGCCGGCGCGACGGGCTTTGCAGTCCTCCTCGCCGCGATCGCGCTGATGCAGCGTGCCTCGACTGGCGAGCCGGCGTTCAAGCCCGTCCGGATGTTCGCAAACCTCGAGAAACAGGCCGAAGACGTCGCCGCGATCCAAATCGAAACGAAGGCGGCCTCGTTCAACATCGTGCGCGACGCGCAAGGTTTCTGGACGCTACCCGACAAGGCCAAGTATCCGGCCGACTTTAACACCGTGCGCAAAACGATTCTGGGCCTTGCCCAACTCGATCTCGTGGCCGAAAAAACCAGCCGCGCCGACTGGCAAGAAAAGTTAGGGCTAAGCCTTCCGAAGACAGGCGGCGCGGGCACGCTCGTCACGCTGAAAGACGGCAAGGGCGAAGTCTTAGCCACGCTAGTCGCCGGTGCCAGCGCCGAAGGCGAATCCGCGGGCGGCCGTCAGGCGATCTACGTCCGCCGCCCGAACGAGCCGCAGACCTACGTCGCGCGCGGCATGTTCTCGGCCACAACCGACCAGGCGCAGTGGCTCGACAAGGCGTTTATCGAACTCGCGCGCGACCGCATCAAAACGGTCGCGATGAAGCCGTTCAAAGGCAAGTCTTACACGGTCACGCGCGAAAAATCCGATGACGCCAACTTCCGCATTGTGGAAGCAATCCCGGCGGGCCGACAGTTGCGCACCGAAACCGAAGCGAACGGCATCGGCAACGCGCTGTTGGGTATCTCGTTCGACGATGTGAAGCCGTTGTCGCTGGTCGACTTCGCAAGCGCTGCGTCGTTCACCGCGGCAACGTTCGACGGCCTCAACGTTGTGTTCAAAGTGGTCGAAAAAGACCGCGACTACTGGATCGCCATCGAAGCAACCGCGAACCCCACGGTCCAGCCGCCACCTGCGAAGCCCGGCGCTACGCAGCTGAAACCCGACGTGCCGAAGGAAGCGAAAGAGATCAACGCGCTCGCCGGCGGCTGGGCCTACAAGATCCCGCGCTACAAAGGCACACTGATGACGGCGCCCTTGGAAGACCTGCTGCGCCCGATCGGCGGCTGACTACTTCTGCGTGAGCTTAAGCTGCGCCGCGCCGAGTACCGGCCCGGGATTGCCCGTCTGCAGCCACACGGTGACGCCGTCGGTCAACTCGCCCGGCGCGCCGCGCGCGGGTAGTTCCAGCGTCATCGCCTCGCCCGACCAACGGCCGACAGCCGAGAAGTCGCGTACGACGTTGTGGTAGGTGACAGTGCGGCCAAAATTCTCGCCGCTCCCGATATTGACCGTGCGCGACGACACCGTGTGGGCCAGCCACACGGTCGCAGGCTTTGCACCCGCCAACGCCCCGATACGAACCTCGACGGTATCGCCCGCTTGCGACAACGCGAAGGAAACCCGCTTGCCTTGTTGTCCCGAAGCGCGGCGCTGGATCGCATCCAACACGTCCTGCCGCTGATTGCCCGGCAAGTCTTGCGCACCGTCGATGACGACCTGCGGCGTGTAAACCCGATGCGACGGCAGCACCTTCTCGTACGCCTGCTGGCGCACCGTGTTTTCGTGCTTGGCCAGCGTGTCGCGCCAGCCGATATAATCCCAGTAGTCGACGTTGAACGACAGTGCCACAACGTCGTCGCGCTTCTTGATCTCGCCCAAGATCTGATCGGCGGCCGGGCACGACGAACAACCTTGGCTCGTAAAGAGCTCGACGAAGACCGGTTGTTTCTGCACTTCGCCCGCGGCAGCAGCGTGCCAGAAAAGCAGCACGCCGAGTGCGGCAAGGCACCCGGCGCCAAGGTGTTTTGGGGAAGCTAAAGTCGTCGTCATTGCGCAAGAATCCTAGTCCGCGTCAGCCATCAATGCCTAGTCACGAACCGGTGTACCGTTGCCCATGGTTTATGCCGCTTTAGCGAGGCCGCGAAGCACGTAGTGCAGAATTCCGCCATTCCGGAAATACTCGATCTCGTCCAGCGTATCGATCCGAAGCGTGACCGGCACATCTTCGCCACGCCCGTCCGTCCGCGTGATGCGAAGCGTCAACGTCTGCCGCGGCTTTAGCCCGTGTTCGAGCCCTGGAATGTCGACCATCTCTGCACCGGTTAGACCCAGGCTTCGCCAGGTCTGGCCGTCCTGGAACTGAAGCGGCAGAACGCCCATGCCGACCAAGTTGGACCGGTGGATGCGCTCGAAGCTCTCGACGATGACGGCGCGCACGCCAAGCAACCGCGTCCCCTTCGCGGCCCAATCGCGCGATGACCCGGTGCCGTATTCCTTGCCGCCGAAAATGACCAGCGGAACGCCTTCGCGCTGATAGCGCATCGCCGCGTCATAGATCGCCATCTGCTCGCCCGAAGGCTGATGTTTCGTCACGCCACCTTCGACGCCCGGCACCATCTGGTTCTTGATGCGGATGTTCGCAAACGTGCCGCGCATCATGACCTCATGATTGCCGCGCCGCGCACCGTAGGAGTTGAAGTCCGTCTGCCGCACTTGCCGTTCCTGCAAAAACTCGCCGGCCGGGCTCGACGCTTTGATGTCGCCGGCCGGGCTGATGTGATCGGTCGTAATCGAATCCCCGAACAGCCCCAGAATGCGCGCACCCTTCACGTCCATGATCGGCAAAGGCTCCTGCGTGATACCCTCAAAATATGGCGGCTGCTGCACGTAGGTGGAGCCGATGTCCCACGGATAGGTCAGCGACTTCTTCACGCCGATCTTCTTCCACGCAGCCGGTCCCGTGAAGACGTCGGCATAGCGCTCGCGGAACAGTTTCGTCGTGACCGCTTTGCGCACCGTCGCCGCAACGTCCTTTGCGGTCGGCCAAATGTCTTTGAGGTAGACTGGCTTACCCTTCTTATCGTGTCCGACCGGATCGCTGGTCAGATCGACTTTCATTGATCCCGCCAGCGCATACGCCACGACCAGCGGCGGCGAAGCCAAATAGTTCGCCCGCGTCAGCGGATTAACGCGTCCCTCAAAATTGCGATTGCCCGACAGCACAGCCGCCGCGACCAGGTCGCCCTTCGTGATCGCGTCGGAAACATTCTCCGGCAGCGGCCCGGAATTGCCGATGCACGTGGTGCAGCCGTAGCCCACAACGTTGAATCCCAGCTTGTCCAAATCCTTCTGTAAGCCGGCCTTCGCGAGGTACTCGCCGACCACTTGGCTTCCGGGCGCCAGAGAGGTCTTCACCCAAGGCTGCACCTTGAGCCCCTTCTTCAGCGCGTTCCGCGCCACCAACCCCGCCGCCACCATCACGAAGGGATTGGACGTGTTCGTGCATGACGTGATCGCCTCGATCACGACGGCGCCATGACCGAGCTTGATGTCGGTCCCAGCAAGCTCTGCCGTGTCGTTTTCTTTGCTGGCCTTGTTGAACGTCTTCGCCAGCGCCTCGGCAAACCCCTGCGCCGCCGACTTCAGCGGCACGCGATCTTGCGGCCGCGCAGGCCCGGCGAGGCTCGGCTCCACGTCGCCGAGGTCTAGGTGCAGCGTGTCGGTGAACTCGGGGTCCGCATCCTTCGGCCCGCGCCACATACCTTGCGCCTTCGCATAGGCCGCAACCAAATCGACACGCGCCTTGGCGCGTCCCGTCGCTTTCAGATAGCGGATCGTCTCATCGTCAATCGGGAAGAACCCGCAAGTCGCGCCATATTCCGGCGCCATGTTCGCGATCGTCGCGCGATCTTCGAGCGGCAGTTCGTTCAAACCCGGCCCGTAGAATTCGACGAACTTGCCGACCACGCCCTTCTTGCGCAGCATCTGCGTAACCGTCAGCACCAAGTCCGTCGCCGTAACGCCCTCTTGCACCTTACCGGTCAGCTTGAAGCCCACGACCTCGGGGATCAGCATCGATTGCGGTTGGCCCAGCATGGCGGCCTCCGCTTCAATCCCGCCGACGCCCCAGCCAAGCACGGCAAGCCCGTTCACCATCACCGTATGGCTGTCGGTGCCGACCAGCGTATCGGGATAGGCGACCTCAACCGTCTTCTTGCCGTCCTTGGTCTTCGCGGTCCAAACCGTCTGCGCCAAGTATTCCAAGTTCACCTGATGGCAAATGCCCGTACCTGGCGGCACCACGCGAAAGTTGTCGAACGCCGACTGCCCCCAACGCAGGAACGAATAACGCTCGCCGTTGCGCTCGAACTCGCGAGTCACGTTCTTCTTGAACGCGTCCTTCGTCCCGAAATAGTCGACCATGACGGAGTGGTCGATCACGAGGTCGACCGGCGCCAACGGATTGATCTTTTCGGGGTCCCCGCCCAGCGTCTTCATCGCATCGCGCATCGCCGCAAGATCGACCACGGCCGGCACACCCGTAAAGTCCTGCATCAACACGCGCGCCGGACGGAACGCGATCTCGCGGTCGGACTTCTTCTCGTTCAGCCACGCCGCGAACCCTTGAATATCATCCTTCGCAACGCTGCGGCCGTCCTCGTGCCTGAGCAGGTTCTCAAGCAGAACCTTCATCGAATACGGCAGCTTCGAGATGCCGGTGAGGCCGTTCTTCTCGGCCGCCTTCAGGCTGTAGTAGGTGTAGGTCTTGGCGCCGACTTTGAGCGTCTTCTTGGACTTGAAACTGTCGTGTGCGGTCACGGGCGATTTGCTCCTGAAGGCAGGTCGCGGAAGTGGGGAAGGTCGAGGCCGCGGAAATTAATGACTTTTTCTTCGCGCCGCTACGGTACAAGCTAGATAAAGTCAGGTTGATTTGAGCGATGCACCCATGACGGCTCCAGCGGTACGCAGCGAAAAGAACGGCGCGGTCACGACGGTAATTTTGTCGCGCCCTGACCGGCGCAACGCGGTAGATCGCCCGACGGCGGAAGCCCTGTCGGAGGCCTTCCTTGCCTTCGACCGCGACCCAAACGCTGCCGTGGCGGTTTTCTACGGCGAGTACGGGGCGTTCTGTGCCGGCGCTGACTTGAAGGCGATTGCCGAAAACAAGGGCAATCGCACCGAATCCCCCAAAGAAGGCTTGGAGATTTTGAAAGACCAAGGCCCCATGGGTCCCAGCCGCTTCCTGCTGTCGAAACCGGTGATCGCGGCGATTGCAGGTCCCGCCGTTGCAGGCGGCCTCGAACTTGCCCTTTGGTGCGACATGCGTGTCGCGGAGGAGGAGTCGGTACTCGGCGTCTTCTGCCGCCGCTGGGGCGTCCCGCTGATTGATGGGGGGACAGTACGCCTGCCGCGGCTGATCGGCATGGGTCACGCGATGGACCTGATCTTGACCGGCCGTGGCGTCGGCGCTGCCGAAGCGCTCGCCATGGGCCTCGTCAATCGCGTAGTGGCCAAAGGCACAGCGCGCCAAGCCGCGGAGGCCCTCGCCGCACAGCTTGCCGCTTTCCCGCAAACCTGCATGCGCCACGATCGTCTGTCGGCCTACCAACAATGGGATCTGAACTACGCGCAAGCGATGACGAACGAATTCGAGCACGGCGTCGCGTCGCTTGTCGGCGGCGGGGCGAACGCGGGTGCCGCACGCTTTGCGTCGGGCAAGGGCCGCGGCGGCTCGTTCGCGGACATCTGATGCGCGTGATTGCCGAAAGTCTGGCGGCATACCGTGGCGAGCGTATGATCTTTCGCCACGTGAGTTTCGAACTGGCTGCGGGCCAGGCGATGATCCTCCACGGTCCGAACGGGAGCGGGAAGACGACGCTCCTACGCGTGATCGCAGGCTTGCTGGGCCTCATGTCGGGTCGCCTGCGCATGTTGGGTGAAAACGATCAACCGCTCACGGACGAAACGCGCGATCGCGCCTTCCACTTTGTTAGCCATGTCGGCATCGTGCGCTCGCAGATGCGGGTGCGCGAAACGTTGGAATTCCACGCAGCCCTTCTCGGCGCGCCAAAAAACGCCGTTGGCAAAGCGCTGGACGACTGGGCATTGTGCCCGCTCGCCGACCACAGCGGCGGTATGCTATCGGCCGGACAGCGCCACCGCTTGGCGCTCGCTCGCCTCTCGCTGCAAAAGCGCGATCTCTGGCTGCTCGACGAACCGCTCGTTGCGCTCGACGTAGCATCGAAGATGCGCCTAAACGCGGCCGCCGAAGAGCACTTGGAAGGCGGCGGCATCATCATCGCCGCGAGCCACGAACCGTTCTTGGGCGACCCGCGCTCGATCCACCTGGGGCCGCGCGCATGATGACGTTCCGCGCGCTGCTCTGGCATGACGTGCTGTTGGGCCTGCGCTCAAGCGGCGGCGCGGCGCTGTCGGCTGCGTTCTTCGCGTTGATCGTCATACTGACCCCGCTGGGGCTCGGCCCCGAATCCGCCGCGCTGAGATCCGTGGCCCCGGGCCTCTTCTGGATAGCAGCGCTGCTCGCAACGCTCCTCGGCCTCGAGCGCGTCATCCAACCCGACGTCGAGGACGGCACGCTCGATCTCTTGCGTCTCTCGCCGCTACCGATGGAGTTGGTGGCCCTCGCGAAGATCGGCGCACACTGGATCACATCCGGTCTGATTATCAGCCTGCTCGCGCCGATCCTGGCGCCGATGCTCAGCTTGAGCACGTCCGCCATCCCGATGCTCGCGCTTTCCTTACTCATAGGAACGATCGGTCTAAGTGCCATCGGCACCGCGGCAGCCGCCCTAGGCGCCAGCGTGCAACGCGGCGGCATCGTTCTCGCGATTTTGGTGTTGCCGCTAAACATCCCGTTCCTGATCTTCGGCGCGAGTGCGGTCGCTGGCGCGCAAGCCGGCACCGCAACCGGCCAACCCCTGATGTTTCTAACGGCCTGTTCGCTGCTCGCCTTGGTCGTAGGGCCGATCGCCGCCGCCGCGGCATTGCGTCTCAACGAGGACTAGCCGTGGCCGCCGCAAGCCCGCACAACTAGATTGGATCGCATGCAAGCCTACGCAAACCCGCAACGCTTCGGCCGCCTCGCACGCACGCTCACGCCGTGGACGTTTGCCGCAGCCATAGCGCTCGCGCTGACCGGGCTCTATCTCGGCCTCTTCGTCGCGCCGCCCGACTACCAGCAAGGCGAAGCGCAGCGGATCATGTACGTTCACGTACCGGCCGCCTGGATGTCGATGTTTGTCTACGCTTCGATGGCGATGGCAAGCGCGGCTGCGTTCATCTGGAAACACCCCCTCGCCGACGTTGCCGCAAAGGCATCCGCGCCCATAGGGGCCGTCTTCACCGCACTCGCCCTCATCACCGGCATGCTCTGGGGCCAGCCGATGTGGGGCACATGGTGGGTCTGGGACGCGCGCCTGACCTCGGTGCTGATCCTCTTCTTCCTCTATCTCGGCTACATCGTGCTCTGGAGCGCGATTGAGGAACCCACGCGCGCGGCACGCGCCGCGCGCATCCTGGCTCTCGTCGGCGCCATCAACATTCCGATCATCAAGTTTTCTGTCGATTGGTGGAACACGCTCCACCAAACCGCGTCCGTCCTGCGCACGGACGGCCCCGCGATGCCGGCCGCCATGCTAACGCCGCTGCTGATCATGGCGCTTGCTTACACTGTGCTCTACATCGCGCTGCTGCTCGTGCGCATGCGCATAGAAGTGGCCCAGCGCCGCCTGCGCACGATCCGCCTAGGCTTGGAGGCATTGCCCGCATGAACACGTTTTGGGACATGGGCGGCTACGCGGCCTTCGTATGGCCGGCTTACGGCATCAGCTTCGTCGCACTCGTCACGCTGAGTGTTTTGAGCTGGCGCGCTATGAAGCGGGCGGAACGCCTCGCCGAACGCAGCGAGAATCCCTAGCGCCGAGCGCGCCGCTTCTTCGCACCATTCTGCTCTTGGGCTTGTTTTTCGGCGTACGCCTGCGCAAGCAAATTCAAGCTTTTCACGAACTCCGCGCGATTCCGCGCCGGCAAAGTTTCCAACAACGCCGCCTCGGCCCGTTGCATGGCCGGTTGCGCCGCTTTGAGCGCACGGCGGCCCGTCGCGGTGACTTTAACGGAGTTCGCGCGCTGGTCTTCGTCCGTCCGCTTGCGGGTGATCAATTCGCGTTTCACCAAACGATCGATCATGTCGGCGAGCGTCGAGCGGTCGATCCCCGTCTGCGCCACCAGCCTCGTTTGCGTCACGCCGTCGTTCTGATCGACTGCGTACAAGACCGCGAGTTGCCGCGCCGTCAACGCCTCCGTTTCGGTTTCGTCGTCGTAAAGGTCCATCGCAAACTGCTGCGCGCGCCTCAGCAGATGGCTGAGCGATGTCGCCAGTTCGAAGCTCTTTGCCATTCGTAGATTCCGATGGAATAATCGCCGGACGGCGTGCGCGAAAAAATCGTCCGTGTCCGTACCATATTCATCCAACGGCCGGAAGTGACCGGGCGGGCTCATGCACTGGCGATTTTGGAATCTAACCTGATGCGCGAAAGACTTTCTCCGCCTCCCGTGCCACGCACATGCTGCGAGTTTGTCCGGCGCGTGCCCAGCGGCGACAACATGGAGCGCGACGTGTGCGCGAAGTGCGGTCACGTCCATTACGTGAACCCGAAGATCGTGGTCGGCGCGGTATGCTCCTGGCACGGACGAATTCTGCTCTGCCGCCGCGCAATCGAGCCCCGTGGCGGATTCTGGACGATTCCGGCCGGTTACATGGAAGAGCAAGAAACGCCGGTCCAAGGCACCATGCGCGAAGCCTGGGAAGAAGCGACTGCGAAAATCGAGATCGACCGCCTTCTCGCCGTCTATTCGGTCGCGCGTATCTCCCAGGTTCAGTTGATCTTCCGGGCGCGCCTTGCAACCGGCGATTTTGCTCCGGGCACGGAGAGTTTGGAGACAAAGCTATTCGCTTGGGAGGAGATTCCTTGGCGCGATCTCGCCTTCCCAAGTGTGCATTGGGCGCTCAAGCATCATCGCGAAACCGAAGGGCGCAACGACTTCGCGCCGTACGACAATCCGCTTTAGCTGATTGGCTTCAGCGGCGGCTTGCCCGCCGATTTCGCGCAGTTGGCGACGACGGTCTCGTCGCTGCCGCCGGGCACAGCCTCCGCATGCGTGACGGTCATCACACTTGACGCACTCGCATAGAAGTAGACGAGAAGCGTGCAGGTTCCTTGTCCGCCGTACTGCCACATCTCCGCGCCCGTCTCGGCGCGCTTCAAAGAAGGCTCGCCCCAAGCCGCGCGTAGCGCGTCGCTCGTCATGCCGGCAAGCCCGGCATTCGACGCAGGCGCAATGCTGGGAGCGGGCGACGCAGTTGGCGCAGGAACGGAAACGGCGGCAGGTTCGCCCGTCTCGCCGCCGCCAAGCCCCATCGTTTGACAACCTGCTATCGCCAGCATGGGCAGAATAACGGCGAGCCTACGCATCACGAACTCCGCACCAACTTGTTGAACTCGTGCGTCATCATCGCAGCCCCGAACAGCGGCACGAAAAAGTTCAAGATCGGGATCATCGCCAAGAACGATATCAACGCCC
>JABFRX010000195.1 GCA_013140995.1 Alphaproteobacteria bacterium | reverse complement strand
TTCGTAATGCGGGGGTCGCGTGTTCGAGTCACGCAGGCGGCACCAGTTTACCCGCCGTAGCCCGTCTTCGGGCGAAGGCGGGCCAAGCGGATCGTGAGGCACCCGGGACAGCGGGACACCAATCCCAAATGTCCCACGTGCAGGGCGCAAACAGCCACTAACCCACGGCAGCAAAACACCTTTCGCCCGCTCAACCCCCGAAAACGCGAAAATCGTATCCGTTATATGCGTTAGAACGGCTGATCTCCGCGAAAATATCCGTTCGCGATGCGTTATGTATGCGTTAGCAGCCCGTTTGCAGAAGGACGCTGCCGCGCACGCGCGAATGCGGGAAATCGACAAACTGAAACGATGCTTGCTCATCCCCGGAACAAATAACGAACAAGCCTCAAAATATCAAGGCCGCTGATCGACACATCCGGCCAAAGTTCGGCTATTCTCCAGCCCGCCAACCGGAGACGCGCCCTATGCGCCTGAGCCGCCACCGCATAGGCCTATTCGCCGCAGCACTTTTGTCGCTGACAAGCCTCGCCGCACACGCGGCCGATCGCCCACCGATCAAGACCGTCGGCATCGTCGCCGACACCGGCGACAAGGTGAACATGAGGCACATCGGCTTCATGGTATTCTCGAACAAAGACACAGCCCATGCAGTCCCCGACTGGGCGATCGACGCGCACATCGCCAACACACTGAGCGAAGGCCTGAAAGCCCGCTATGAACTGAAACCAGTCACGTTCCAGCAGCGCAGCATCGCACCGGCGCTGGACAATCCGTTCGACAACCCCGACGTCGAAGACACGATGCGCACGAACGCAAAGCCCGCGGACGGTCAACCGCTCGACGCTTACGTCGTGGTGTGGCCGATGCGCCAAGGCGTCGCCGGAACGAACCAATTCGTCGAAGGTGTCGGGCTGCTGACGCAAGGCGGCCGCGCGAATTTCTTCCTGGCGCTACGCGTCTCGCTGCTGGACGGCCGCACGTTCGAAGAAATCGAAGGCTGCAGCGCACGCATCCGCGACCGCTCGTTCTGGAACCCCGAAAAAAGCACGATGAATGAAGCCCAAGGCTTTGAAGACGTCGAAACCTTCGACGCCATGACCCCCGAACAGAAGCAGACGATGCAAGCTACCCTGAAGCAAATGCTCACCGGCGGCATGAACTACTGCCTGCAGGACCTAAAGCTGGTGGAGTGATCAAAGCAGAAAAAAATACCGCCCCCACCGCGGAGCGGTCGAACGTTCGAGCACGAAGTGCGAGAAGGCTCGGGGGGCAACAGCGCCTGGAGCGATTCACAAACCTCACACCGTCGATCGGTTGGTGGAGCGAGACGACCGCTTGTTCGCATCCAGCCGATCGAACTTGAACCCGGCAGGCAGCCGCCCGCGCAAGCGGCCGAGTCGCTTCAGCAATTCCTTCGCCTTGACACGAGCGACAGGCGACTTCGCTGAAGTGCGAGATTTCATGTTGCTGACCCAAGCAAGAGGCGTTAGAACAAATACGGAACTTCCTAAAGCGCAGCAAAGCTGTAGCACGGGCGGTTAACCTGGAATTCGAAGGTCCAACGGCCTACTATTTATCTGATGGCGAAAATGACGATCAACGGCGGCGACGCGAAAGAATCGAAGGCCCGCAAACTCCACAAGCGCACGGTCGGTGCGCTGAGCGCCAACCATGCCAAAAAATTCGGCCCAAAGCCCCTCAAGACTGTTCAGTTCGGCGTGGTGACGGTCACCGGCGAAGCACCTTCGGCCGCCGTCGTCAAAGCGAGCATCCGCCAAGGCACCGACGCTCTCGACCGCGCGCTCACGGCGATCGTCACGCCCGGCGTGAAGCTGAAACACAAAGCAGGCATGCCTCTCTACGCGGCGGACCCAAAGAACCCGAACCTCCTGATCCGCCAACTTGGCGGCAAAAGTGAGCGCGGCCGATTCGAGAGCGGCAAGTTCGTCAAGTTATGACAAGCTTGTTTGCCGTCGTAGACGGCGTGAAGCAAGCGCAATCCGAATCAGGCAAACCGATGGGCGTCGTGCTCGCCGGTCACAACGGTTCCGGCAAATCGACGCTGTGGTACAAGCGGCTGGCGGACGACTTTCGCATCCCGCTCGTCAACGCCGACCGCATGATGATGTCGATCCTGCCCGAAGGCCACGAAGGCGCCCTACCCGCTTGGGCAGCGGAGCTGAGGGACAACGATGCGAGCTGGATGGAGGTCGCCCAGCGCGGCGTGCAAGCCTTCGTCGCACAAGCCATGCTGCGCGGCGTACCGTTCGCGATGGAAACGGTGTTTTCCGACTGGCGCGCTCAACCGGATGGAACGATCGCTTCAAAGATCGACTTGATCCGCGAGATGCAAAAGGCCGGCTACTTCGTCGTTCTGTTCTTCGTCGGCTTATCGAGCGCGCAAGTCTCGATTGCGCGCGTCGCCACGCGCGTGCAGGCCGGCGGGCACGCCGTGGATGAGAAGAAACTCATTGAACGCTTCCCTCGAACCCAAAAAGCAGTCGCCGCGGCGCTCGACGTCGCGGACGCCGCAATCCTCCTAGACAACAGCCGGACCCAACGCCACGCCTTCACCGCCTGTCACGTCCGCCTTGAAAAAACGACAACCTACGACCTGCGAAGAAACAAGGCTGCTCCACCGGCGGAAATCAGCGCGTGGTTGGACAAGGTGGTCCCAACGCAGTAGCTGCGGTCGCAAGGGCACGACAACCTGTCGGCTAAATTCGTTTCTCTGCAAAAACCTGTGGCAAACCTCGCACGAGCACGCCTAGCATCAAGGCCAAGTGCGATGCCAACTCTTGGGGCGATCCATGAGCTTGACCGATACCGTTGGCGACCTGAACGTCGTCTTGACTGCGCTTGCATTTACAGGTGGTTGCCTCGCCGCCGGCTACCGCTACGGACTCTTCTCAGGGCGCAAACCACTCCTCGCGCGCTTGCAAGACGCCAACAACGACCTCGCAGAGAAAGGGCGCTTGATTGCCGATTTGGAAGGCCAAGTGCGACAACCGATCTCAAACCAAGTCAGCCAGTGCGCACCAGATATCCCGCCAGAGTCCGTTCAAGTCTGGCTCAGAGAGATAGCTACGGCAGATGCAACACTGGCGACCCAGCGCGGGAAGCTCCCCATATTGCTGGTCGCTAACCTGAAAGGCGGCGTCGCGAAAACTATGGTGGCTGCAAATCTCGCCGCCTACTTCGCGCGGCGCAACAACTATCCCGCCACTCAAGCCCTATCGAATAAGCGCGTACTCCTTATCGATCTGGACTACCAAGGTTCGCTAAGCCGCATGACGTTAAGCGCGATGGGTGCCATCGGTCCGTTAAACCCACGCAGTCACGCGGATGCGCTCCTTAGAGCCGATGTTTCCGACGATGAAGCCTTCGCGCTTCGGGTATCCGGCAGCTCAGCACTGCCGAATCTCTCGTTCTTTCCGGCGACGTACGGATTTGATGACTTCGAAACACGCGAACAGTTCGCGTGGCTCACCAACTCATCTCCGGATGATGTGCGATTTCGCTTGCTGAAGCGATTGCGCTCGCCCGCGTTCGAAAACAACTTTGATCTCGTCATCATCGACACCGGCCCACGTCTCACCCTCGGGTCTGTGAATGCCCTCGTCGCGGCCACGCATTTGATCATCCCAACTGCATCCGACACTCGCTCAATTGAGGCAGTCGCTCTGTTCCTGCGAAGAGTCAGTACGATGAAGCGCGGACAACTCGGTGGAGCGAACCCAGTAAGGCTGTGTCCGCACCTTCAAGTGTTAGGCGTGCTTCCGACTCTAACCGGCGGGATTGCCGCCCAAGTCGCTCTGCAAGAGGACGCAGCCGCAAAACTGAAGACCGTTGTTGGGGCTGATGCGGATTTACGCGCTCTGATCGCGCCAGGCCAACTGCTCCTTTCCGCTGAACTCCCACGATCTCAGCCGATGCAAAAAGCCGCGGAAAGCACGATACCTTACCTGGAAACAGGTGCGATTCGGCGAACGATCAACGAGATTGGCGCCGAAATTGAAAAGAGGATGTAAGCCATGAGTATCGCCAACTTGCGCCTCGCCGTTGATGAGATCCGTCGTCAAGCATCACCGCCAGATGTCGCAATAGTCGATGCATTGGTTGAGACGCTCGATCGGTTTTCCGAAAGCGAGCCGAATGAACTGGTCGCAGCGCTCGCCAAGCTCAAACCAAAAAAGAAAAAGGTGGCGAAGAAAGCGTCTACAAAAAAACCGGAGGTAGTTGCGACCGCGCTTATCGAGTCATACGCGACGCAATTGCGCGCTGTTCTGGGAGATATCGCCGGAACCACGGATGTCATGAAGAAAATCCGGGCAGACAAAGCCGTCAAAAAAAACGAGGCTATCGCGCTCGCCCAAGCCGTTGGTATCGGCGCAACATCGAAGACGACCAAGGTACAAGCGCTGATTCAAATCGAAGGTATGTCGCACCAACTCGAACGCGACAGCGTGACCGCAGAACGCATTCGCAAAGGAGCGTGACCGCGTCAGTCGATTGCAAGTGAACCCGACAACCGATTTTGACAACCGGGAGGTTTGAGTGAACGCGAGTGCGGTTGGGCTTATCTCGGACATGATCGGGGCATCCTTGTTGGCGTATGCCCTGGTGCTCAACAAAGACGCTTCAATCGCTAGGTATGCCGCTACCACCTGGGATCATAACCCTGTGATTGCTCGCGAGATCGTAACAAACCGATATGACGCCAGACACGGATTAGCCGCCTTGCTGTTGGGGTTCTTCCTTCAACTCGACGGCGTGTATGGTTGGCATAGCGATCTGATTGGGTTGGCAGGTCTTTGTACCAGCTTGTTGATAGCCATCCATTGGTGGCTCTTTCGATCGACGACAATTTCAATCCAAACCAACAGGATTGTTGGGAAGAATTGATGGGGTGGGGGGCGAGCCTCGGAAGCTCTGGTCCCCCCACCCGAGATTTCTCCAGCCTACGGCTTCCGAAATTTCGACCGCCCCGCGGTGGGGGCGGTATAGTTGAAGAGACCAACCCACCGCACGGAGCCGCCCACGATGATCAAACTCCACCACCTGAACAACTCCCGCTCGCACCGCGTTCTGTGGCTGCTCGAAGAACTGGGAACGCCCTACGAGATCGTGCACCACAAACGCGACGCGACCACACGCCTCGCGCCGCCGGAGCTGAAGAAAATCCACCCGCTCGGCAAATCGCCGGTGATCACCGACGGCACGCAAACCGTCGCCGAGTCCGGCGCGATCATCGAGTACCTGACGAAGACCTACGGCAAAGGCAAATTCTGGCCGGCCGACAGCGCGCCAAACTGGGTCGCACACACGCATTGGATGCACTTCGCGGAGGGCTCCGCGATGCTGCCGTTCATGCTGGCGCTCTACGTGGGCATGCTGGGCGAAGGCGGCGCACCGCTAAAGCCGCGCATCGAAAGCGAGATCGCCAATCACCTGGCCTACATGGAAGAGACGATCGGAAAGCACGACTATTTCGCAGGCAAAGACTTCACCGCCGCCGACATCCAAATGTCGTTCATCCTCGAAATCGCCGACCGCGGCGGCCGCTTGAAAGACTATCCAAACCTGGCCGGCTTGCTGAAGCGTTTGCACGACCGCCCCGCCCATCAACGCGCCATCGAAAAAGGCGGCCCGCTGGAACTGACGCGGCGGTGATGTCTTAAGTCCGCCGCCTGAGCGCCAGAACCAAAAACACCAGCGCCAACACCACGGCGACGGGGCTTCCGTAATTCTCCGGTGGGCGGTTCACGATGTCCGCCCCTTTGCCGAGCCAGGCGTCGTGGCTCATCAGCCCACGCGAAATAATGATCGTGACGAGCCCGAGCGGTACGAGCGTGCGATAGCGCGCGGCGATCGTGAGAAGCAACAGCGCCATCGCGATCTGCAGCGCGCCGAACCAGGCGAAGATGCGGATGATCGTCTCACCCCGCGTCGAGAGGTCGATCCCCGCGATCACGCCCGCCCCGCCGTCGGGCAGGAAGAAGTCGATGCAGCCGGGTACAAGTCCGAGAAGCGCGGCCAACACCAAGAACCACACGGCGGCTGGGGCACCGGTGTAGTCGGCATTCGTGCTCGGCGGAAACAAAGCCATTGCGGAACCTCCTATTGCGGCGGACGAGGCGCAAGCGCGGCTGGAAGTACGCCCGCCAGCCAGTCTCAGTTTTGCTTCACCTCGACCTTTGCTGTGCTCAGGCGCCGGTAGAGATTGCGCCGGCGCGCGATCGGCCACCACTCGTAGAGGAAGATTTCGAGCGGTCGCCAGTTCGCCACCCACCCGAGGATGATGAGACTTTCGCCCACAACGCTCGCAAGCGGCCCATCGCCAGCTATGAACTCGACCTCCTGCGCCGCGGCCACGCACACGAGGAGAACGGCAACACCGATCAAGAGCGACATACGCCCAATGCGGAACAGCTCGCGCAGGTCGCGTCCGATCGCCTCGGCCCGGTGCCTGAAGAAGCGCGTCATGCCGCCCTCAAGATCGGCGGCCGCGCGCGACTGCGCCTCCGCCGCGGGCAAGTGTACGACAATCCTCAGTGTATGATCGCGGGGCAGTTCGCGCGCCCATCCAACGATGAACTCCTCCGCATCCTTATCCAAATCCCGTTCGAGAAACGGATATGGGTCGAGGGTTTCGAAGATTTGCCCAACCTCTCGCAGACTGAGTTCGATCGCCGAAATGCCGGCCGGCTTCGTCATGAGCGTCCCCCTTCGCCGTCTTCTTCATCGTCGACTTCGGCGTGCTGCTTGATCCAACCTTTCACGCGCGCCACATGCGCGACAACCGCGACGGCGGCGAGCGCCAAGCCCGCCGCGTCGAACCAGGGGTCGGCATAGAACAGCGCGAGGCCCGCAGCGCCCGCAACCACGCGCTCGCTCAAATTCGCCGCGGCGATAATCCAGCCGCCGAACGCCGCGGCGAGCGCGGTCACGGCAATGCAAGCGGTCGCGAATGTCCACGCGATCGACACGGGGTCGCCCATGAGCAAAAGACCCACACCGTCCGGCGATAGGCAGAACATGAACGGCACGAGGAACGCGGGCAGACAGTACTTCCACGCCTGCATCATGGTGGCAAACGACTCGCCACGCGTGATCGCCGCTGCCGCAAACGGCGCAAGCGCGGTAGGCGGTGAAACGTCGGCGAGCACCGCGTAGTAGAACAGGAACATATGCGCTGCCGGCGCGGCGACGCCCGCCGCCTCCAACGCAGGCACCAGCATCACGGCGGCGATGATGTAGGACGCCGTCACCGGTACCGCCGTGCCCAGCACCCACATCGCGAGCGCCGCCATCAGGATCGTGAGAAACAGATTTCCCCCGCCAAACGCGACAATCAGCCCTGAGATGTTGAGGCCGAGCCCCGTCAGCGTGATCACCGAAACGATGATCCCCGCGCACGCGCACGTCGCGGCCACGCCGACGACGTTCTTCGCGCCGTCGATCAGCGCCTCGACCGCGGCGGTCGCGCCAGGCCCGGCGGCACCGCCTTCGCGCCTGGCGCCAATCCACATCGCCGCGGAATAAAGCGTGGCGGTGCCCAAGCCGATGAACACCGCCGCCGACAAGCGCTCGCCGATAGCCCAAGCAAGAAGCGCGAACACGACACCAACCGCAGCGCCTTCGATCAGCGAAAGCCGCGTATTCGCGCGCAAGAGGCTCAAGGCCCACGCCAGCGCGATCGACCAAAACACCGCCATGAACGCGCTCATGCCGGTGACGAGCAGCACCGCAATCGCGCCCAACGAGATGAAGTGATAGCCTTGGGCGCGCGCAAGCGCCCACGCGCTCGCCTCGCTGGTGCGCACGGGCGTCACGCCAAGCCGCCGCGCATCCGCCTCCACCATCAGCCAACACGACAGGTAGTAGAGCAGCGTCGGAAGCGCCGCCATCACGAGAACGTCGAGATACGTAACCTCAAGATACTCCGCGATAATGAACGCGGCCGCCCCCAGAGTCGGCGGTGACAACAGCGCGCCGATCCCCGCCGCGGACAACAACCCACCCGCAACGTTCGGTGGATAGCCGGAACGCTTCAACATCGGCCACGCCAGCGTCGCCAGCGTCACCGTCGTGGCGACCCCGCTACCGGACACCGTACCGAGCAAAAAGCCCGACGCCACCGTCGCGCGGCCCGGCGCCGAAGCGCTTGGCCGCTTGCCGAACAAAGCGAACGCCCACTCGATGAAGAACGTCCCCGCGCCGCTCTTCGCGAGTACCGCGCCATAGATCGTGAACAACACGATGAACGTCGCGGCCACATCCAGCGGCGTCGAGAAGATGCCTTCCAGCGTCAGATAATTCTGCCCCACGATCCGCTCGATCGACTTGCCCCGATGCGCAAACGGCTCCGGAAAATAAGGCCCCGCATAAGCGTAGACGAGGAACACGGCGGTGATCAGCGGCAAAGCCCACCCCGTCGTCCGCCGGGTGGCCTCCAAGATACAAGCGATCAGCCCGATCCCAAGCCAAACCTCAAGCTCAAGCGGCCGCGTCGCCCGCGTCTTCACCTCCTCGATATGCGTCGCCAGATAAACGAGCGCCGCGGTACCGATCGCGATCAACACCCAATCGGCGATCCAAACCCGATCGCGCCACCGCCCCTTTTGCCAAGCCGGATAAAGCAAAAACGAAAGCGCGAGCACGAGTCCCAAGAACGCCGCGCGGTAACCGGTGGTCCCGATCGAATACTGCGTCCAATAAAGCGCAAGCGCGGCCAGCACGAACGCCAGTACGCCCGCGATCCAACTCATCGCCGTCGAAAGCCGGCGTGTCGGTTGTTCGTCGGTTGGAGCGCCAGTCATGAAAGTCTGGGAGCGCGGGCGTCCCGCCTGCTCCTCACTTCACCACGCCGCGCGCTTTGTAGAACGCGAGCGCCGCCGGATGAAACGGCACCGCCGTCTTGGCCGCCGCGCCGGCGAGCGTCAACGTCTTCGCTTCCGGATGAATTTTCTGAACCTCGGCCAGATTGTCGAACACGCCGGCGAGAATCTTCGTCACCGTCTCGGCCTTCATATCGGCAGCGACAAACACGATATTGGAAATCCCAACCCCTGGCACATCCTTAGGCACGCCCGCATACACCGCCTTCGGCAGCGTGAAAGTGCGATAGAGCCCTGGATACTTCTTGTGCAATGGCGCAATCAAATCCGCCGCCGGCACGAACACGACCTTCACGTTCCCCGTGGTAACCAGATCGGTGATGGCCGACGTCGGCAACCCGCCAATCCAGAACATCGCGTGGATCTTGCCGTCTTTGAGTGCGCCGACGGACTCCGCCACGCTCAAATTGTCCCGCACGACATCCGTCATCGGGTTCAACCCGCCCGCTTCGAGCATGCGATCCGCGATCGCCTCGGTGCTCGAGCCCGCAGACCCCACCGACACACGCTTGCCCCTCATGTCGGTGACCTTCGCAATCTTGGCGTCCGCGCGGGCCACGATGTGCACGAAGCTGTCGTAAAGCACGGCGACCGTCGCGATCTTCTGCGGCCCCGTATCCTTGTAAGCGCCAACACCCTTCAACCCATCGACCGCCGAGTCGATCGTCGACATCCCGATGTCCGCATCACCCGCAGTGACAAGCTTGATATTGTCGACCGACCCGCCGGTAACCTCCGCCGTCACTTGAAACCCCGTCACCTTCTGCGTCAGCACGCGCGCGAGACCCCCGCCATAGGGGTAATAGACGCCCCCGGTTCCGCCGGTCGCGATCGAAAGGCGAAGCTTCGACGCGGCAACCGCGCCACCCGCAAGCACGGCAACAACAGCCGCAACTGCGGCAAACCGGAACGACATGACGCAAATCCTCAATTTCGCGGCGGACTGTGCCAAGCCTTTGCGCCGGGCGCAATCGGCGCTATTCGTGGCCCCTCAAATGATAAAAATCACCGACACAATCTCGATCGCCGAGGACGAACTCACGGAGACGTTCGTCCGCGCCTCTGGCCCCGGCGGGCAGAACGTGAACAAGCTCTCGACAGCCGTCGAGCTGCGCTTCGACGCGCGCCTTTCGCCGAACCTGCCGACAGACGTTTCAATTCGCCTGCAGCAACTCGCAGGGCGGCGGCTGACCAAGGACGGCGTCATCGTCATCGAAGCCCAGACCCACCGCACACAGGATCGCAACCGGTCCGACGCGCTGGCCCGCCTCGTCGCCTTGATCAAAGAAGCGACCCACGTCCCCAAGCCACGTAAGAAGACGAAACCGTCCCGCGCCGCAAAGGCAGAGCGCGTGGACACCAAGAAGCGCCGCGGCAGCGTCAAGCGCATGCGATCCGGCCGAGCCGACCACGATTGACCTTAAAGAGAGGCACCCATGACCACCTCCACCGATTTCCTCGTCAGCCGCAAGAACCTGCACGAGACGAAGTTCGTCGAAACGCCGGTGACGGTGAAACCCGGCCAAGCGCTGATCAAGGTGGGCCACTTCGCCTTCACCGCGAACAACGTCACCTACGGCGCGTTCGGCGACATGATGATGTACTGGAACTTCTTCCCCGCGCCCGAAGGGTGGGGCCGCGTGCCGGTCTGGGGCTTCGGCGACGTCGTTGAGTCGCAAGCCGATGGCGTGAAAGCGGGCGAACGAGTCTATGGCTACTTCCCAATGTCGACGCATGTGGTCGTCGAACCGGCGCGCGCCACCCCACAAGGCTTCTTCGACGCCGCCGCACACCGCCAGAAGATGGCATCAGTCTATAACCACTACAGCCGCGTCGGCGCCGATCCCGCCTACAACAAAACCCGCGAAGCGCAACAAGCGTTGCTACGCCCGCTGTTCATGACCTCGTTTCTGATCGAAGACCTGCTCGCCGACAACGACTTCTTCGGCGCCCGCGACGTTGTGTTGTCGAGCGCATCCAGCAAAACCTCACTTGGCCTCGCGTATCTGCTGCATCAGAACCGCCGCGGCCAAGTGACCGTCACCGGCCTCACCTCAAAGCCGAACACGAGCTTTGTCGAACGGACGAAGTACTACGACCGCGTCGTCGCCTACGACGCCATCGCGCAAAGCCAGCACGACAAGGCCGCCGTCTTCGTCGATATGGCGGGCAGCGGCGAGGTGCGCCTTGCCGTCCACAAGCATTGGGCGAACGACCTGAAATACAGCTGCGCCGTCGGCGCCACGCACTGGGACCACATGGGTCAGACGGGCGACCTTCCCGGCCCCAAGCCGCAACGCTTCTTCGCCCCCGACCGCATCAAGAAGCGCAACCAAGACTGGGGCCCCGGCGGCCTGGACAAGCACCTAGCCTCCGCCTGGACCGCCTTCAACGCCTCCGTCGACGGTTGGATGAAGGTGATAGAGAGCCGCGGTAGCAGCGATGTCGAGCGCGTCTACCGTGCTATGCTGGAGGGCAAGGCCAAGCCCGAAGAAGGCCACATGCTCGCGCTCTAGGACGTGATGGGGAAACGAATGCGTTGGATGATCGCATGTGCGGCGGCTCTGATCGCGCACACCGCCGCAGCCGAACCCGCAACCGTCAACGTGCTCGACATCCCGACGCTGAATGCACTTGAGAACGGCGGCTTCACGCTCGGCGAACAACTGGGCGGCCCGCGCACCTCGGCCACCAGCGATCTCTACGCCCGCAACGCCTTCTACAAGAGCCTCGCCGATACGGTCGGCCGCCCGCTCCCGCACGACGGGCGCACCGACCAACTGCCGCAAGTTATCCCAGTTGGCATGGGCGACATCCCGGAAATGGTGCGCCTGATCCGCAACTTCGAAGACCGCGGCAAACGCTCCGCGAACGACACGAAGGGCGGCTACTTCATCCGCCACCTGTCGAACAACTCGCAGTATCCCTACACGATCGAAAACGACGGCGACGAACCGCGCCATTTCGACCAGCGCTGGCTAGCCTCGCCGTTCGGCGCCATGAAGCTGATCGCAATCGTCAACCGCATGGACCGCGCCGACATGGACCCCGCAAGCTGCGGCGAGGTTCGCTTCATCTACCGCCTCGCCTACCGCACGCAAAACTCAAGCTCGTCCCTGCCGTTCTTCCTGAACGTCGTGCGCGTCTACCCGAAGCAACCGGATTGCAGTGCCTTCGCGCGCCGCTGGCGGGGCAACCAAACTGCAGCGAGCCTGAAGAATGGTGCTCTACGCGATCTCGCGCTCAAGCAGATCGAGCTGAACTTCCAATCGCTGCGCTTCACCTCCGGCTACATGCACGATTTCGGCGGCCAGGCGATGTATATGCAGCGCATCTTCCGCGCTGAAGCCGGACGCCTTGCCCCCGTCACCCTCGAAAACACGCCGGACGTTCTCGCGGTTCAACGCAATCCCGAGCTGCTCGATCGCTTCGTTGCGTTCCTGAAGCAAGGTACGAACCTCGCAAAACTCGACAACGGCACCCTCGTCGTCGATTTCGCCCCCGCATTCCTGGCCAAATTCGCGGTCTCTTGGTCGACGCTGGGCCGCGCGCGGCTGGCGAACAAACCCTATTCAGCCGTGTTCGCGGGCAAGCGCGCGCTGCTGGAATCGATCAACATCCGCGGTCTCAAATACATCAAGTCGCACGACGCACTCGTGGAACGCCTAAACAATCTCACCTGCATGGGCTGCCATCAGACGAGCGGCACGGCAGGCTTCCACATGCTGGGCTACGCCGACGACCGCACCTCGCACCAGTTCAACCGCCAACAGCTACCGCTATCGCCGCATGCCTATGCGGAGATTGCGCGCCGCCAGGCCTACGTCGAAGCGCTGGCAGCGGGCGCGAAGCCGAACACGTTCCGCCCGCACTCCGCCTTCTCCGCCGCAGTATGGACACCGCCCGGCTTGGCCCCAGCCTTCAAGTCAGCGACGGTCGGCGAGATGTGCACCACACCCGCCGCATTCGCTGGTGCTCCCGTCTGCGTAAACGGCGCGGTCTGCCAACGCACGGTGACGTCGCGTGCCGAACCCGTGCTCTTCGGCGAATGTGTGATCGCTGGCCGTCAAGCCTCCGCAGGTGCCGTCTGCTGGAAGGGTGAAGTGAGCGACGCCGCTGCCATCCCGCGCGATCGCGGCCCGATCCCCGCCTACAATCTGTTCGCGTTCCAAGACAAATGGAAGTTCGGCGGCTCAGCCTACGGCCGCGGCGAGCTCAGCGGCCTCAGATGCGTGCTACCGCAATCGGGCGCCCCGCTCGGCCGTGCCAGCCGCGACTGCACGTTGGCCGAAGAAAACTTCACCGATGTAAACCCAGGACTGCGCGTGCCGCCGCATCTCTGCGCAAACCAAGGCGGCAACGGCTTCGACCTGTGCGCGGCCACCGGCAATTCCGGCGCCTGCCTGGAGGCGCGCGTGGTACGCGGCACGCTCGACACCTGCTCGCCGAGCCGCACCTGCCGCGAAGACTACATCTGCCAAAAGTTTCCGAACTACGACAAGATCGGCGCCCGCGACTACGGCAACACCAAGAACGGTCGCCGCGTAAACCTCTCGACGCCGGACAAGATCAACGGCGCCGCGATCCGCGCGCTCCAGCAAGCCGAGGTCGGCTTCTGCGTTCCGACCTATTTCCTGTTCAACATGCGCCTCGACGGCCACCCAAGCCCGGCGACCGGCCAGCCCCCGGGCCAACCCCGCATCGATCGCACACGGCCGGTGCGCGGCTACAGATAGACGATCAGCCGAACTGCAACGCGAGCCCGCCGCCCACGGCCAACAACGACAATGACGCCAAGAAAAGCTTCGTACGCAATTCAAGTTGCATGAAATTGTGCATGACAGCACCTCCTGAGCCGAAGATACGCTTTACCTCGTTCCGGAACAAACAAGGCTACGTCGTCGGTTCGTCGGCGTCCCCGGCCCAACCCAGCGTCTCGGCGAACGTCTCGACGATAACGATCCATGTTTCGAGATTGTTTGCGACTGACTCGATGGTACCGCCACGCTCAAGATCGACGTCCATCTGAACCCAAGGATCGTTCTCCTTGTCGGCGAATGCGCGCCCAAAGCGGAAATCGCGGTTCCATTCATTGAGCTTTTCGACCGTCACACCGTCGGGCACGTCGAAGCCCTTGGAAAACTGAATCTCTGCGCAACGGCCGTTCTTACAGTTGTAAAAGTAGACTTGAAAGTGAAGGGCGCCGACCTTCGAAGTGACCTTCGGATCGCCATCGGCGTCCTTGCTCAGAAGCAATGGGCCTAGTGCCGACCGGTGACGGCACCGCCGCGAAGAAATCGCTCGCAAACCAACCGAGCAACGACAAGTAGTACCTCACTTCTTCTTTCGGGGCGCCTTCCGCGCAGACTTCTTCGTATCCCCGCGAACGAAATGATCCGCTACGATCTGCGCGATCGCCATCGTCACTTTTTTGCCCGTCGGAATATGCAGGAACTCGTTCGGCCCGTGCGCGTTCGAGTGCGGCCCAAGCACACCTGTAATCACGAACTGCGTCTCCGGGAATTTTTCGCCGAGCATGCCCATGAACGGGATCGTGCCGCCCTCACCCATGTAAACGACAGGCTTGCCGAACGCCATTTGCGATGCCTTCGCGACCGATTTCTCAAGCCACGGCGCGAGCGCCGGCGCATTCCATCCGGCACCGCCACGATCGAACTCGACCGACACTTCGGCGTTGTAAGGCGGCTTCTTGGTCAGAATCTCCGTCACCCGCGCGATCGCCTTTTTCGCGTCGAGCGTCGGCGGCCAACGGAACGAGAGCTTCAGGGTCGTGTACGGCAACAGCACGTTGCCCGCGTTCGCCGACGGCGTGAGTCCGTCCGCCCCGATGATCGAAAGCGTTGGCCGCCACGTCCGATTGAGCACGAGTTCGGAGAGTTGCTTGGCCATCGGCAGCGTGCCGCCCGCAAACGGCATCTTCGCGAACACCTCCGGCCCCAGCACCTTCGCCGACTTCTTCGCCTGCGCGATGCGCTGCGCGGGAACTTTCACGTAAAGGTCCTTCGGCAGAATCTTGCCCGTCGCCTCGTCCTCAATCCGCGACAGCAACTGCCGTGCGATCCGGAAACTCGACGGCACGATCCCCGACGCATCGCCCGAGTGCACGCCCTCGGTCAGCACTTTAACCGTCATCGTGCCGACGCCGTTGCCCCGCAACGACGTGGTCAGCCACAGCTGATCGTAGTTCCCGCAACCAGAATCCAAGCAAACGACCAGCGACGGCTTGCCGATCCGCTCCGCCAAATGGTCGATATAGAACGGCAGGTCGTAAGAGCCCGACTCCTCGCACGCCTCTATCAAAATCACGCAGCGCGCATGGGGCACGCCTTGATCCTTCAGCGCCTGCAACGCGGCGAGCGACCCATACATCGCATAACCGTCGTCCGCCCCGCCGCGCCCGTAGAGCTTCTGATCCTTGATCACCGGTGTCCAAGGCCCGAAACCCTCCCACCAGCCCTTCATCTCCGGCTGCTTGTCGAGATGCCCGTAGAGCAAAACCGTATCTTCGCCCTGCCCTGGCACTTCGATGAAGATGACAGGCGTACGCCCCTTCAACTTCACGACTTCAAGCGTCGCGCCCGGAAACGACGAAACGCGCGAGCGCGCCCAAGCCTCCATCAGCCTGACCGCGTCGTCCATATAGCCGTGCTTCTCCCACTCCGCGTCGTAAGCCGGCGACTTGTTCGGAATCTTGATGTAGTCGACCAGCGAAGGAACGATCGCATCGTCCCAATTGCCGTCGACGTGTTTCTTCAGACGTTGCGGATCGAACATGATGTGAGAGGCCCCCAGCGTGCGGTTATCGGCGCCGGATATTGTCACACCGACCAGCCGGGAGGCGACCGAAAATCGCTCAATTCCGGCCGCTTTTTCTCAGTTTCGGCGCGCCACAAACGGCAGCGTCGACGTTAGCCCTCCATCGACCGGGAACGCCTGTCCATTGACATAGCTCGCTTCATCCGACGCGAGGAACAGCGCCATTGCGGCAATCTCCTCCGGATGCCCGTACCGCGCCGTCGGATTCAGTTGCCCGATCCGCCCCTCGTTCCCACGCGCCCGCGCGCCGTCGAAGATCGGCTTCGTCATCCCCGTCTCGATCAGCCCCGGACAAATCGCGTTCACGCGCACGCCGGTTCCGTAGAGTTCGTTGGCCGTCACCTGCACGAGCGAAATCACGCCCGCCTTCGACGCCGAGTAGGGCGTCGGCCCCGCATTCGCGCGGATGCCCGCGACCGATGCAGTACAGATGATCGATCCCTTCTTCTGCGCTACCATCAGCGGCACCACGCGCTTGATCGCGAGGAACGGCCCGATCAGATTCACGCGCAGAATTTCCTGCCACTGCTCCACCGTCTGATCGACGATCGGCACATAGCCGCCCGAAATGCCGGCATTGGCGTAGAGCACATCGACTCCGCCGAACGCGCTGATCGCCCGGCCGATATAGCCCTGCACCTGATCCTCAACGCCCACGTCCGCCGTCATGGCAAGCGCCTTACCACCCGCCTTCGTAATCTCCTCGGCCGTTTCGTGCACGGCCTCGGTCTTGTCGACGCAAAGCACCGCCGCGCCTTCACGCGCGTAGAGCTTCGACGTCGCCCGCCCGATGCCGGAACCGGCGCCCGTTACGATCGCGCGTTTCCCTTGAAGGCGGCTCATCAGCGATACTCGTCGTTGATCGTCTCAAGCGCCTTCGAACCCGGACACAGATCCTTCACGCCCAGCCGATTCAATGGCACGTCGATGGTGCGCAGGAGCTGGTGCATATCCTTCGGGTTCGGATCGAGGTAGAGCAGGCCCGTTACGACCTCGCCCTTCTCGTGATGCGTGGCCAGATAGTTCATCGCCGCGACCTTGTTCGTCGGGTCGTAACTGTCGGCAATTTTGTGGAGGCGGATGATCGAGCCGTCATGCTGCTCCACGTCCTGCACGGTCCCGGGCTTGTAATCGGTCACGATCTCCTCGCGTCCTTCGAAGAAATCGAGCCGGTTCACCGCATCGTTGTGATCGCGCACGAAATCGAAACTCTTTGTCGAACCGGCATGATTGTTGAACGCTACACAGGGCGAAATGACATCGATGAACGCAGGCCCGCTGTGCGACAACGCGGCCTTGATCAGCGGCACCAGCTGCGGCTTGTCGCCGGAAAACGACCGCCCCACGAACGTCGCCCCGGCAAGCAACGCCATGCTGACGAGGTCGATCGGCGAGTCCGTGTTCGTGCCGCCGGCCTTCGACTTCGACCCGCGGTCGGCGGTCGCCGAGAACTGTCCTTTGGTCAACCCGTAGACGCCGTTGTTCTCGGTGATGTAGGTCATGTTCACGCCGCGCCGCACGCAGTGAACGAACTGCCCGAGCCCGATCGAGGCCGAGTCGCCGTCACCGGACACGCCCAAATAGATCAGGTTTTTGTTTGCGAGATTGGCGCCGGTCAGCACCGACGGCATCCGCCCGTGTACGCTGTTGAAGCCGTGGCTTTGGCCCAAGAAATAGTCCGGCGTCTTCGACGAGCAGCCGATGCCCGACATCTTCGCGATCCTGTGCGGCTCGATGTTGAGCTCGAAGCAGGCCTGGATGATCGCGGCCGAAATCGAGTCGTGCCCGCATCCCGCGCACAGCGTGGAAATCGAACCCTCATAGTCCCGCCGCGTAAACCCACGCTCGTTCTTCTCGAGCGAGGGATGGCGGAACTTCGGTTTGGCGAGATACGTCATGACGCAACCTTCGTACGAGCCGGCTTGCCGAAGGCCTTGAGCCGCTCGGAAATTTCCTTGGTGATGAAGCGCGCCGTGATGGGCGTGCCGTCGTAATGCAGGATCGAGATAAAGCGCGCCGGATCGATCGCGCCCTCGTTGACGAGCAGCGCGCGCATTTGCGCGTCGCGGTTCTGCTCAATGACGAACACCTGATCGTGCGCGTTGATGAAGTCGATAATGCTGTCGGCGAACGGAAACGCTCGGATGCGCAACGTGTCGAGGTGGATGCCCTGTTTCTCAAGCGCGTCCATCGCCTCGTCCATCGCGGCTGACGTAGACCCGAAGTAGATCGCGCCGTACCGCGTCGGTTGCTTTGCCTGCCCGATCACCGGCCCCGGCACGTACTTCTTCGCCGTTTCGAACTTGCGGAGCAGCCGAGTCATGTTCTCGACGTAGTCGGAACCTTCCTCCGAATATTTCGCAAATTTATTGCGCGACGAGCCGCGCGTAAAATAAGCGCCCTTCGTCGGGTGCACACCCGGGATCGTGCGATAGCAGATCGCGTCGCCGTCGACGTCCATGTAGCGCCAGAATTCCTTACCCGCCTCAAGCTCTTCGTAGGTCACGACCTTGCCCCGATCGTACTGGCGCGTGTCGTCCCACTTGAACGGTTTCACCAGCCAATCGTTCATGCCGATATCGAGATCGAGCATGACGAAGATCGGCGTCTGCAGCCGGTCGGCCAGGTCGAACGACAGCGCCCCGAACTCGAACGCCTCGTGCGGGTCCGCCGGGAAGATCATCACATGCTTCGTGTCGCCGTGGCTGGAATAGGCGCAGAGCGTCAAGTCCGATTGCTGTGTGCGCGTCGGCATGCCCGTCGACGGACCTCCACGCTGAATGTCGAAGATCACCGCCGGAATCTCGGCCGAATAGGCGAGCCCCAAAAACTCCTGCATCAGCGAAATACCCGGCCCCGACGTCGCGGTAAACGCACGCGCGCCGTTCCAAGCCGCGCCGATCACCGAACCGATCGCCGAGAGTTCGTCCTCCGACTGAATGATCGCATAGAGGCTTTTCTTCGTTTCCGGATCGACGCGCAAACGCTTGCAGTGCGCCGCGAACGCCTCCGCAACCGACGTCGATGGCGTGATCGGGTACCATGCCGCAACCGTTGCCCCACCGTACACCGCACCCAGCGCCGCAGCATCGTTGCCCGCGATGAATATCTTGTCGCCGACCTTGTCGGACCGCTTCACGCTAAGCCCGCACTTGCCCTTCAAATGCTCGCGCACATAGTCGCGGCCCAAACCCAACGCCTCGACGTTCGGTTTGATCAGCCGGTCCTTGCCCGCATACTGCTCGCCGACGAGCTTGACCATCTCCTCGTGATCCATGTCGAGCAATTCGCCGATCGCACCGATATAGATCATGTTCTTCAAGAGCTGCCGGTCGCGCGGAATATCGTAGCGGCTGTTCGCCATCTCCGTTAGCGGCATGTTGACGACGTTGATATCGGACCTAAACTTCGACGCCGTCATCGGCTTCGTGGAGTCGTAGAACAGATACCCGCCGGACTCGATCTCCTTGACGTCCTTATCCCAGGTCTGTCCATTCATCGCGACCATCAGATCGACGCCGCCGCGCCGCCCGATCCATCCCTCACCCGACACGCGCACTTCGTACCACGTCGGCAGTCCCTGAATGTTCGACGGGAAAATGTTGCGCACCGCGATCGGCACGCCCATGCGCAGAATGGCGCGGGCGAACAACTCGTTCGCGCTCGCAGAGCCGGAACCGTTCGTGTTCGCGAATTTGACGACGAAGTCGTTCGTCGCCTCTATCGGCTTTGGCATTTCTCGCCTGCCTGTGCAGTTTCAAGAAGGAATCTTTGCATATCCCACGCGCCGGTCGGGCAGCGTTCGGCACAGAAACCGCAGTGCAAGCAAAGGTCCTCGTCCTTCACCATCACGCGGCCGGTCTTCAGCCCGTCGCCGACATAAAGGTCTTGGGTTCCGTTCTTCGCCGGCGCTGTCAGCCGCGTCCGCAGCTCCGCCTCCTCGCCGTTCTCCGTGAACGTGATGCAGTCAAGCGGGCAGATATCGACGCACGCATCGCATTCGATACAAAGCTTGGCCTGAAACACTGTCTGCACGTCGCAATTCAGACAGCGCTGTGTCTCCTTGTAGCCGAGCTCGCGGTCGAACCCGAGTTCGACTTCCGCCTTCACGTCTTTCAGCGCCACTTCGTTCGGCAGATGCGGCACCTTGTAACGAAGGTCGTTCGCGATGTCGTTGTCGTACGACCACTCGTGAATGCCCATCTTTTGGCTCAACAGATTGACGAGCGGGGGCGGCCGGTCGCCGACCGGCTTGCCGTGCACGAACTGATCGATCGAAATCGCGGCCCCATGCCCGTGCGCGACGGCCCAGATGATGTTCTTCGGCCCGAACGCGGCGTCGCCCCCGAAAAAAACGCGAGGGTTCGACGACTGATAGGTCACCTCGTCGACCTTCGGCATGCCCCATTTGTCGAACTCGATGCCAACGTCGCGCTCGATCCAGGGGAACGCATTCTCCTGGCCCACAGCGACTAGCACGTCGTCGCATTCGAAATGCACATCAGGCTCGCCCGACGGCACCAGACTGCGCTTACCCTTCGCGTCGAACTCCGCCTTCACCTTCTCGAACATTACGCCGGTCAGCTTGCCGGCTTTGTGCGTGAACTCCTTAGGCACGAGGAAATTGTGGATCGGGATGCCCTCCCGCATCGAATCCTCTTTCTCCCAAGGCGACGCTTTCATTTCCTCAAAGCCGGACCGCACGACGACCTTCACGTCGTCGCCGCCTAAGCGCCGCGACGTCCGGCAGCAGTCCATCGCCGTGTTGCCGCCGCCGAGCACGATCACGCGCTTGCCGATCTTGTCCACGTGTCCGAACGATACCGACGACAGCCAATCGATACCGATATGGACATTGGCCTTCGCCTCTTCGCGGCCCGGTATCTCGAGATTGCGCCCGCGCGGCGCCCCGCAGCCGACGAAGACCGCATCGAAGCCTTCCGCGAGCACCGCCTTCAAACTATCGACGCGTTTGCCCATGCGAAGCTCGGGCTGCAAGTCCGTGATGAACCCAACCTCTTCGTCGAGCACCTTCTCCGGCAATCGAAACTTCGGGATCTGCGTCCGCATCATGCCGCCGGCCGCCGGATCCTGATCGTAGATCACGACGTGATAACCGAGCGGCAGCAGATCGCGCGCAACGGTCAGCGACGCTGGGCCCCCGCCGATCAACGCAATGCGCTTGCCATTCTTCGTCGTCGCAGGCTTCGGCAGCCGGTCGAGAATGTCGCCCTTGTTGTCGGCAGCGACGCGCTTCAAGCGGCAGATCGCGACCGGTTCCGCCTCGACGCGCCCGCGCCGGCACGCCGGCTCGCACGGCCGGTCGCAGGTGCGGCCCAGCACGCCCGGAAACACGTTCGACTTCCAATTGACCATATAGGCGTCGGCATAGCGCCCCGCCGCAATCAACCGGATGTATTCCGGCACCGGCGTGTGAGCGGGACACGCCCACTGGCAATCGACGACTTTGTGGAAATAGTCGGGGTTCGAAATATCCGTCGGCTTCATCCCCGGCCGTGAACGCTTGGCCGGCGCGTCTAGTGCGTCGATACTCATCGCGCGAAAACGTCTCCCTCGAGACCGAGGCCGCAACGATTGTTGTGGCTGAAAGTGCGAAGCGGTCCCCGGGGCCGCCACTATAGTCACCACCGCCCTTGGCGCCAGTGTTCAATCACCCCACTTCGGCCGTGGAAATGGGCGCCTGTTGCACCGCGAAAAGCGGCCCTCTATTCACCTTGACCACACCAAGGACACTCACATGCCGGACAAGCCTGCCGACCTCGCCAGCCACCCGATGCGCTTGGCCCCGGCCCGTTTGCGCCGCGTATGCGATCCGAAGGCGTTCAAATTCAAAACGACGGCCGACTTGGCCCCGTTCGACGGCCTGATCGGCCAAAGCCGAGCGCTTGAGGCGCTCGACCTCGGCGCCCGCATCGACAAGCCCGGCTTCAACCTGTTCGTGCTGGGCGAACGCGGCACGGCTCGCCACGGCACGGTGCGCGGCATGATCGAGGCGTACGCGAAGAAACTGCCGGTCCCCGCCGACTGGATCTACGTCGGGAATATCGACCAGCCCGACCGCCCACGCGCGCTGTCGCTTCCACCGGGACGCGCCGCAAAGTTCAAGGCGGCGATGGACGAAGCAATCGACGAGTTGTTCGCGCTCATCCCCTCGGTATTCGAAAGCGCGGAATATCAGGCCCGCCGCCGCACCGCCCTCGACGCCGTCAACAACGACCAGGAACAAGCCTTCGAAGCGTTGAACGAAAAGGCCCGCGGCCAAGGCATCACGCTGATGCGCACGCAAGCAGGCTTCACGTTCGCACCGCTCGCCAAGGACGGCGTCATGCCGCCCGAGGCCTTCAACGTCCTGCCCGAACCGGAGCGCAAGGCGATCATCGAAAAGATCGAAGCGCTCCAACAAGACCTCGCCGTCCTGATCGAACGCCTGCCCGGCTGGGAACGCGAACGCCGCCAGCGCGTCACCGACCTCGACCGCGAATACGCGCGCCTCGCCGTCACCGACGTGATGAAAGACGTTGCCGCGAGCGTGGCGGACTTGCCCGAGGTACACGCCCACGTCGAAACGACCACCGCCGAACTCATCAAACACGTCGGCCTCTTCCGCGCCGCCGGTCACATAAAACGCGACGACGGTCCGCCTCAGCTTATGCAGCCCGCCGAAACGATCACCGAAAACGATCCGCGCTTCCGCCGCTTCCGCGTGAACCTGTTCGTCGGCGACGGAACGAAAACTTGCGCACCGGTCGTCGTCGAAGATAACCCGTCAATCGGCAATCTGATTGGCCGCATCGAGCAGCAAGCCCAGATGGGCGCGCTGTTCACGGACTTCACGCTGATCCGACCCGGTAGCCTGCACCTCGCAAACGGCGGGTATCTGCTGATCGACGCGCGCCGCCTTCTGCTCGAACCCTACGCCTGGGAGATGCTCAAGCGCTGTCTGCGCGCGCGCACGATCACGATCGAGGGGCCCACCGACCGCATGTCGATCATGTCGATGCAAGGCTTGAAGCCCGACCCGATCCCGCTTTCGACCAAGGTAATCCTATTCGGCGACCGACAACTCTACTACGCGCTCTTCGAAGGCGACCCTGACTTCGCCGAACTCTTCAAGATCGCCGTCGATTTCGAGGACACGGTCGACTGGACGGACGCGACCGCGAACGACTACGCCAAACTGATCGGCTCGATCGCCAGGCGCGAAGGCCTGCGCCCGCTCTCGCCTGCAGCCGTCGCCCTCGTCGTCGAAGAACTCGCCCGCGAAGCCGAGGACGCGAAGAAACTCTCGCTGCGCATCGGCAACCTCGCCGATCATTTGCGCGAGGCCGATTTCTGGGCCGGCGAGGCGGGTCACAAAGTCATCGACGCAGCGGACATCGACCGCGCCAGCGCCGCCTGGGAACGCCGCCACGACCGCGTCAGCCTGCGCGGCCAAGAGATGATCGAACGCGAGATCATGCTCGTCGACACCGCCGGCGCCAAAGTCGGCCAGATAAACGGCCTCTCGGTAATGTCCTTGGGCGGTTACGCCTTCGGCAAACCCAGCCGCATCACAGCCCGCGTCCGCGTCGGCACCGGCCAAGTCATCGACATCGAGCGCGAGGTGGCCTTAGGTGGCCCGTTGCACTCGAAAGGTGTCTTGATCCTGAGTTCATATCTCGCATCCCGCTACGCGCTCGACCGCCCGCCGTCGCTGCACGCGAGCATCGCCTTCGAACAATCCTACGGCGGCGTCGACGGCGACAGCGCTTCGTCCACCGAACTCTACGCCCTACTCTCCGCTCTCTCCGATGTGCCGATCCGCCAAGGCTTTGCTGTCACCGGCTCCGTCAACCAGCGCGGCGAAATCCAAGCCATTGGCGGCGTGAACGACAAAATCAAAGGCTTCTTCGCGCTCTGCAAGACGCGGGGCCTCGACGGCACGCACGGCGTCATGATCCCGAGAGCAAACGAACAACACCTGATGCTCGACCGCGCCATCGTCGAGGCGGTAGCTGCCGGCAAGTTCCACGTCTTTTCGGTTGCCACGATCGACGAAGGCATCGCGCTCCTGACCGGCGTCGCCGCCGGCGAGCGCGCCGCCGACGGCCGCTACCCGAAGGACACGATCAACCGTCGCGTCGAAGACAAGCTGATCGCGTTCGCCGAAATGCGCCGCGAGTTCGCAGCATCAAAGCCGATCGCTTAAGCCTCGACGACGGACGCATCGATGTCCGCAATCTTCGACTTTCCGACGAGCGCCATGCTCGTGCGCAACTCGCGCTTCATCGTCTCAAGGACAGCGGTGACGCCCTTCTCGCCTTTCGCCGCGACGCCGTAGACCCACGCCCGCCCGATCATGCAGGCCTTAGCCCCAAGCGCGAGCGCCCGCGTCACGTCCTGACCTGAGCGAATGCCGCCGTCCATCAATACCGTCGTCTTCGTGCCCACCGCATCGACAATCTTCGGTAGCACTGAAATCGACGACCGCGCCGCATCGAGCTGCCGCCCGCCATGGTTCGACACGACAAGCCCGTCCGCACCGGTCGCCACCGCTTCCTTCGCGTCCTCGGCGTCGAGCACGCCTTTCAGGATCAGCGGCCCTTTCCAAAGCCCGCGCACCCATTCAAGGTCTTTCCAGGTGACGGAAGGATCGAGCGCCGTCGTCGTCCATTGAAGTAATGCACCGAGCGACTTCGCATCCTTCACGACCCCCGCAAGATTGCCGAACGTCAGAGGCTGCCCCTTCACGCCGACGTCGTAAATCCACCCAGGTCGCGACGCAAAGTTCGCTGCCAGCCTGAGCTTCGAGAGCAACGGCAACTGCACGCCCATGCCGTTGCGAATATCGCGATAGCGCGTCCCCAGCACCGGCAAATCCACGGTGAACACCAGCGCCCCGCAATTCGCAGCCGCCGCCCGCGCCAGAATCTCCTTCACTACCCCGCGATCGCGCATCATGTAGAGTTGAAACCAGAACGGCTTCGTCGTCGCTCGCGCGACCTCTTCGATCGGGCAAATCCCGACCGTCGAGAGCGTGTACGGCACCCCCGCCTTCTCCGCCGCCCGCGCTGCCTGCGCCTCCGCCCGCCGCGCCATCATCCCGGCAAACCCCACAGGCGCCAGAATCAACGGCAACTCCAGCCGCTGCCCGAACAACGTGGTGGACGTGTCGAGCGACGACACATCGCGCAAGACCTTCTGCTTCAAGGTCAACTTACCGAGATCGTCCCGATTGGCCCGCAGCGTCGCCTCGTCGAACGCCCCGCCGTCCACATAATCGAACATCAACCGCGGCAACCGCCGCCGCGCCAGTTCGCGATAGTCGGAAACGGAAGCGGGTGCGAGCATTGAAGTGTCCTGTCTAATCGTGTCGCCACCTTAAGCCGACGCGTACCGCCGCCCAAGCGTGGCCAAGGTTTCGTGGAACTCCGCCACCGTCTCGTCGATGATCTGCTTGACTGGCTTGACGCTGTCGATCCGTCCCGCGACCTGGCCGGAAAGCGCGATCGACGCCTCCATATCGCCGCCGAAATAGAGGTCCTTTGCGCGGCCGAACTCCGCCATCACGGGCGGTCCTTGATACCCCGGCACAAGCTCGCGTTCGAGCCGCGATGTCTTCTCAGTGCGCAACGCACGAAGCGCCGGTCGCGAAAACTGGTTCAGGAACACGGTGCTCGTGTCTTCCGCGTCGATAATCGCCTGCTTCCAGTTCTGATGCACCGGCGACTCGGCGGCCGACACCATCCGAGTCCCCATCTGCACGCCCTCCGCGCCAAGCGCGAACGACGCCGCCATCGTCCGCCCGCAGGTGATCCCGCCGGCGGCAATAATCGGCACGTCGACCTTTTCGCGCACAAGCGGCAGCAGCACCATCGTCATCACGGACTGCGGATTCTTGAACCCGCCACCCTCGCCACCCTCGACGACAAGCCCATCGACGCCAGCCTCAACCGCTTTCAACGCGGCCTTCAACGTTGGAACGACGTGAAACACGGTAAGCCCCAGCGCTTTCAGCTCACGGCAAAACTTCGACGGATCGCCAGCCGACGTCGTCACGAACTTTACGCCCTCCTTGGCGACCGCATCGTCAACGAACTTCACGATGTTCGGATCACGCACGAACGCAAGCGCGATATTCACGCCGAACGGCTTCGCAGTGAGCCGCTTCATCTTCTTGATCTCTTCGCGCACGGCATCAAGCTCGCCCGACGAAGTCTCGATGATCCCAAGGCCCCCCGCGTTCGAAACGGCGGACGCAAGCTGCGACCGCGCAATCCACCCCATCGGCGCCTGCACGATCGGGTAGTCGACGCCCAGCATCTTCGACAGTCGGTTCTCGATCCACATCGTCAATGGCCCTCGCTCACGGTCCGCTTGACCTTGATGACCAAAACCTCCGCCTCGTTGCGAAGCACGATCACCTCGGCCACGCTGTCCTTCGGCCCCTCCAGCCCACGCGCGAAGAAATAGAGGGGCGCAGGCGTCGCCGAATACGTGCCGTTGAGCGCTAGAACCTGATCGCCGGCTTTCACGCCGGCCAACGCCGCCGGACCGCCTTTGTCGACCTTCCCGATCACTGGGAACGGTTCGCGATCCACCATCGTCGCGCCGATCCCGTACAGATCGTAAGGTGGCGGAACGTCCGCGGCGGCCTGGAACGCGCCGAACGCAGCCGTTCCAACCACAAATGCGAGGTGAGCCAAAACACGCATCAAATCCCCTCCAGCGTTGCCGCGCACAATACCCAAACACAACTACCCGTAAAGCCACCCCATTGACGCTGAAGCCATCGCCCTGAAATCATAGTGCGATGTTCCGTATCGTTATTTGCATCGTGTCCGCCATCACCCTCGCCGCCTGCGGCGACTCAGCGCCAAAGCAATCGGCCGGTGCCTCGAAGCCGGTCCGCATGGCCTGCCGCACGCCCGACGAGGCCGGCATGAAAGCGCAAGACATCACCCGCAAACTCGCCGAAGCCCGCAAGGCTGGCACGATCAGCCAAGACGAATACGTCGCCTTCAACAACACGATGAGCGACGGCTTGCGCACCTGGGCCGAACGCCAAGACCTGCGCGCCTACTGCGCGACGCTGCAACGCGTCGTGGTGGACGCAAGCCTGCAATAACTGTCACGCCGCGTCGTGAAAAATAATGCCGAGCGTCATGCGCAAGCCGACCCGCACGGTACTCACGCCGTGGCGCATCGCGACCCGCGAGAATCCCTTCGCTGAAGGTACCGGCCGGTGGTTCACGGCGAAGATCACCACATCGCCTTGGGTAAGCGGCACGACCTCGGCCCGCGTCTGACGCCGCGGCGCAGTCTCGGTGAGCACGAACTCGCCGCCCGCAAAGTCCGAGCCCGGCGCGCTCAGCAACACCGCCGCCTGCAACGGAAACTGCTCGCCACCATATAAGTCCTGATGCTGCCGGTTGTAGTCGCCCGGCCCGTACTTGAGCAGCAACGGCGTCGGCCGCTTCTGACCTTGGTGATGACACCGCGCCAGATAGTCGTCGAGCTCCGCCGGGTAACGCCTGTCCGATCCCAACCGCTCAGCCCAAATGTTCGCGACCGGCGCGAGCGGGCGATAGAAATCGTGGCGCAACGCATCGATCTCGACCGACAAGGGATAGGAAAAATACTGATACTCGCCTTGCCCAAAGCCATGCCGCGCCATCACCACCCGGCTTCGAAATAACGCCGGGCGCTCGTACAGTTCGCGAACCGCTTGGCACTTGGACGGGTCGAGCACGCTGGAAAGCGTCGCATAACCCCGCGCATGCAGCGCGTCGGCAACCGCTACCCAATCGGCGTTCTGCAGCCGCACCGCTGCGCCGCTCTCGACAGCGGCAACCTTCCGAAGGGCCGTCATTCCGCCGCTTCCTTATCGAGCAGAACCTTCTTACGCTTGACGCCGAAAGCATACCCGCCGACACCCCCATCACTCGCGACCACGCGATGACAAGGGATCGCCACAGCGATCTTGTTCGCACCGCACGCCTGCGCCACCGCCCGTTGCGCCGTCGGCTTGCCGATGGCCCGCGCGATGGCGCTATAGCTGCGCGTCTCGCCCGCAGGAATCTTGCGTAATGCCTGCCACACGCGTTCTTGAAACGCCGTCCCACGAATATCGAGCGGCAAGTCGAACGCTCCAGCCGGCTCTTCTACCAGCGCAACAACGCGCGCAAGCGCCGCCGACAACGAGCCATCGGCATCGACAAGCCGCGCCTTCGGGAACCGCGCCTGCACCGCCTCGCGCGCAGCCTTCGCACTGTCACCGAAAGCAAGCGCACACAAGCCACGCTCGCTCATCGCAATGCCAACAAACCCAAGCGAGCACCGCGCGACCGCGGCTTTGAGCGTGAGCGCCACGCCGCCCGACTTCACGTCGCGGGGCTTTGCCCCCAATCGCCGCCCAGCCTCGTAGGCGCGGCTCGACGCATTGAAACCGGCGTCATAGAGGGCCGCGGTCACCGTCTCGCCGCCCTTCAGCCGATCGCGAAACTTCTCCACCCGCTTCGCCAACGCATACTGCTTCGGCGACAGGCCCGTCGCCTGCTTGAAAAGTCGATGAAACCGTCCTTCGCTAAACCCCGCTGCAATCGCGAGCGCCGCCACGCTCGGGATATTTTCGTCCCGCTCGAGCTTGCGGCAAGCCTCGGTGATCATCTTCGCGACGCGTGCTCCTTGCGCCGGTTCATCGGGTTTACACCGCAGACATGCGCGATAGCCCGCGCCCCGCGCCTCTCCCGTGGTATCGAAGAACTCTACGTTCTCCCGCTTCGGCGGCCGCGCCGGACACCCTGGCCGGCAGTAAATCCCTGTCGTTTTCACCGCGATAATGAAATGCCCTTCCGCTCCCGCATCGCGCGTTTCGAACGCGCGGTGACGAGCGGCTTCGGCGGCGTAGGTCTTTGTTCCGTTCATGTGCAACATCTGATGCGTCCTCGATTGTGAACGCAAGATGCGGCGGAAGCGGGCCGATCACACCCCGCTTTCTGACGTCAAACTTGCTCCCGGAACGCATCCCGAAGCCGCTCAAGCCGCGCCAGGTCGGCACGCCGCCGTCCGTAGTAAACGATGGACGCACCCAGAACGAGCGCGAGCCACACCTGAGCCGCACCGATAGCAAGCAGAACACCCTGAATCTTGTCTGTTGCAACAAGATCGCCAAACGCTCGCGCAAACGCGAGGATGGCGGTGAATAGAATACCCAGAAACACTGTCCACATCGACGCCGTCCCTAGCCGCACGCTAACCCGCGCATTCTTGACCGCAAGATCAAGCGCCTCTTGCACCGGTGCCTCAGACGCCTCGGTCCGAACCCATCGCGCCCAAAACGACAGCCCGGCCGCCACCGGCACAAAAGCCAGCGTAGCAACGCCCATCACCACGGCAAACAAATCGCCCCGGCTGACGAGCCAAACACCGATGCCCAATCCGACCACCGTCATTACGATATCGCCCACGATGAGCGCGCGCGATGCCCAGCGCCAACGTTTCATCCGCTTGAGTTCCGCGACGGCAGGCGCGGCACGCTCCGGCAAGTCGCGCCACAACGTCTCAAGTTCCTTCCAATCGGCTCCGCTCATGTGACCGACCCTTTCAACATCTCTTTCAATTGTTCTTTCGCCCGGTACAGCCGCACCGACGCCGCCGACACGCCGATGCCTAACACCTCAGCCACGTCCTCCGGCGAAAACCCTTCGAGCGCGAGCGTCGCCGCGACCTTCAAGCCAACCGGCAACCGCTGCACCGCTGCCTCGAGCTTCGCCCTGAGATCGGTCCGCGTCACGTTCTCCTCGGGCGTCGCCTCCGGCGCCCGCAGCGCCTCGTCAAGCGGCGCGACTCTGGGCTCCCGCGCCTCGCGCGCGACGTGGCTGATAGCCCGGTTGTGCGCGACGCGCGCTACGAACGTCTTGACCGACGCTTCGCCGCGAAACCGCGGCAACGCCTGCCACAGCGCCAGGTGAATGTCCTGCACCAACTCCTCTGCGCGCGCACCGTTCGCCTCGTACGAACGAGCGATGCGTCGAATCAGCGATCCGTGTGTTCGCGCAATCTGGTCGAAATCAGCCATCAGCGCGACAAGATCGCCTCACTCCGAAGCCGTCCCGCGCAGACGAACAGCAGCAGAAGTGTCGCCGCAAGCTCGATCGCTGCAACCGTCGCGAACGGTGCCGACGGTGTCGTCGAGTTGAGCAAGGGACCCGCAAGCGCATTCAACTCCCACGCCAGCGGCCATAACCCGGCTTTCGCGAGCCGCTCGCCCGTCATGACAAAGCCGAAGATCGCTGGCGCAAACGACATCAACATCAGATAGCTCTGCGCATCCTTGAAATTCTTCGACCACAAGCCGACGGCGAGCTGCATCGCTGTGACGAGAAGGGTCAACGGAATCAAGTAGAGCGTGACCAAAAGCCCCGCCTCAAGCCCCGTTTCCAGCCGGATGCCGAGTTCCGCCAACGCAGACATGTTGAGCAGCAAGAGCCCACCCACGACGCACGCCGCCGTCCCAACCATGCCGACCGCCGACGCTGCCAGCCACTTGCCTACGACGATGCTGAACGCGCCGACTGGGTGCACAAGCAACGGTTCCAGCGACCGACGCTCGCGCTCGCCAGCGGTCATATCGGCAGCAGCCGCGGCCTGCACTAAGAACGGCGCCATCACAAACAAAATAATCAGCACGCGCGCGATCACATCCGCCTGCCGCGAATAGCTGTTCGTGGTTTGTGTATCGATCAGGAGGGGATTGATAACCGACGGCGCAAGCCCCCGCGCCAGC
>JABFRX010000241.1 GCA_013140995.1 Alphaproteobacteria bacterium | reverse complement strand
TCTCAAGCCCGTCGAAGTGATCGATCGCGATCGGCAACCGCCTCCGGTGGTGCGAGGCGGACATTCACCGCGATGCGCCGCCGGCCATCCGCCTCCAAGCGCAATCCCCGCCAGCACAACACGCACCCGCACGTGGGACAGAAATGAATCTCAAGTGCCGGGTCGGCCTTACCTATCCGCGTGTAAGTTTTTCTCGCCCCAAAAATGCGAATGCGCTCGTTCTCGTAATCGTATGCCCAAAGCACCCCGTAGCGCCGGCCTAGTGTGCAGCTGCAGGCGGTCACCGAACCCGGATCGCCTTCAAGCGTCCAACTGAGAGAACCGCAATGGCATGTGCCTTTAAGCATGATCTGCGTCCGTGGCTGCGATGTTGCGTTTGGCTTGTGAAGCCTCGCTTCGCGAGAGAAGGCTGGCGGATGGGGTGAGATTCGAACTCACGGAGGGTCGCCCCTCGCCGGTTTTCAAGACCGGTGCCTTAAACCACTCGACCACCCATCCGGCATTGCTGCAGGCGCGAGATGTAGCATTGGCCGAAGCGCGGGAAAAGACCGCCGCGGCGTTCGCGGTTGCGGCAAAACTGAGGCGCGCACCGCGCCCGCTGTGCGCTTGTCACATCTCACGTCCCCCGCGATCATTTGTGAACGAGCCTACAATCAATGTGGTGTAGATTGACGCAAATTAGTGCCGTGCTTCGGAGATTCGCGAAAGCTGATCGGCGAAGAAAAAGCAGACCAACAGATCTGCAGGCACGCATGGGAGATAGGAATGCCCGACTCTGCGATCACTGCTTACAACACGCTGCAGCCCGCCATCGTGCGCACGATCCGCGAAGCCTTCGACGACGCCGTGAAGGAAATCGAAACGCGCCGCGGCGCGCTGCCCGAGTGCGAACGGATTAAGGTGGCCAAGCATCTTGTTGAGATGGCCAAGCATGGCGAATGCAGCTTCGAACGGCTGCGCGGCGCCGCGCTGAACGCGATCCCGCTCTAGATATTGCAACAAACTTCGCCGCTTGCTTCGCGCGCGGGCCGCATGGAACACTTGTGTTCATGCGTCAGCGCTTGCTCGCCACCTTATTCTTAATCGGCAGCCTCACCGCCGAAGCCGCGCCCCTTGATCGCATCGAACGGCCACCGGGAGATTGGCGCGGTCCCGTCTTCGAACCACGCTTCGACTTTCCAAAAACGGCGCGCCGCGAAGCGCACCCCTGGACGGCGATCAGCTTCCGCAAAGATCCCAAGCAATATCTCCGCCTTCTGCTCGCCTATGCGCTTGATGGCCAGGACCGCTCGGATTGGCGCCTCGCAAAGAACAATGTGCGGCGCTGGTATCACGTCCCTTGGCTCGGGCTTGACGCGACCGGCCGTGAGTTCATTCACGGCCTAACTCGCGCGCGCGACTTCGCACCAGGGGAACTTGGGCCTGCGCAAGCCGCTTGCCGGCAAAACTGGGGCCTCGCTTTCTACAATGACCTGGGCGGTGCCGTTCTCCGCAAGATTTGGGGACAGGGCCAACGCGAACCGAACCTGAATGCCTTGCCGTTTCCCGAAGGCACGGTTGCCGTCAAACTCGTGTTCACCGAGGCTTCGCAGGCCGATGATGCAAAGCTCAAGGGCGCACCCGAATTGCTAGCGAACATTCACGCGGCGACGGCTCGCGGCGGCCTCGCGTGTGCACCATCGACCGATGCGGCAGGAAAGCCGGCGCCGCGCACACCACAATCGTTGCGCCTGATCCAAATCGATCTTGCGGTGCGTGAAAACCGGGCGAGCTACAAGACCGGCTGGGTTTACGGCAGCTTTCGCTATGACGGCACCATGGCCGGCGACGATCCTTGGGCGAAGTTGACGCCGCTCGGCCTCATGTGGGGTAACGACCCTCAACTCAGCGACGCCGACGCCGCAGCTGGAGGTGCGCCGCGCCAAAGTATCGTCTTTGCGGCCGGTAAGGGCTTCGGCCGCGGCGGCCGCATGAACGGCATCGCCGACGAACGCGCCTCTGCCTGCTCGTCCTGCCACATGGCCGCCCAATGGCCGACGGTCGCCCCTATGACCGCGCCCGGGAGCTGGACAGAGGCCAAATGCTGGTTCCGCAACCTGGACGCCCGCTACCCATTCGGCTTCCCGCCGGGTGTTGAAGGCGGATGCTCCGACGCAGCAGCGCTCGAGAGTGTTCGCGCTCTCGATTTCTCGCTCCAGCTCGCCGTCGCGCTACGAAACTGGAGTATGGAGCGGGCTACCGCTGCACCGGTGGCTACTGGCATTGGCCGCCTTGTTCGCACCGGCGGTACGCTTTCGGTCGGCGAGCACGAAAGCCTAAACCTCAAACGCTAACCGCAACGCCATGCCGATGTTGCACATCGCGCACGGACACCATAACAGTCCGGAACGACCCCAGGGGCCTTTTCGAAATACCTGCATGCCACATTGGCTGATCAAAAGCGCGGCGCATCGTGTTATCTCGTGGCTGCCGAACAGCCAGTGGTGGAATGAACAGTTCCAGCGCCACGTTACGCGGTCGCTGGACCTTAGTGACGGCTCGTTTGAGATGCGCCTGCGTCTGACGCAACGCTATTTCGAACTCTACGCCGCCACGCCGCCGGGGCAACGAACGAGCGGGTTCACCACGCTGGAACTCGGCACCGGCTGGTATCCCGTTGTGCCGATCGGTCTTTGGCTGTGTGGCGCGGATCGGAACTGGACGTACGACATTACGCCGTTGCTAAACGCGGACCGGCTACGTGCGACACTCACGAAGTTCGCCGATGCGGCACGCGACAACGCCCTGCGCGCCCTCCTCCCGGCAGCGCAACCCGATCGTGTTGAGCAACTCGATGTGCTTTGCAAACGCTCGGCCGCCGAAGATCCCATCGCGCTGCTTGCTTCGATCGGTATAGAGGTCCGAATTCAAGATGCGCAGAACAGCGGCCTCCTTCCGGACTCCGTTGACCTCTTCACGTCGACGTCCGTGCTCGAGTATATTCCCCGCCCGGCTCTCACCGCACTTTGGGGCGAGTTTGCGAGAATTGCCAAACCCGGCGCCGTGTCGGCGCACTTCATAAATTTGGGCGACCAATATCGCCATTTCGATCGCAAGCTCTCGGCCGTGAACTTCTTACGCTTCACCGAGAGGCAATGGCGCCTCTTCAACAGCCCGCTCGTGCCGCTCACACGGTTGCGTCACTCGGACTATCTGGGCTTGTTCCAAACCACGGGTTGGCACGTGATCCACGATGAGAAAACGCACGCCGCCGCCAGCGCCTTGGAAACCATCCCCCTCGCCCCCGAGTTCCGCGGCTACGCCAAGGACGATCTGCTGGTCCTAACCGCGTTGATCACCGCAAAGCTCCGCTAAACCGGCGCAGGCCTCACTTTTTTTTTGACCTGCGCCGCGCGACAAGCGGTAAGTCGCGCGGCATCGCTTGTTCGCGCGCAGGCTTCTTCTTTGCTCGCCCTTTGATAGCGGCTTCATAGGCGTGACGCGCCCATTTCGTCAACTCGTCAGCGTCGTCGAGCAACCGCGGCGGCACCTCAACGTAACTCGTCATCACGGCCTCACGGCCGTTCATCTCGAATGCTAACGGCTTCGAGCCTTCGCGCTCGAACGCGGGCCGCGTCTCGTCGCTGACCTTCAAGTAGATGCGCTCGTCCGCGATCAGCGCAAATATTTGGTCTTTGAAATAGACCCCGGCGCCGCCGAACATCAGCTTGATATCGATCGGGCCCAGCCCTTGGAAAAGGTCGCCGACATGCGCACGAAACTCTGCGCTGACCGCCACTTACTGAACAGCCGCTTTCAGCGCGACGGACTCGCCGCAGCCGCACGCGCTCGTCTGGTTCGGGTTGTTGAACACGAACCGCGCTTGGAGCTTGTCGCGCACGAAATCCATCTCCGTGCCTATCAGGAATAGGATCGCTTTCGGGTCAATCAGGATTCGCACGCCCTTGTCCTCGACCACCTCGTCGAGCGGGTTCTGCTTCTCGGCGTAGTCCATCGTGTACGACATGCCGGCGCAGCCCGCGTTCTTGAGCCCCACGCGGATGCCCACGAACGGCTTTTCGGCCTTGTCCATCGCGGTTTTCACCTGCGCGGCCGCGGCGTCGGTCAGACGCAGCGCCTTCTGCCGTTCGCGGCGGGGTCTGGGAGTCGGTTCGCTCATGAGATGAATCTGGGCCTAGAACATGTTGAGTTCAAGTTTCGCCTCTTCCGACATGCGTTCGGGCGTCCACGGCGGGTCGAAGACCATGTTCACCGTGATTTCCCCGAGGCCTGGCACCTTTGCCACCGCGTCTTTCACCCAGCCCGGCATCTCGCCCGCGACCGGGCAGGCCGGCGCCGTTAGGGTCATGTCGATCGTGACGTCCTTCTTGTCCGAGACGTCGATCTTATAGATGAGGCCAAGCTCGTAAACGTCGACGGGAATCTCGGGATCGAAGACGGTCTTGAGCTCGCGGATGAGCGCCTGGGTCAGCTCTTCCAGCTCCTCAGGTTTCAAAACCCCGCCTTCGAGCGGCAATGGCAATTGCGTGTTCATGCGAAGATTGCCCGTGCCCTGTGCAGCGCCTCGATCAGCACGTCCACCTCGGCCCGGGTGTTATAGAACGCGAACGACGCGCGTGCCGTCGCCGTGACGCCGAGCCTCTCCATTAGCGGCTGCGCGCAGTGGTGCCCCGCGCGCACCGCAACTCCTTGACGGTCGACGAGCGTCGCCACGTCGTGCGCATGCGCGCCGTCCATCGTGAACGAGATGATAGAGCCCTTGCCCGGCGCCTCACCCTGAATGCGGATCCAATTCAAGTCCTCGAATCGCGCCGTCGCGTAGGTCAGCAGATCATGCTCCTGCGCAATCAAATCGCCGCGCTCGAACGAACGGATGTAGTCGATCGCGGCGCCCAATCCGACCGCTTCAATGATCGGCGGCGTCCCCGCCTCGAACCGTTGCGGCGAACGGCCATAAGTAACGCGGTCGAAATGGACCTCGTCGATCATCTCGCCGCCGCCTTTGAACGGCGGCAACCGCTCCGTCCACTCGCGCTTCATATAGAGCACGCCGATGCCGGTCGGCCCGTACAGCTTGTGCCCGGTCGCGACATAGAAATCGCAGTCCAAATCCTGCACGTCGATCGCCTGGTGCACGGACGCCTGGCACCCGTCGAACAACACCGGAATGCCGCGCGCATGGGCGATGCGCACGATCTCCTGCGCAGGCGTCACGGTACCCAGCACGTTCGACATGTGCGTCACCGCCACGATCTTCGTGCGCGAAGACAGCTGCGCCTCGAACGCCGCCAGATCGAACGAGCCGTCATCGCGGATCGGCGCCCATTTGATCGCCGCCCCGTTGCGCTCGCGCAAGAAATGCCACGGCACGATGTTCGAGTGGTGCTCCATCTGCGAGAGTACGATTTCGTCGCCCGCGTCGATCGACTGTCCGAGCGCGCTTGCGACCAGATTGAACGAGTCGGTGCCGCCGCTCGTAAAGATCACCTGATCGGCGGATGGCGCATTGATGAACGCGCTCACCTTTTCGCGCGCCCCTTCGTAAGCTTCCGTCGCCGCCGTCGAAAGCGCGTGCAAGCCGCGATGCACATTGGCGTAAGACGTGTGCATCAGTTGGGTCATGGCTGCGATTACAGCGGCGGGCTTCTGCGCCGATGCCGCACTATCCAGATAAACGAGCGGCTTGCCATTCACCTGCATCTGCAGGATCGGAAAGTCTTCGCGCACCTGTGCCACGTCGAACTTGCGCGTCATGACGCAGCCCTCGTCACGTGTGCCATGCGCGTCGCCAGCCACGCCTCAACCGGTTCGCGAAACGGTTCCGGCAGACGTTCCGTCACCTCGCCCAAAAACGCTGCGACCAACAGATTGCGCGCCTCGTTCTCAGGGATGCCACGAGCACGCAGATAAAATAATTGGTTCGTGTCCAGCGCCCCGATGGCAGCGCCATGGCCGCACTTCACGTCGTCGGCGAAAATCTCGAGCTCGGGCTTCTGATCGATCTCCGCGTGTGGCGTGAGCAGCAGCGCGCGCGACATCTGATGACTGTCCGACTTTTGCGCCGCCGGTTTCACGATCACGCGTCCCTGCACGACGCCATGTCCCGTTCCAGCGGCCACGCCCTTCGCGACAATGCGGCTCGTCGTATGCGGCGCCTCGTGCGCCACTTCGAGCGTGAAATCCGTGTGCTGCGCCTCGCCGGCAGCGTAGGCGCACGCGTACGAAAACGCAGCCCCGGCACCCGTCAAGCGCGCCGTCGCCTGCTGCCGCACCAGTGCCGCGCCGGACGACGCGACAATCCCGCGATATTCGGCGTCACGCGCAACCGCGATCGCATCGGCCCGGACGACGAGGCTCGCCCCCTCGTTTGCCGTCACGCGCAAATGCCGAAGCCGCGCGCCCGGTTCGAGGCTGATCGCCGTCACCGTGCTCGCGAGCCCGGCAGCATCGCCGTCGTCGAGTTCGACGAGCGTCAGTTCCGCGCCCTCTTCCAGAACTATGACGTTGCGCGTGTGCGCCATCGCCGCCTCGTTCAGCGACGAGTGCAGAAGCACCGGCAGCTTCACCTGCAACCCTTTCGCGACCCGGATCAGCGCACCATCCGTCGCAAAGGCGAGGTTCAAATTCTCGACCGCATCCGCCGTCGGCTGGAGCCATTGCCGCAGGAACAACGAAGGCATCGCGAGCGCTTCGGCCAAACTCAGCACCTCAAGCCCGTCCGGCACGTCATCCGGCACGCCGCTCACCTCGCCGCCCGCGATGCTTAGGCGATGCGCCTTGAGCCCCTCGAATACGCCGGCGCCAAGCGCATTGCCGCCGCTTGCGAGATCGAGCCCGGACGGAAACTTGTTGCGAAGGTCCGTGTACTTCCACGACTCAACGCGGCGATGCGGCAGGCCGTCCCGCGTGACGCGGTTCAGCGCCTCGGCGCGCAACGGCTGCAGCCACGAGGCACCCGGCAGCGTGCCGCGCACCTTCGCGAACAGCGCGACTAGCGCGCTCTCCGGCGAGGCTTCGGTCTTGGTTTCAAGCGCTGCCATCACGCCGCCTTGATGATCTCGTCGTAACCGCGCGCCTCAAGCTCGCGCGCGAGCTCGGGCCCGCCGGACTTCGCGATGCGCCCGGCCGCGAGCACGTGCACCCGGTCCGGCACGATGTAGTCGAGCAGACGTTGATAGTGGGTGATCACGAGAAAGCTACGCTCCGGGGCGCGCAACGCGTTGACGCCATGCGCTACCAGTTTCAAAGCATCGATATCGAGTCCGGAATCCGTTTCATCGAGGACCGCAAGCCGCGGCCGTAGCATTGCCATCTGCAGAACTTCGTTGCGCTTCTTCTCGCCGCCCGAAAAGCCGACGTTGACGGCGCGCTTCACCATCTCGTCGGACATCAGAAGCTTCTCGCGCTCTTCCTTGAAACGCTTCAGGAACGTCACCGCATCGATCTCAGGCTCGCCGCGCGCCTTCAACTGCGCGTTCAACGCCGTGCGCAGGAAATTGATCGTTGTGACGCCTGGAATCTCGACCGGATACTGCATCGCCAGGAAAATTCCCGCCGCTGCCCGTTCATCCGCCTTGAGATCGAGCAAATTCCGCCCGCGAAATGTCACGCTGCCGTGCGTAACCTCGTAACCGTCGCGACCGGCCAACACATACGACAGCGTCGACTTGCCGGAACCGTTCGGCCCCATGATCGCATGCACCTCGCCCTCGCCGAGCGCGAGCGTGAGGCCCTTCAAAATCTCCTTGCCGCCGACCGTGACGTGCAGGTCGTTGATCTCAAGCATCATCCCAATTGCCTCTGTACGGACCAACTTCGCGCTTCTTGCCGCGGAACAGGTTGCCGATGAAGAACGCCGCCGCCGATCCCAAACCAACGATCAGCGCCACGACAAGTAACGTCGACGCGATGATCGCGATCAACGCCAACACCGCGATCGCAACGGCTAAAAAACCCGCTGCCGCAATCCAGCCGCGCCACCCTCGCGGCCGGAACTGAGCCCAGTTGATCGTGACACGCGGCATGTCGCGGGGGTCGCTCATCCCACACTCCCTTCCAAACTCACGCCGATCAGTTTTTGAGCTTCGACGGCGAATTCCATCGGCAGGTTCTGTAGCACTTCGCGGCAGAAGCCGTTGACGATCAGCGTCACCGCTTCCTCCGCCGGAATGCCGCGCTGCAGGCAGTAGAACAGTTGGTCTTCGCTGATCTTTGACGTCGTCGCATCGTGTTCGAACTGCGCCGTCGGATTGCGCGCCTCGATATAGGGCACGGTG
>JABFRX010000214.1 GCA_013140995.1 Alphaproteobacteria bacterium | reverse complement strand
CCTTAGGCAGTCGAGTGCTGGCAACTTTGACCACAACCCGGCATCCGCCAAATCGCGATAGCGTGCGCGACCCACAACCCCTGCGAGCCCACGCGATACTATTCAGGCAACAAAACTTATCTTCACCAATAGAGTTGCTTGCCATCTTTGCCAGTTTGTCCGTCTATTGTTGCGAATGTAAGTAATGACGGAACGGTATTGCCCACCCAAGTAATGCGGAGTTGGAATCTATGGCGCGCAAGGCGAAGAGCGAGCAGCAAGTCGAGAAGGCCGAACCAACAACACCGCCGGGCGACCGCTTCGTCGATCTGACCGTCAACCTCGTGTGCTCCTACGTTAGCCGCAACCAAGTACCGATGAGCGAACTGTCCGGTCTGATCGCGACGTTCTATGGCGCGCTGACCGGTGCCGCTTCGGGTCAAGTTATCGAGGGTGAACGCAAGCCCGCCGTGACGGTGAAGAAGTCGATCGGCGACGACTACATCATCTGCCTCGAGGACGGCAAGAAACTCACGATGCTGAAGCGGTACTTACGCTCGCAGTACAACATGAGCCCCGAGGAATACCGCAAGAAGTGGGACCTGCCGCACGACTACCCGATGGTGGCCCCGGCCTATGCCCGCCTGCGCTCGGCCTTCGCGAAGAAGATCGGCCTAGGCCGTGTCCCCGTCGCCCGCGGCCGCCGCTCAAAGGCGGCATAAGCCACCACTTCTGTTTTGTGCCGCTGGCGTGCTAAGCCCCGCTTCAAGGCGATTTGCCCTCTTGGCGGAACTGGTAGACGCAACGGACTTAAAATCCGTCGTTCGCGAGGACGTGCCGGTTCGAGTCCGGCAGAGGGCACCACCCTTCGCTTGCTTCGTAAGCTTCGGGTGGCTTAAGCCGATCTTTGTCGCGAAGCGGCAAAAGGTCGTCCCCCGTAGCTCTAGCGAAGGGGGACTAAACTCACACCACGCTAATCAACCGGCTCGCCTCCAGCCGTTCGGATCATCGCGGTCAACGCTGCCTTCACCTCGGCGAGCCTGGCCGCATCGCTCCCCCGCGCCACCAAACTCGTCCCGAACTTTCCATCCTTGTTGAACGGATAGCTGCCCAGCGGAATGTCAGGATACTGCTTCTGCAGCGCCGCCAACCCCGCCGCGATCGTGCCTTCGCCGAGATGCGCGCTCACCGTCACCGACGAGAGCGCCTGACCCGCGACGAGCCGCCCGCGCACGTCCTCCAACATCGCCTGCATAACGGCGGGGATCCCGGCCATCACGAACACGTTCCCCAACTGAAAGCCAGGCGCCCCGGACAACCCGTTGACAATCAACGAAGCCCCATACGGTATTCGCGCCATCCGCTGGCGCGCCTCGTTGAACGGCCCGATGTTCAGCGACGCATAGCGCGCCGCCATCGCGGCGAACACCGCCGGGTGAAAGTCGATCCCCGTGCCGAACGCCTTCGCCATACAGTCGGCCGTGATGTCGTCGTGGGTCGGCCCGATCCCACCGGTCGAAAACACGTAGTCGAAACGCGCGCTCAAATGACGGACGGCGGCCACGATCTCGGCCTCGATGTCCGGCACGACCCGCGCTTCGCCCACGGGCACGCCAAGCTGCGCCAGCCAGCGCGCGATATAGCCGGTGTTCGTGTCCTGCGTCCGGCCCGACAGAATCTCGTCCCCGATCACCAAAATCGCGGCCCCGCGCCTGCGTCCGTCCATTGTTAACTGCCCATCTGCCAAGTTCCTCTGGCGTCCTATATCATGGCCGTGTAACAGGCACCCCCGATGACTTACGTCCCCGCGACAACCCTGAACGACAGCCGCTCCTCCGGCGCGATCAAACTGCACGGCCCGCAAGGCTTTGCGGGTATGCGCAAGGCAGGCCAACTCTCTGCCGCCTGCCTCGACATGATCGCCGATTACGTGAAGCCCGGCGTCACCACCCAAGAACTCGACGACCGCATCTATGATTTCGTCCTCGCCTCAGGCTCCATTCCCGCCACAATCTTCTACCGCGGCTACCGCCACTCGAGCTGCATCTCGCTGAACGAAGTCGTCTGCCACGGCATCCCGGGCGAGCGCGAACTCAAAGACGGCGACATCCTGAACATCGACGTGACCTCCATCGTCGACGGCTGGCACGGCGACACGAGCCGCATGTACATCGCAGGCGACCCTCCGCTCAAAGCCCGCCGCCTCGTCGACGTGACGTACGAAGCAATGATGCGCGGTATTGCCCAGATCAAACCCGGCGCCACGACCGGCGACGTCGGCCACGCGATCCAATCCTTCGCCGAAGCCCATTCCTATTCCGTCGTGCGCGACTTCTGCGGCCACGGCGTCGGCAAAGTGTTTCACGATGCGCCAAACATCCTGCACTACGGAAGGCCCGGCGCGGGCCTCGCCTTCAAGGAAGGCATGATCTTCACCGTCGAGCCGATGATTAACGCCGGCAAGTTCGGCGTGAAGCTGAAGAACGACGGCTGGACTGCCGTCACGAAAGACCGCTCGCTCTCCGCCCAATTCGAACACACGGTCGGCGTGACGGCCACCGGCGTCGAGTTATTCACGGCCTCAGGCACGGGCCGCCACAAACCGCCCTATGCCTAGCGAATCGCATCGGGAATAAGCGAGCCTCGCCAAATCCTTGCCGCATTCTCAGGCTCTAAACCGTTCCACTAGCGCGGAACGATGCAACAGCCATGAGCAAAAGCGGATTGTCGGAAGCATCAGCAGCCGCGTTGCCGCACTATCTCGGCCACCGTGATCGCCTGCGCGAACGATTCCGCGAAGGCGCAACAAGCCTCCCCGACTACGAACTTCTCGAACTCATGCTCTACGCCGTGATCCCGCGCCAAGACGTTAAGCCGCTCGCCAAGCGCATGCTCGACGAATTCGCGGGCGACCTCACCGCACTGTTCTCGGCCAGCCATGACCGCTTGCGCCAAATCGACGGTGTTGGCGAAAAGGTAGCGGACCAGATAGCCGTCGTCGGCGCCTTCATCACCCGCACCGCCAAGCAGCAGATGAAGGAGCGCGAAGCCCTCTCCTCCTGGAACGCCGTCGTCGCCTACTGCACCCGCGCAATGGCCGGCGAGACGGCCGAGCAATTCCGCATCCTGTTCCTCGACCGCAAGAACAAGCTCCTGCGCGACGAAATCCAAAACCGCGGCACCGTCGACCACACGCCCGTCTACCCGCGCGAGGTCGTGCGCCGCGCTCTCGAACTCGGCGCCAGCGCCATCATCCTGGTCCACAACCACCCGAGCGGCGACCCGACGCCGTCATCGAGCGACGTCGAAATGACGAAACAAATCATCGACGCCGCAAGAACGCTCGACATCGCCGTCCACGACCACCTGATCATCGGCCGCAACGGCCACGCGAGCCTGAAGCAACTCGGACTGATGTAAGGTGGACACCCTCCCCAACTTCGGCCTCGCCAACACGATCACCGGCTTTGCGACGTTGTTCGCGGGGCTCCTCCCACTCGCGTTCTGCTACCTGGTCGACCGCCACCCGCCGCGCTGGATGTTCGTCTATTGGCTTATCGCGGTCACCGGCGTTTTCACCATCACCCTGCACGGTTTCGGCGAGACAAACCCGATGATCTTCGAACGCTGGGTCTGGGCGTTTCTCGACACGGGTTCGAACATCGTCGTCGCGTGGGGCGTCGTGCTCGCCGTCCTCGCCGACTTCTACACGAAGGAAATGCAACACTGGGCGCGCCCCACGGCGACCGTCGGGATGCTAATCGGCGTCGCCTGGCACTTCTACGACCGCATGACGGCCGGCGGCTATCTCGTCAGCTTCGGTAGTTGGGGTGGCTTTAAGCCTGGCCAATCGTGGCTGATCTCCTTTTCGCTCGCGGCGACAATCCTTTTCTACTTGAAGCGCAAATCGATCCCGCGCAAAGCCGTGCCGCTGCTCATGCTCGTGACCGGCATCTTTCTCGCAGGCCTCCTGATGGCGACCGCAAGGAACGAAACGATTGTCTTCCCGTTCCTCAGCCTCCACGCGCTGTGGCATGTCACCGGCGCGTTCGGCTTCATCGCGCTCTGGGCCTTCAACGACGTGCGTTTTCGCGCGGCCGGGCCCACTCCCTAGAACCCCGCTCGCGTGCTAGGCTTCGCCCGCGACAAATCGGGGGCCATCATGCGCGTGCTACGCTTCCTGTTCTACACGGTACTTGTGCTGATCGGGCTCGCCGTCGCGGGCGTCGCCGCATTGTGGGTCTTGAATCCCTTCGCACCCGAAGTGACCGTTGCCGATCCCTCACCAGAGGGCCGCCGCATCACGGAGAACAGCCTCGTCGCGAACTACTATCCGCCTAAGGGCGAAGGCAAGCACCCCGGCGTTCTACTGCTCGGCGGTTCGGAGGGAGGCTTGGGCACCGGCGGCGGCCGCATGGCAAAGGCACTGCAAGAAAATGGCTACGCCGTGCTCCACGCGTCCTACTTCGGCGCGCCCGGTCAAAGCAAGATACTCGCGCTGGTACCGCTCGAAACGTTCGACCGCGCGCTCGACTGGTTGAAGGCGCAAGCCGAGGTCGATGCGACGCGTCTCGCCATCGTCGGCGGCTCGAAAGGCGCGGAAGCCGCGCTCATCGTCGCGACAAGGCATCCCGAACTGCGCGCCGTCGTCGCCGGCATGCCGTCGAGCGTCGCCTGGCAGGGCATCGACTTCAACTTCGTGAACATGATGTTCAACCCACCCGGCGGCTCGTGGAGCCTCGGCGGCAAACCGATCCCGTTCGTGCCCTATGTTCAGCCGAAGGAGTTCACCGGCGACATCGGCGCCATTTACGCCGCCAGCCTCCTCGAACTTCCGAAACACGAAGACGCCATCATCGAGATCGAAAGAACGCGCGCGCCGGTGCTGCTGATCTGCGGCAAGCAAGACACGCTCTGGCCCTCATGCCGGATGGCCGATCAAGTGAAGGCCCGCGCTGAAGCGAAAGGCAATCCAACGGTTACCATCCTCGCCTACGGCGACGCCGGCCACGCGGTCATGGGCTTGCCCGTCGAAAAATCGAACAAGAACTACGACCGCCTCGACAGCCTCGGCGGCACCGACGAAGGCAACAACGCCGCCCGAGTGGATGGGTGGACGAAAATCATCGCCCACCTTGAGGCGGCACTCGCGCCGGCGCCTCCCTAGAAAAAAAGGAGAACTTACGCGAAGACGCGAAAAAGAAGAATTGCCTCACGCAATGATACAATGGGAGTTCACTTTGCGCCGCAGGCGCGTTGTCATGCTTTCAACAAGCGCTTCGCGCCGAACGCCGCTTTCATTGTATCATTGTGTGGGGATACTCTTTTTCGCGTCTTCGCGGCTTCGCGTGAGATCTTGCTACTTACTCGCCGTCTTGTTCCCCGGGTTCAGACCTGCCTGATCGAGCACGAACGCGCCGATCAGCGCGTCCTCTTCGACGCGCCCGTAACGCCCGCTGTCGCCCGCGTGCCCGGCCGTCATGTTCGTGCGGAAGAGTAGTGGGTTGTGATCGCTCTTCAGCCGCCGCAACTTCGCGACCCACTTCGCCGGCTCGAAATACCCGACCTGGCTGTCGTTGTAACCGGCCAGCACCAGCATCGCCGGATAGTCGCGCTTCTCCACCTGATCGTACGGCGAGTAGCTCAACATATATTGATAATCGCCGACCTCGGCCGGATTGCCCCATTCCTCGTACTCGAACGTGGTCAGCGGAATGGACTCGTCCAGCATCGTCGTCACCACATCGACGAACGGCACGCCGGCCACGATGCCCTTGTAAAGCTCCGGCCGCATGTTCGCGATCGCGCCCATCAAAAGCCCCCCGGCGCTGCGCCCCATCGCGAACATCCGCTTCTTGTCGCCAACCTCTTCGCCCAGGTACTCCGTCGCCGCGATGAAGTCGGTGAACGTGTTCTTTTTGTTGCGCAGCTTCCCGTCCTGATACCAAGCCTCGCCGAACTCGTGTCCCCCGCGCACATGCGCATAGGCGACGACGAACCCGCGGTCGAGCAAGCTCGGCCAGCGCGTCTTGAACATCGGCTCGTTGCTCGACCCATAAGAACCGTAGCCGTAGACCAGCACCGGGCTCTTGCCCCGCTCGAACTTGTCGCGGCGATAGGCCAGCGTGATCGGAATCTGCTTACCGTCTTTCGCGGGTGCCATCACGCGCTCGACCGCGTAGGCTGCCGGATTGAACCCCGGCACGGAAACCTTCTGCACGACCTTCTTCGTACCCGTCGCGATGTCGTAGTCGTAGATCGTGTCCGGATGCACGGGCGACGAAAACCCATAGCGAAAACTCGTCGCGTTGTCATCGACGTTGCGAAGCCCCGGGAAGTTGAACGTGTCGGCAAACGCGATGTGCCCCGCCGGCGCATCCGGTGTCACGTACTTCTCGTTCCCTGTCTTCAAATCGACGAGCCGGATGCGCGGCCCGCCCTTCGCATACTCGTCGAGCGCAACCGTGCCCGCCACAATATCGAACGCCTCGATGTAAACACCGGACTGCGTCGGCACGACCTCGCTCCACTGCGCAGGTGTCGCCAGCGCCGCTTTCGCAATGCGAAAATCCGGCGCCTGCAAGTTCGTGCGGATGTAGAGCGTACCGCCCACTTCTTCGGCGTAATAGCGCACGCCCTTCGCCCGCGGCTTGATCACCGTCCATGCCCCGTCCGGCTTTGCGGCGTCCAGCACCCGCACCTCGGACGTGTTCGTCTGATCGCTGGTCAGCAGTAGCACGCGCCCGCCTTTGGAGCGCTTCAGCCCAACCTCGAACTGCTGGTCCTTCTCCTCGAAGACGGCCTTGTCGGTCTTCGTGTCGGTGCCGACTACGTGCCGCATCAGCTTGTAGGCGCGCGCCGTCCCCGCCTGAAGCTTCAGATAGAAAAACGTCTTGTTGTCGCTCGCGAAAGCAAAGTCCGCGGCCGCATGCTCGATCTTGTCGGAGAGCGCGGTGCCGGTGCGCATGTCGCGCAAGACGATGTTGTGCCAACGGTCGCCCGCGTAGTCGACGGCATAAGCAAAAATGCTCCCGTCCGGCGACGCACCGTAGTTGTTGACCTTGAACTGCTGCCGCCGCGGCCCTTCCAACTGGCCGTCGAGCAGAATTTCTTCAGGCGCCTCCATCGAACCTTTGCGTCGCGCGAACACGGGATAGTCCGCGCCGGCCGCATAGCGCTCGTAGTACCAATACCCGCCATCCTTAAACGGCGGGGTCCCCTGCACAGCGCCTGCCCGCGCACGGATCTCCTCGCGCAGCGTCTTCTGCAGGTCGGCTGCCGGCGCCAACACCTCGGCCGCATACTTGTTCTCTTCTTCGAGGTAGCGGACCACCTTCTCGGTGTTCTTCTCGTTCAGCCAGAAGTAATAGTCCGTGCGCTTGCCGCCGTGCGGCGCGATCAGCACGGTTCCCTTCATCATCGCGTAGGGCGGATAGCCGGTCTTGCGGTCGATCGCGAGGCCGGGCGTGGTCGAGGTCGCTGTCGCGGCTGTGACGCCGGTCTTCGACGAACCGAACGGGTTCATGTCGTCGATCGTCGCGCAGGCCGAAACAATGGTGAGCAGTGAACTCATAGCGACAATGCCCAAGAGGCGCATGAACTGACCTTAAGAAAGTGCCGGAAAAGAGCGCGCAACTTGCACGCCGCACCCACCTTCCGCAAGGCACGCGGATGGGTCTAAAAGACCTTTCACAAATGCCCTCCGGAGAACCGCCGATGCGTCTCAAAGACCCGCAACTTCTACGCGATAAGGCCTACATCGACGGCGAATGGGCGAACGCGGATTCCGGCGCAACGTTCGAGGTCACGAATCCGGCAAACGGCGCGGTGCTCGCACGCCTGCCCGACATGCTTGAAGCCGAAACGCGCCGCGCGATCGAAGCAGCGAACGCGGCGTGGCCAGCATGGGCCGCAAAGACGGCGAAGGAACGCGCGCAAGTCTTGCGCAAATGGTTCGACCTGATGATGGCCAACCAAGAAGACCTCGCCGTCATTATGACCAGCGAGCAAGGCAAACCGCTCGCCGAATCGCGCGGCGAAGTCGCCTACGGCGCATCCTTCATCGAATGGTTCGCCGAGGAAGGCAAACGCATCTACGGCGACGTTATCCCGCAGACGCAAGCCGGCCGCCGCATCATCGTGCTGAAGCAACCGATCGGCGTCGTCGCCGCGATCACGCCGTGGAACTTCCCAAACGCGATGATCACGCGCAAATGCGGTCCCGCGCTCGCCGCCGGCTGCCCGATCGTGATCAAGCCACCGGCCGAAACCCCGCTTTCCGCCATCGCGCTCGCCGTGTTGGCAG
>JABFRX010000040.1 GCA_013140995.1 Alphaproteobacteria bacterium | reverse complement strand
GACGAGCCGATGGGTTTGGCGGCCCGCATGCGCAAGCTGCATCCAAACGCGATTGCCGTGCGCCTTTGCGGCTGCCGACCAGTTGCGCAACGCCGTCACTTGCTCAGCGCTCTGCTTGCCCTGAATGGCGACGTTGCCTGGGTGTTCGAGGTTGCGCGTGTCGACCTGCACATTGCCGGTGAGCATCATGCCCGGTCCGTCTTTGGCCCAAGCGCTGTAGAGCGCCACGTGCGCCGGCGTCGCCCGGTTGCGGGTGTCGGCCAACAGCTCCGTCATTGCGGCTTTGACGAGGCGGTTCGGCAGAACGGCGCCGCAGGGCAAGGTTAGAGGCGCGCTTAGCGTGCCAGCGGGCTCGCCCGCAACGCCCTCGGTTGTTCGTGTGGCTGTAGCCAGCATGATCGAGACTCCGTTGCGTGAACAGGTGTTGTGTCCCGTCAAAGGACCCAAAAAAAGCCAACCGCTAGGGCGACTTCGACGACGACGGCAATGGCGATCCCGGCGCGAACTCTGTTGTTTGCGAATTCGATGACGCCGAGAACGGCCAAGAGCGCAATCGCAAGTCCCAGCCCCGCACATACGGCCGAGCGAAGATCCGACGGCGGGGCCGATCTGCCGAGGAACAACAAGAGCGCCATACCCAGATAGATCGCGCCGATCCGCCGGCCGAGCACGAGCCCGGCTGTGGTCGCATCGAGCCCCCACTGCGCCAACATGAACCGGCTCGCAAATAGGAAGCCGATGCTGAGCAGGAACGCGGCGCCGGCGGCGGCGGTAGCGACGGTCGCGAAAGTCATTGTCATCCTCTTTCTCCCTTCAATTCGAGATCGCGACGGCCGTCGCGGAAAATTGCCTCTTCTCGATGATGTCGAGCATGAAGGCAGCGGCGTCGGCGGCCGTGATCGTGTAGCCGGTGGTTCGACCCTCCGCCGACACTTTCAGCTTGTTGCGCGCGGGCTTTTCGTTGAGCGCGGCGAGGCGCACAGCGGTCCAGTCCAGGTTCGACGCGCGCAAGATCGCTTCCATCTTGATCTTTGCGTCTAGGATCGGAAGCAACTTGCGCGCAAAGAGCGGCACCAGAACCCAGCGAAAGAGCAGCGCGCCCGATCCGGGGACACCGATGTTGCTCGCGCAGACGAGGCGCCGCATTCCCTGCGCCTTCATATCCTCGACGATCAGCCCCGTCGCCTCGGGCACGAGATTGTTGGGCTTGCCGTCGCCCATGCCGCCGACGCCAAGACACTGAATGATCGCATCGGCGCCCTTGATCGTTTCGCGGATCGCTTTGGGGTCAAGCGCATCCCCCACGACGACGCGTGTGCCGGAGCCTGCGGTCTTTGCCGACCTCGCCAAGATCGTGACGTCATGCCCGCGGGCCAGCGCTGCAGACAACACGGCTTTGCCCATCATGCCGGTCGAACCGAAAACAGCTATTTTCACGACGATAGAGTCTCCTGCGAAAGGGTAATTTCAGCATGTAGATACTACTTGATATCCGAATGTCAATTGGTATTCTAATATGTTTCTGGCAGTCAGTCCGCTTCAACGAAGAGTGCCTCCATGCGACCCGCTCGTCTAACCCGCGCCGAACAACAGGCGCAAACCCGCGAACGGCTTTTGGCTGCGGCCGAGCGCGTGTTCGCGCGCCACGGTTACGGCGGCGCGTCGATCGATCTGATTTCGGCGGAGGCCGGCTATTCTAAGGGTGCGATCTATTCGAACTTCGAAAGCAAGGAAGAGGTTTTTCTGGAGCTTGCGCGCGTCTACATGGCGCGCCGCATGACGGAGTTGGAGGACGTCGTGGGCGGCGAGCCGTCAAAGCTTGCGGCGGCGTTGAGCCAATGGCTTCAGACCATGCAAGTCGATGGCGACTGCCTGATGCTCGTCACCGAGCTTCAACTGCAGGCGCGCCGCAATCCCGCCTTTGCCGAGCAGTACTATGCGCTGCAGCAAAAACAAACGCGTACCATGGCCGCGGTGCTGGAGCGCTTCTTCAAGGCACTTGGCGCGCCGATGCCGATGGACCCCATCGATCTCGCCGATGCGATGCTCGCGCTCACCCACGGCATCACCCTGCAACGCCCGGAACCCAAAGCCGGCTCATCCGCCGACGCTGGCCGCGTCATCGACAAGCTGATGAAGAGCCTGACACGTGCGGACAAGACGCGCAAACAAAGTTAGCGCCTGAAGTCCTCCGGAAAGTGCTTGAGCGCACTCATCACGGGGTAGGGCGTGAACCCGCCGAGCGCGCACAGAGATCCGAGCTTCAGTGTCCGGCACAAGTCTTCGAGCAGCGCGACGTTCATGTCGCGCTTCTCGCCGGCCAAGATGCGGTCGATGACCTCGACCCCGCGCGTCGAACCGATCCGGCACGGCGTGCACTTGCCGCAACTCTCGATCGCGCAGAACTCCATCGCGAACCGGGCTTGGGCGGCCATGTCGACCGTGTCGTCGAACACGACGATGCCGCCGTGCCCGATCAACCCATCGCGCGCCGTGAACGCCTCATAGTCGTAAGGCGTGTCGAACAGCGCCCGCGGGAAGTAGGCACCCAACGGCCCGCCGCACTGCACCGCGCGCACGGGCCGGCCCGAGGCCGTGCCGCCGCCGATC
>JABFRX010000182.1 GCA_013140995.1 Alphaproteobacteria bacterium | reverse complement strand
GCATCGAGGTCTGTGCAGCCGCCGAAGCCGAAGCCGCAGCCACCGAAGTCGCGCTCGAACTCGTAGCGCTGGTAACCGCCAGTGATGCGGAATGCCTCGTTGATCGTGTAGCCGAGGGCGAACTGAAGTCCCGAGCCATCTTGTTCTGCGAACGACAGTTCTTCGGTCATGGTGATGTAGTTCACGCTCGCCGCCCAAGGACCCGTTTCGTACATCAGGCCGAAACTCCACGCCTCCGTTTGCTCGCCCTCGAACACATTGGCGGTAAACGGCGTCTGGATCACCGGACCACCGCCCGCGACGTTCGTTAGGCGATAGGCAGCGCCAAGTGTCCATTCGTTGTAGCCAAGTTTGATCGCGGCGCCGAAGTCTTCAAGGTCGTCGTTGTTGGTGAATTGGGGATTTGCGTTATTGGCGAAAACATAGCCGACGCTGGCACCGATATCGAGCATACCGACCGTACCCGTGTAGCTTGCCGCAACATCGACAATGTCCGTTTGCTCATTGACGTCATCGCCCCCGAAAAGGTCTCCCAGATAACGAGAGCCGTCCGGGGCGTAAGAAACTGCGAAGCGGAAGCCGTCGAATACCGGCGTCACGTACATGATCTTCAAGAAATTGTCCGAGCCGTGCACGTCCGAGCGCAGCTGCATGCCATTCGGATTGAACAATGAGCCCGGAGCGCCGGGAGTGTCCGAGAAGCAGGCCGGCTCAAGACATGGAAACGCGAGCACATAGACTTCCGGGTTGTCGACGCGAATCGACGAACTGACCGACGGCGGCGTCAAACCGAGCACGTCGGCGGCGCCGTCCATGAGGCCCATTTGTACGCGGCCGAGGCGGCCTTCCCAGTAGAGCCAGGCTTCTTCAAGAATGTCCGAGCGGCCGGCGTCGTTCAGGAACGTATCGACGTGAGTCGAGTAGTCGAGGTCGAGCGCAACGCGGACGCCGATCTCGCCGCCGCCGTCGAGCGGCAGGACGGCGGAGCCGAGAAGGCCCGTGTCGACGGCGCCCACGAACTCGTCGAGGTCGCCCGTGGTCGATTGATCGACGACGGCGCCGACGCCGGTGATGTGGCCATTCAGGCGCAGAATTAGACGGTCGAACGTGTCCGCTTGGGCAATAGCGGTCGTTGCAATTAGGGCCGCCGCAGCGACCTTCAGCACACGCAACATGACAAACCCCTCACTCGACGGGGCGACCCTAACGCCGAATCAGGCCCCGCCCAAGTTGTAATCACACCGCACAGGGCTTCGCACAGCAGGCTGAAGCCAAGGTAAACGGCCGTAGCGTCTAGGTTATTTGCTTTAGAACGTGATCGACGTCTCGAAATAGGCGAGGTTGGCGTCCAGCGTGTCGCAGGCGGCTACCGGCGCCGAGACACAGGCATTTGCCGGGCCCTCGAACTTGTAGTGCTGGTAGCCGACGCCCATCCGGAGGTTCTCGTCGAACTCGTAGCCGATCGCGCCTGCCCAACCTTCAGCTTCCTGCGAGAGGTTGTGCACGACGGGCCCCAGCGTCGTGAACGCCGGCAACTCCTCATCCAGGGTGACGTAGTTTACGCCGAACTCCCACGGTCCGGTTTCATAGGTGATTCCGGCGCCCCAAATCTCTGTCCGCGCGTCGGGGAGAACACAGCCCGCAATCGTGGTGCAGCCAACGGTAGCGATGCCGAGCTTGCTGTCGAAGAGACCTGCGCCGCCTGCAATGTTCGTCGAACGGTACGAGCCGCCGACCTTGAAGCCTTCATAGGCAACTTGTGCCCCTGCTCCCCATTCTTCGAGATCGTCGGGAACGAAGACATTGCTGAGGAACGGCGTTACAGGTCCACCGATGGTCGCAACGACGGGTAACGCAATCGCCGCCGGGTCGTCGTTCGAGCCGGTGACGTAGCCTGCGTAGAAGCCGACGTCGAAGCTCGACAGCGAGCCCTGGTAGTTCAGACCGACTTCCCAGATATCAGATTGGCGGTTGATTGAAATTTGGTCGTCGAACAGCTCGTCCAAGCCGCGGCGGACGTCGGGCGTGTAGGAACCCGTCAGCTGCAAGCCGATCAGCCGAGGCGAGGTGTAAATGATCTTCAGCGCGTCGCCCGAGGCATTCAAATCGGTGCGCAGATGTGCGCCGTTCGGCATGTAGGCCGTAAACTCGGGCGCCAATGGATCTTGCAGTGGAAATGCGCGCGCGTCGTCGATGCTGTTGATGTCGGACACGGACGGCGCGTACATGCCGGCGCTGTCGGCTGCGCCGTCTTCGAGGCCGACTTTTAGTCCGCCGAATGCGGTTTGTACGTAGATCCAAACTTCGTCCACGAACTCGGGCGCGCCGCGGATGAAGTCATTCGAAAATTCGTGTTCGCTGGATTGAAAGCGAAGTTGCGCGCGGGCGCCGTACTCGACGCCGCTGTCGGTGACGAGTTTCACGCGACCCCAAACTTTGCCTTCCGCGGCGAAGCCGAAGTTGTTCGCGTCGCCGGTTGCGATGTCGTCTTGATCGATGCCATAGGCCGAGAAGTTGCCCTGCCCGCCCCAATCGAACGAGGTTTCCGCGGACGCTTGGCCGCAAAGTACGAGGAAGGATGCCGCCGTAATGGCACGCCACGACCGCTTCATGAAC
>JABFRX010000068.1 GCA_013140995.1 Alphaproteobacteria bacterium | reverse complement strand
AGCGCAAACAAGATGCCCCCGATCAAGAAACCGGCAGCCCCCTGCCCGATGAAGCCGCCCGCTAGCCCCACGCCGAGCGACGCCAACCAGAAAATCGCGGCTATGGTCTCGACCCGCGCGCTCAACATCACAAGCCCAAGGACCGCGAGCCCCACCGAAATCGCGTGCACGCCCGCAAGATAAGTATCAATCCCGAACACAGCCGCATCCGGCCCGACGATCGACGCGATCCCAATCACGGCCAGCACGAACGCTGCAAGCCCCGCCCACCCAAGCACCGCACGATGCGCGAGATAGACGCCCATCAACCCGAACAACAGCAGCACGTCGATCGCGAAAGCCACCGCCTCCAGCCACGCCACGCCCGGCGCCCAAGGTACGAACGCAGTCGCAACCCGCATGGCACCGCCGAGCATCGCTGCGGCACCTGCCAACCGGAACAGAGAACGGTCGTTCATAGCCACCTCACTTGATGCAACCGTGTCGGGAGCCGCTTGACCTGTCAACCGCGCGCGTTCGAAGCTGGTCGCAACGCAAAGGAACCCGCCCCATGCCCACCGGCCTCATCGACGTCGCCCGCGACGGCCACATCGCGACCGTCACGATCAACCGCGCCGACAAGCGCAACGCCATCACGAACGAGATGATGGAAGACATCGAACAAATCGCAAGATCGTTCGCCAAAGACGAACAAACCCGCGCGATCATCGTACGCGCCGAAGGCCGCGACTTCTCGATCGGCGCCGACCTCAGCCAATCGCGCTTTCAAGGCGACCCACAATCGATCCTGATGCGCCGCCGCGGCCTCGAACTGGGCGGCCAGATGATGCGCGCGCTTCAAGAAATCCATCAGCCCACGATCTGCGCCGTCCAAGGCATAGCAACCGGCGGCGGCGCCTGCATCGCGACCGCGTGCGATTTCCGCATCGGCGCGAACGACGCGCGCATCGGCTACGGCGAAGTCAAAATCGGCATCAACCTGATGTGGAACGCGGTGCCCGTCTGCGTCCACCTGGTCGGCCCCGCCCGCGCAAAACGCATGATCATGTCCGGAAAATTCTTCGACGCGACGACGTTGCTCGGCTGGGGCTTTCTCGACGAAGTAACCCCGCGCGAAAACCTGCAAGATGCCGCGCGCGCGATGGCCGAAGAATACGCAGCCCTACCGCCGATCGCGGTGCAAATGATCAAACGCTCGATAAACCGCGTCGCGGGCGCCCTTGACCAAGCGATTATGCACATGGACGCCGACCAATGGCTCCTCGCCGCCCACAGCCAAGACTTCCGGGAAGCAGTAAGCGCCTTCTTCGAGAAACGCACGCCGACGTACACGGGGAATTGAGGTCGTGAAACTCACCGGCTTCAAAGTCCTGTCGTTTGACTGCTACGGCACACTGATCGACTGGGAAACCGGCCTCTGGTCCTCGCTCCAACCGCTGCTCGAACGCACGCGCATCGACCGCGAAAGCGCGCTCGCCACCTTCGGCGAAGTCGAATCTGAGCATGAGCACGAAGCCCCAACGCTCCCCTATCGCGACATCCTCGCCCGCGTTCACGCCAAACTGGCCGGACGTTGGAAACTCAAATCGACAGACACGATGGACAAGGCCTTCGGCGTCTCCGTCGGCGCTTGGCCGCCGTTTCCCGACACGGTCGAAGCACTCGCCTACCTAAAGCGCCACTACAAGCTCGTGATCCTCTCGAACGTAGATCGCGAAAACTTCGCCGCCACGAACAAGAGCCTTGCAGTAGAGTTCGACGCAATCTGCACCGCCGAAGACATCGGCAGCTACAAACCTGATCCGAAAAACTTCGCCTACCTGCTGAAGGCGATCGAGGATCTCGGCCACAGCAAAGCCGACCTTCTGCATACCGCCCAAAGCCTCTACCACGACCACGCTCCAGCCGAACGAGCCAGCATCGCCCGCTGCTGGATCAACCGGCGCGGCGACAAAGCCAAAGGCTCCGGCGCCACGAAAGCAGTGGCCGCCATACCCAAACTCGACTTCGAATTCCCCACACTGTACGCGATGGCCCAAGCACATCGCGCCGAGGCAAGCTGATGCGCAACGAAGACGAACTCCTGGCTATCCGCGCGGCCTACGCGAAAAAGGTGACCGCTGGCGCGCCCGATGCCGCCGTCGAAAGTGCGTTCGCCCGCGTCCGCCGTGAAGATTTCTTAGGCCCCGGCCCTTGGGCCCGCTTCGCCGCCATGAACCACTATGTCCCGACGCCGGACGCAGACCCGGCGCATCTTTATGACGACAGTCTCTTCGGGCTTGTTCCCGAACGCGGACTCAACAACGGCCAGCCGTCGTGGCATGCGTTTCTGCTAGCGCAAGCGAAACCCACGCCGGGCGAACACATCGTCCACATCGGCACGGGCAGCGGATACTACACAGCGATCATGGCCGAAATGGTTGGCTCCGCTGGCCGCGTGACCGGCATCGAATTCGACGAAAATCTTGCTGCGCGCGCCAAGGCAAACCTCGCGCCCTACAACGATGTAAAGGTAGTAGCCGGCGACGGCACTACTGCACCGTTCGACGCGGCAGACGTCATCTATATCAATGCAGGCGCTACCCGTCCCGCGGACACATGGCTCGACCGGCTCTCTGACAAGGGTCGCCTCATAATACCGCTAACCACAGCAGACGGCTTCGGTTTACCTGACGATGGGAACTTCGCAGCACGTGGTGCCGTTTTCTTGATCGACCGGCGCGGCGATGCGTTCGGCGCGAAGTGGATTTCGCCGGTCGCTGTCTTCCCGTGCGCGGGCGCCCGCGACAAGGCCTCTGAACAAGCCCTGGCTGCCGCGCTCAAAACCGGCCGCCGGAGCGAAGTCACGCGCCTTTATCGCACCGATTCCATTCCGGACGAACGGGCGTTCCTAAAGGCGCCCGGCTGGTGCCTCGCGTACAGCTGACGTGCAGGAACAGAGCAAGCGCCATGGCCGAACCCGAAATCTCAATCCACGAAGACGACGAGGGCATGCGCAACCTCTATCCGCTCGCTGCGCACAAGGAGGCGGCTGCCGACGTGCAAGGCGCGATCGACGCCGGCATCCGCAACAAGGTGCCGGGCGGCATCGGCTGGACGGACGTGCATATGATCAAGCCGCCGGGCACGACATTCGCCGACGCAGGTTTGGCGCTCGCCGCCGCCACCGCCGCGCTGTCGCCACTGATGCCGCGCGTGCGCCGCTTCTGGTCGGGCCTTTTGGGCCGCAACGACCCTTTGGCCGCTCAACAAGCTGACGCCTATTGTTTCGGCTTCGACGCGACATGCTTCATAAAGCTTGAACCGAAGGGCGAGCTTGTCGAACGCATTTGGTACGAGGCGCGTACCGGCGACGCGGCGCACATGGCAGTCCTGCGCAAAGCACTTCTCGCAATCGACGCGTTGTCGCCGGCACTGATCGCCGACTACTGGCTCGATGCCACCGGCCCCGTGGGCGAAGCCGCATTCTTGGACGTCTATTTCAAAGCACTCGGCGACCCCTAACTCCCCGAAAATCGGCACAAAACAAACCCGTTGACAACATACCAACCAGTCGGTACGTTTCTCGAATGCTCAAATCAACCGCCCGCACCAAACTCCTCGACGCCGCGATCGAAACGGTCCGCGCGCAAGGCTACGCCGCGACGTCGGTTGACGATCTCTGCCGCAAAGCGGGCGTCACGAAGGGCGCCTTCTTCCATCACTTCGAAAGTAAAGACGCGCTCGCCGTCGCCGCCACGAACCATTGGTCGGAAACGACCGGCGCGATGTTCGCCACCGCCGCCTATCACGCGCCCGAAGACCCGCTCGACCGCGTGCTCGCTTACATAGACTTTCGTCGCGAAATTCTGCGCGGCACGCCGGCTGAGTTCAGCTGCTTCGCCGGAACGACCGTGCAAGAAACCTTTGCCACGAACGACAGCATTCGCGCCGCCTGCGAGGCGAGCATTTTCGGACACGCCGCCACACTCGCGGACGATATTGCGGCCGCGAAGCGCAAGTACAAAGCCAAAGGTGACTGGACGCCAATGAGCCTCGCCCTACATACCCAAGCAGTCCTGCAAGGCGCGTTCATTCTCGCGAAAGCGAGCGATGGCGCAGCCGTCGCCGTCGACAGCGTCGGCCACCTGCGCCGCTACATCGAACTTCTGTTCAACCGTTCCACGAAGGAGAAAACGAAATGACCGAACCAGCGAAAAATCTACCGCAAGGCATGCACGGCCTGTCGCCGCACCTCGTATGCGCCGGCGCAGCCTCGGCGATCGCCTTCTACGAGGAAGCATTCGACGCAACAGAAATGGTGCGCCTGCCCGGTCAAGACGGAAAGATCATGCACGCGGCCATATCGATCAACGGCGCCTCCGTGATGCTCACCGATGAAAACCTGGAATACGGGAACAAATCGCCCACCACGCTGAAGGGCACGCCGGTGACGCTGCACCTGATGGTCGCCGACGTCGACAAAGTGTTCGCGCAGGCCGTACAGGCCGGCGCAAGGCCTGTGATGCCCGTCGCCGACATGTTCTGGGGGGACCGCTATGGCATTGTCGAAGACCCGTTCGGCCACCGCTGGTCGATTGCGACACCGAAGCAAAACCTCACCCAAAGCCAAATCATGGAAGCCGCCCGCAAAGCGATGCCGGCTTAAGGAGAACCACGCATGACCACGAACACCGTCCGCCTGCACCGCGTGCTGCGCGCACCCGCGTCGCGCATCTACAAGGCCTTCCTCGACCCCGACGCGATGGCGAAGTGGCTACCGCCAAACGGCTTCACCGGCAAGGTCCATCACATGGATGCGAAAGTCGGCGGCACCTACAAGATGAGCTTCACGAACTTCTCGACCGGGAACAGCCATTCGTTCGGCGGCAAATATCTGGAACTCTCGCCGAACGAACGCCTGCGCTACACCGACGTGTTCGACGATCCAAACCTGCCGGGCGAGATGATCACGACGATCAACCTAACAAAGGTCTCGGTCGGTACGGAAGTACACATCGAACAGTCCGGCCTCCCCAGCGTCATTCCACTGGAGGCCTGCTACCTCGGTTGGCAGGAATCGCTGACGCTGCTGGCCAAACTCGTCGAAGCAGAAATCCCCGAATAGGAAAGGAAAAGCCAATGCCTTACGTCGATGGATTCGTAATTCCCGTGCCAAACGGCAAACGCGAGTCGTACCGGAAAATGGCCGAAATGGCCGCGCCGATCTACAAGGAGTTCGGCGCACTCAAGGTTGTTGAATGCTGGGGCGACGACGTGCCGGACGGCAAGGTCACGTCGTTCCCGATGGCCGTAAAGAAGACCGACGACGAAACGGTGGTCTTCTCCTGGATCATCTGGCCATCGAAGGCGGTACGCGATGCGGGACAAACAAAGGTAATGAACGACCCGCGCATGCAAATACCGCCTGACGGCATGCCATTCGACGGCAAGCGCTTGATCATGGGCGGGTTCGAAGTGATGTTGGAAGCCTGATGCTTGAGTCCGGCTTCGTTGCGAAACAACGCAGCCGGGCTTCTCTTATGCGTCGTAGTTCAACACCACATCGCCGCTCGTCGGAACGGCTTGGCAGGTGAGCACGTAGCCGTCTGCCACTTCGTCCTCGCTCAAGCCGTAGTTCTTCTTCATCTCGACCGTGCCGGATGTCACCTTCGCCCGGCACGTCGTGCACACGCCCCCTTTGCACGCGTAAGGCGCGGGCAACCCGGCCGCCTGCACACTCTCCAAGATGTTACCTTTAGCGGCGTCGAACGCGATTTTCGACCGCCGTCCGTCCAGCGTGACCGTCAGCGTCGTGCCGGCCGCCTTCGCCTCCAGCGCGCGCATCCGCTCGATCTGTTCCGCCGACAGCGCGCTGGTTGTGAAGCGCTCGACCAAAATCTTCGATGCCGGAACGCTCCGCGCGGAAAGCGCCGCTTCCGCCGCATCCATCATCGGGCCCGGCCCGCAGATGAAGAACGCGTCCACGCTCTTCACATCGACCAACGATGAAAACACCTCATCGCACTTAGGCCGGTCGAGCCGCCCGTTGAATAGCTCGATCTCCTCCGCCTCGTTCTCGAGGAAGTGATAAACCTCTAACCGGTCGAGAAACCGGTTCTTCAATGCCGCCAATTCTTCCAAGAAGATGATCGAAGCACTGTCGCGATTGCCGTACAGCAACGTCGCGCGAGCCTGTACGTTCTCTTGCAACGCCGTCTTCAAGATTGAAATAATCGGCGTAATCCCGGACCCGCCGGCGAGCGCCACATAGTACGGCGCCTTCACACCGTCCGGCATCACGAACCGCCCCATCGGCGGCAACACCTCAAGCGTCTGCCCGGCTTTGATCGCACTATTAGCCCACGTCGAGAACCGCCCTCCCGGCATGGTCTTGATCGCGATTCGGAACTCGCCGTCGGAAGGCGCCACGCACAACGAGTACGTCCGCCGCACATCCTCCCCGCCGATATCGGCCTTCAGCGTCAGATGTTGCCCCGCTTTGAACGCAAACGCCTCATGCAAATGCGCAGGCACGTCGAAGCGGATTGACACGGCATCGGAAGTCTCGCGGCGAACCTCGGCAACGGTCAGACGATGAAACCCGGCGTTGATCGACATGCGTTCAATGACACTTGAAAAGGTCGAACGGTTCGCGGCAGTCGAGACACCGGTGCAGCGCCTTACACGGCGTGGACCCAAACCGGCTGATCTCCTCTGTCCGCGCCGAACCGCAGCGCGGACATGTCGCGTCATCGCGCAAGCTCGACCTCGCTGCCCCCTTCGGCGGCGGCGCAATCCCGTACGCGCGCAGCTTCTCGCGCCCCGCATCGCTGATCCAATCCGTGGTCCACGCCGGTGCAAGCGCAGTCTCGATCTTCAACCGCGACAACCCGGCCCGATCGAGCTCGCCGCGGATTGCAGCCTCGATCGCAAGCGTCGCCGGACATCCTGTATAGGTCGGCGTGATCACGACGGCATCGTCACGCACATCCCGCACGATCCCCAGATCGACCACCGAAATGCACGGAATCTCAGGATCGAGCACGTGCGCCAGTACCTCGAACACACGATCCTTTAGAGCCACTGCAGCGCTCATCACGCTCACCACTGCGCGCCCGGATAAGCGCGCGGCAGAAACTGCATCTCGGTCAGTATATGACCCAAGTGTTCCGAGTGATGCCCGATACGCCCGCCCTTCGCCGCACGGCGCGGCTTCGGCATTTCGAGCGTCGCGTCCGCGAGCGTCCGCGCAATGCGCTGATCCCACTCACCGCGCAACTTTCGCACATCCGCGGAAACACCCGATGCGATTAGCGGCTCGATCACGCCGTCCACCTCGAACAACTCGTCGCCAAACCGCCACACCCACTCGAGACCATCGACCACCCGCGCGCGGCTCTCCGCCGTGCCATCGCCGAGCCGCACCATCCATTCGTTCGCAAACCGCGCGTGATAGGCGACCTCTTTGACCGCCTTGCCCGCAATCGCCGCAAGCGTCGCATTGCGCGAGCGCGTCAACTCGCGGAACACCAGCTCCTGCCAATTCGAAAACAAAAACTGCCGCGCGATGGTCTGCGCAAAGTCGCCGTTCGGCTGCTCCACCAACAGACAATTCTTGAAGTCGAGCACATCACGATGAAACGCGAGCTTGTCGGCATCGCCTGCGACACCCAAGAACAGCGTCGCCTGCCCCACAAGATCGAGCGCGATGTTGGCGAGCGACAGGTCGACCTCCAGCATCGGCGCATGCCCGCACCATTCGGAGAGCCGCTGCCCCAATATCAAACTGTCGTCGCCCAGACGCAGCGCGCATTCGTGCACCGGATCGGCCATCAAATGTTCTTCACGTGTTCGGGGATCGAATAGAACGTCGGATGCCGGTAGACCTTATCCGCCGCCGGCTCGAACAACGCCGCGCTCTCGCCCGGATCGGAGGCGACAATATCGGCCGACCGCACGACCCAAAGGCTCACGCCCTCCATCCGCCGCGTGTAGGTATCGCGCGCAGCCTCGATCGCCATGCGATCGTCCGCAGCGTGCACCGATCCCACATGCTTGTGCGCAAGCCCGTTCTTCGCCCGCACGAACACTTCCCAGAGCGGCCACTCCTTGCTCATGAGCCTTACTCCGCCGCCGCGCGATGAGCACGTTTCGCGGCATGCGCATTCGCCGCTTCGCGAACCCACGCGCCGCTCTCCCACGCCTCGACGCGCGCTTTTACGCGTTCCTTCGCGACCGGCCCCTCGCCACGCACCACGGCATAAAACTCGTCCCAATCGATCGCGCCGAAATCGTAAGACCCGCGCGCCTCGTTCCACTTGAGAGCAGGATCGGGCACCGTGATCCCAATCGCCTCCGCCTGCGGCACGGTCACATCGACGAACTTCTGACGAAGCTCGTCGTTCGTCTCGCGCTTAATCCGCCAGCGCACCGACTGCGCCGTGTTCGGCGAATTCTCGTCCGGCGGCCCGAACATCATCAGCGACGGCCACCACCAGCGATCGAGCGCATTCTGCGCCATCCGCTTTTGCTCCGGCGACCCGGCGGCCAGCGCCATCATGATCTCGTAACCCTGACGCTGATGAAAACTCTCTTCCTTGCAAATCCGCACCATCGCTCGCGCATACGGCCCATAAGACGTCCGCTGCAACGGCACTTGATTCAAGATCGCAGCCCCATCGACCAGCCAGCCGATCGCGCCGATATCGGCCCATGTCAGCGTCGGATAATTGAAGATCGTCGAATATTTCGCGCGACCCGAATGCAGCGCCTCGATCATCTCGTCACGGCTCGTGCCCAACGTCTCTGCCGCCGCGTAAAGATAAAGCCCGTGCCCGCCCTCATCCTGCACCTTCGCGAGCAACACGGCCTTGCGGCGCAAACTCGGCGCCCGCGTGATCCAATTGCCCTCGGGCAGCATGCCGACGATTTCCGAATGCGCATGCTGCGAAATTTGCCGGACCAGCGTCTTGCGATACGCTTCCGGCATCCAATCCTTGGGCTCGATGAAATCGTCCGCCGCCACGCGCGCTTCAAACGCAGCGAGCTTAACCGGATCCTCGGCCGCAGTCGTGACGGGCGCTGCCTTCTGGTTTCTATCTTTCAATTCGGTGGTGTACATGAGCGGGCGAAGTTCCTGGGCCGAACGTCAACCAAACCTAGATTAGGTCGACCGATCGGTCAATTAATTGCCGCCTGAGCGCACGCTTGGCCGAGATAAATTGACCCACCGCGCGTTCTATCCTAAAGCGTTGCCGCACGCGAGCACGGGACCAACTCGTGACAATCATGGGAGGTGGCGGATGAACTACGAAACCATCCTGTTCGAACTCACGAACAACGCCGCACGCCTCACGCTGAACCGGCCCGACCGGTTGAACAGTTTCAATGTGCAGATGCATGCCGAGGTCGCGGAGGCGCTGACCGCCGTCGAACGCAACCCCGACATCCGCGCGCTCCTGATCACAGGCGCGGGCCGCGGCTTCTGCGCGGGTCAAGATTTGTCCGACCGCGCCGTCGCACCCGGTGGCGCCGGCGTCGATCTCGGCGAGTCGATCGAGAACCGTTACAACCCGCTCGTCCGCCGCTTGGTTGCGCTGCCGAAGCCCGTCGTCTGTGCAGTCAACGGTGTCGCCGCCGGCGCCGGCGCAAACATCGCGTTCGCCGCTGACATTGTCCTCGCCGCGAAGAGCGCACGCTTCATCCAGTCGTTCGCAAACATCGGCCTCGTGCCGGACTCCGGCGGCACGTGGATCTTACCGCGCCTCGCGGGCCAACCGCGCGCGATGGCGCTCGCTCTCACCGGCGAACCGTTGAGCGCCGAGAAAGCCGAAGCCTGGGGTCTGATTTGGCGCACGGTCGAAGACGCCGACTTGCAAGCCGAAACTACAAAGCTGGTTGAACGCCTCGCCAACGGTCCAACGAAAGGCCTCGGCGCCACGAAGCTCGCGATCCGCAAAGCCTGGTCGCAGACGCTCGACGCGCAGCTCGACCTCGAACGCGACCTTCAACGCGAGCTCGGCCGCAGCCACGACTACGGCGAAGGCGTCGCCGCGTTCGGCGAGAAGAGAACACCGAAGTTTACCGGCCGCTGAGGAGGCCCTCATGAAAACGATGCAAGCCTACGCGCAGGATACTTGGGTTCCACCGCGCGGAACGATGACGGCTTTCCGCTCCAGCGTCACGGGCGAACCCGTCGCTCAGCTCGGCGAGACCATCAAAGACTTCCGCGCAATCCTCGCCCACGCGCACAACGTCGGCGGCCCGGCGCTGCGCAAACTCACGTTCCACGACCGCGCGAAAATACTGAAGGCGCTCGGTGACGCGATCATGGCGCGCAAAGACGAACTCTATGCGCTGTCCTACGATACGGGCGCGACGAAGAGCGATGGCTGGATCGACATCGAAGGCGGCGCGGGCACGCTGTTCGCCTATGCCTCCAAAGGCCGCCGCGAACTCCCCGCCGACACGATCCTGACAGACGGCGCCGTCGAAGGCCTGTCGAAAAAGGGCACGTTCATCGGCCAACACGTGATGACGTCGCTGAAAGGCGCCGCCGTTCACATCAACGCGTTCAACTTCCCCGTTTGGGGCATGCTGGAAAAACTCGCCCCCACCCTGCTCGCAGGCGTGCCGGCGATCGTCAAACCCGCGACCGCCAGCGCCCAACTCGCCGAGGCCGCTTTTCGCGTGCTGATCGAAGCGAACGTCCTGCCGAAAGGCGCGATCCAACTCGTGCTCGGCCCCATCGGCGATCTGTTCGATCACTTGACAGGCCAAGACGTTGTCTCCTTCACCGGCTCCGCCGAAACCGCCGAGAAGCTCCAACGTCACCCCATCATCGCGCGCGAAAGCGTCCGCTTCATCGCCGAACGCGACTCGCTCAACGCCGCCGTGCTCGGCCCCGATGCCGCACCCGGCACGCCCGAGTTCGATCTCTTCATCAAAGAAGTCGTGCGCGAGATGACGGTGAAAGCCGGTCAGAAATGCACAGCGATCCGCCGCGCCCTCGTGCCCACGAACGTCATCGATGCCGCCGAGATCGGTCTGAAGAAAGCGCTCGCCGAAATCGTCATCGGCGACCCGCGGCAGGACGGCGTGGCCATGGGCGCGCTGATCAGCACCGCGCAGCGCGACGACGTTCGCGCGAAAATTAACGCACTCACCGCTGAAACGCGCATCGTTGCAGGCAATCCGAATCACGTCGAAGTACGCGGCGCAGACGCCACCAAGGGCGCATTCATGGCGCCGGTACTTCTCCGCTGCGACAAGCCAATGCACGCCACAAAGGTGCACGAGATCGAACCGTTCGGCCCCGTCGCGACACTGATGCCCTATACGGGTCTCACCGAAGCGATCGGCCTCGTCAACCGCGGCAAAGGCTCGCTCGTGATGTCGCTGTTCACGCACGACCCGAAGATCGTGCGCGAATTCATCGACGATGCAGCCTCTTTCCACGGCCGCCTCGTTGTAATCGATCGCGACTGCGCAAAGGAATCGACCGGCCACGGCTCGCCGCTCCCCGCGCTCATCCACGGCGGCCCGGGCCGTGCCGGCGGCGGCGAAGAAATGGGCGGCTTACGCGGCGTCATGCATTACATGCAACGCACCGCCGTCCAAGCCTCGCCGCGCACGCTCAGCGCCGTCACCGCAAACTGGCTCCCAGGCGCGCCGGAACAGCGCGACAGCGTGCACCCGTTCCGCCTGCGCTTCGGCGAACTCGAACTCGGCCGCACGCTCGTCACTAAGCCACGAACGATCACGCTCGAAGACGTCGAGCACTTCGCACACTTCACCGGCGACACGTTCTACGCCCACATGGACGAGAAAGCCGCCGCCGCGAACCCGCTGTTCGGCGGCCGCGTGGCGCACGGGTATCTGCTGCTTTCGTTCGCGGCAGGCCTCTTCGTCGACCCCGACCCCGGCCCCGTGCTCGCAAACTACGGTCTCGACAATCTGCGCTTCATCAAACCTGTGAAGCCCGGCGAGTCCATCAAAGTGGACCTCACCGTCAAACAAAAGACCCCGCGCACCGACAAATACGGCGAAGTCCGCTGGGCCGTGCTGCTCAAGAACGCAAGCGAAGAACCGGTCGCAAGCTACGAACTTCTGACGATGAACGCGCTCTAGCCTGCTGACGCGAGCGCTTCGGCAAACCGCACGACCTCGCCGTCGTCGCGGAACCCGGCGACGTTGATGCGGCCTGAGCCGACCATGTAGATCCCGTGGGTGTCCTTCAGCTGCGTCACCGTCTCCGGCGTCACATCAAGCTGGCTGAACATGCCGCGCTGCCGCGTGACGGCCGACAGACGCGGATTGAGCGCTGCCAAACGTGCACGATTGGCCAAGACACGCGCGCGCATCGTGTCGAGTTCCGCGCTCCAATCCCGCCGCAGCTCTGGCGACTGCAACACCAGCCGCACGGCGGCCGCACCATGGTCCGACGGCATCGACCAGTTCGCCCGCGCAAGCGCTAACGCTTGTGTGTAGGCTGCGTTCGCCGCGCGCGCGTTGCCGGCGACCACATAAAGCGCGCCGACCCGTTCGCGATAGACGCCGAAATTCTTGTCACTCGCATAGCCGACCAAGGCTTCATCGACGTGATCGAGCACGAGCCGCATGCCCGCCGCGTCCGCGTCGAGCCCGTCGCCCAGTCCCTGATACGCAAAGTCAAAGAACGGCACGAGCCCGCGCGCTGCGAGCGTCTCCGCGATGGCGCGCCATTGATCCATCGTGTAGTCCGCACCCGTCGGATTGTGACAACACGCCTGCAGCAGCACGACATCGCCCGGCGCAGCTTTGGTCAGCGCACCCATCGTCTCGTCGAACAGCAACGTCTGCGCCGCCCGATCGAAATGCTTGAACCCCTCGACCGCCAGCCGCGCCGCGTTGAGTAGTGGCCGGTGGTTCGGCCATGTCGGCTCGCCCAGCCACACTTTCGCGCGCGGGCTCACCGCCGCAATCAGCTCCGCGCCGAGACGCAGCGCACCCGTCCCGCCCGGCGCCTGCAGCCCCACAACACGATCGTTCTTCGCAAATATGTCGCCGAACACGATTGGTTTCAGCAGATCGACGAACACGGCGTCGCCTTCAGGCCCCATGTAGCCCTTCGTCGTCTGCGTCTCGAACAAGATTCGCTCGGCCGCCTTCACCGCGCGCATCACCGGCGTGATCCCGCTGGCATCGCGATACATGCCGACGCCGAGGTCGATCTTGCCCTCGCGCTTGTCGGTGCGGAACTCGGCCATCAGCGCGAGCAACGGGTCTTGCGCCTGGGGTTTCAACGCATCGAACAAACTTGGAGGCACGGCTTGGATCAGCGGCTTCGCCATCTTCGGGCTCCTTTAAGGGCCCCAAGTCTCCAACGTCTCGACGAACCGCGTCAGCCACGCATTCGTTTGGAACGCGTCGATCACGCGATGGTCGATCGTGAGACTCACATAGGCCATCGGACGTATCTCGACCTTATCAACTCCAGCGCTCGCGCGCACTACCGCACGCTTCTCGAGCTTGCCGACACCCAAGATCGCCGACTGCGGTTGATTGATGATGATCGGCGACGCAATAAGCGACCCGGAAACGCCGTGGTTCGAGATCGAAAATGTCCCGTCGCGCACGTCAGAAGGCGAAAGCTTACCCACCCGCGCCCGTTCGGTGAGATCGGTGAGCCGCTTCGCGACATCGAGCAACGCCAAAGTCTGCGCCTTGTGGATGACCGGAACGATCAACCCCTTCTCGCCCAGCGCCGTCCCAATGCCGATGTTCACGTCGTCATAGATCTCGATGCAGTCGTCGAACCAGCGCCCGTTGACGGCCGGCGCCACCTTCATCGCCGCGACACACGCCGCCACGAAATACGCCGTGAACGTGAGGTTTGCGCCCGCCTTCTCGAAAGAAGCCTTGCGCGCGTTGCGATGCGCCATGATTGCGGAGAAATCGGCCTCGAACACAGCAGTGACATGCGGCGCCACGCGCACCGACTGCGACAGGTGCTCGGCAATCCGCTTGCGCATCGAATCGTGCGGCACGCGCGTGACGCCAGCGGACACTGGTCCCGGCGCCGCACGGCCGCGCGCCTCAACGTATGCCTGAATATCCTCCCGCGTCAGCCGCGCGCCCTTTGCCGGCACGTCGCCGGCCTCAAGCCCGTGCTCGGTCAGCATGCGGCGAATGCCGGGCGGCAGCTGATCGCTCGCGGCTCGCACCGCAGCCGCGGACGCACGCGCCGCCGGAGTCTCGTGCTTCGCCTCGGCCGGCGCAGCGACGCCGCCGGCAATCCGCCCGAGCACGGTACCGGGCTCAACCTCCGCCCCGCTCTCGAGCAGGATCTCCGAAAGCACACCGTCCGCCGTTGCGGCGATCTCGACCGCGACCTTGTCGGTCTCGATCTCGACCACGGGATCGTTCAAGCGCACCGGCTCGCCGATCTTCTTGAGCCAGCTCTTCACGACCGCCGTCGTGCCTTCCTGCTCTGCCGGAACAACGATATCGACGGCCATCAGAACCCCACCAATTCTTCGATCTTGGCGCGAATACCCTCGACCGACGGCAGCGCCCACTCCATCAGCGCCGGGTTGTGCGGGCTCGGGATATCAGGCATCGCAAGCCGCGACACTGGCGCATCGAGATCGAGGAACGCGTTCTCCGCGACCACCGCCGCGATCTCCGCACCGAAGCCGGCGGTGATCAAATCCTCATGTACGATCAGGCACCGCCGGGTGCGCTTCACGGAAGCAACGACCGCCTCGCGATCCCACGGCAATAACGTGCGCAAGTCGATGATCTCGACCGAGTGCCCGTCAGCCGCCTCTTGCGCGCGCTCCACCATCGCGCCCCACGTGACGATGGTGAGGTCATCGCCCTCGCGCACCACCCGCGCCTTCCCGAACGGCAGCGCAAAGTCGTCGCCCGGATAGGGCCGCCGTGCACTCGCTGAATCCAGCATCGCGCGATGTTCGAAGAACATCACCGGGTCGTTTCCGCGCAACGCCGTGCGCAACAAACCGACCGCGTCTTCGGCATTTGAAGGAACCGCCACCTTCCACCCGGGCGAGTGCACAAACTGCACCTCGTTCGTCTGGCTGTGCCACGGATCACCGCACTTGAAGAAGCCTATCGGCATACGCACGACCATTGGCGCGGCGAACCGATTATTCGTGCGCCAGCGCATCGTGCCGCAATCGTTGATCTGCTCCGCCGCGGGATCGGCATACTTGCGGAACTGAATCTCGGGCACGGGCATCAGCCCGCAAAGCGACATGCCGACCGACCGCCCAATGATCCCCTCCTCCGACAGCGACGTGTCGAACACGCGCGCAACGCCGAACTTCTCCTGCAGACCCAACGTCACCGCATGCACGCCGCCCTTCGGCCCCACGTCTTCGCCGAACACGACGACGCGCGGATTGACCGTGAGTTCATGCTCCAGCGTCCGCCGGATCGCCGTCACCATATTGATGCGCTGTCCGTCAGTGAGCGGCACGCCGGTCGTGCTCGGCGAAACGTAACCGTGAGTCGCTTGGCCCCCTTTCGCCTGCATTTCATCTTCGAAGAAAACATGCCTCGCCGTGCGTGCGAGGTCGGCAATTGGCCGCGCCTCAGCCTCGCGCCGCGCCGTTTCGACCGCAGCGCGCGCATCGGCACCGATGCGATCCCACACCGCAGCGTCGCAAACAGCTGGCACGATATGCGCGCGCAATTTCGGCAGCGGATCACGCGCCTTCTCGGCGGCGATAACGTCCGCCGGTTTGTACGTCTGCGTATCCTGAAACGAATGCCCCTCAAGTCGCGGCACGGTAAGCCGCAGCAGCGCGGGGCCCCGGCGCTCGCGCACATGACCCACCGCGTCCTTGATCAGCGCAACCGCTTCCGCCGGATCGGTGCCGTCCCCCGCGATCACCGCGAGCTGCTTGAACGCCTTCAGATTCGCGGCGATGTCACCGCCCGGTGTCTGTAGCGACCCCGGCACGGAGATGCCGTAGCCGTTGTCCTCGATATAGAACAGCATCGGCAGCTGCAGCACCGCCGCCATATTCAGCGCCGCCCAGAACCCGTTCGTCGCCACCGACCCGTCGCCGCCCAGCGCGACCGAAATCGCACCCTCGCAGTCGCGGTCCTTCAGCACCGTGCGCCGGTACTCGAGAGCCTGCGCCCAACCCGCGGTCGGCGTGTACTGCGCGCCGACGCCGCCGCACATCGGAAGCGCCGACGGCCCGTTCGCGTTCGGATAGTTGAACACCGCCCCGATATCGCGCCCGTCGGAATAGCCGCCCGCGCGCGCCATCGACGAACCCAACGCATCGACAAGCGACACGCCAAGCGCCAACAAAATCGGCCGCGAGCGATAGTACCCGCAAATCGCATCTTGGCTGTTCGTCAACTGCAGCCCGAGCAGGACTTGCGCGACGTCATGTCCACGCGCGGAAAACTGGTAGAATATCCTCCGCTCCGGCACGAGCTTCGTTTCTTCCAACTCGTCAAGCGCCCGCGAAGCCTGCACGAGCCACGCCGCGCGCCGCCAATCGACGCTGTTGTCGATGCGGTTTTCGGATGCGCCTGCGCGCGTCGGCATCACGACGGACATCGGAAGACTTTCTGTTGGCGGAGCGGGTTTGAGGAAGCCCGATTAATAAACCGAATGGACGGTCAATTTTCAACCGCTATAGTGAGCGCACGATGGCGCGCGCACAGGCTGAGGATTACGAGGACCGCCGCGGCGAAATCGTCGCGAAAGCGGCGAGCCTCTTCGCCGAGCAAGGCTTCCACGGCACCCCGATCAGCGAGGTGGCATCAGCCTGTGGCACCTCGAAGTCCCTGCTCTATCACTACTATGCCTCGAAAGAGGACATCCTGTTTGACGCGATGCACGACCACGTGAAAGCCCTGCTCGACGCCGCCGAAGATGTGGCCGCAACGAAACGCGCGCCGGAAGATAAGCTGCGCCAACTCACGCACCGCTTCATGGCGCTTTTATCTCACCGCAGCCGAAAACCAGCGCGTGCTCGTCAACGAACTGCGTCACCTGCCCACCGCGAGGCGCAAGACGATCGTCGGCATCCAACGCCGCCTGCTCGACATCGTCGAAGAAATCCTCACGCAGCTCCGTCCGGACCTCGCGCGCCAACCCGCGCTGCGCCGCCCCACGACCATGCTCCATTTCGGTATGATCAACTGGATGCACACCTGGCTCGACCCGCAAGGCCCCGCCAAACCAACGAAGATTGCCGATCTAACCGTCACCACATTCATCGAAGGCTTGCGCAAAGGCGCACTGCCTTAGTGCCAACGAAAAGCGGAATCCCAACATGCGCGCCAAACCCAAAGACCAATCCTGGCACGATTGGCTCTACAACGCCGCGCCGGACTTCGGTCGTGTCCCACCCGACCTTGCTCAAACAAACGCAAACGCAGACACGCTCTTCGTCACGGGAAAGACCGCCGGGTTCGACCGGCTGCCCAACCTGAAAGCACTGCGCCGCCTTCAGGTGCGCGAGATCGCGCAAGAACAACTCGACCTGATCGGCACGCTAAAGCACTTGACCGAACTGCGCGTGTTCGGCTTACGCGGCGAAAGCCCAGCCGCGCTCGGTAAGCTCACGAATCTAGAAGTGCTAACCTTCGAGTGGGCGCCGAAAGTCGAAACGCTGGGCTGGCTTACCGGACTAAAGGCCCTGCGCGTGCTTACGCTCGGCGACCTGAAGCGCGTGAACGACTTCGCGCCGGTCAGCAAACTCGGACAGCTCAGTTTCCTGTACATCTGCGGCAGCGCTACCAGCAAGCAAGCCATGGCAAGCATCGCCCCGATCGCACAGCTGAAAAAGCTCGAAGAGCTATCGCTGTTTGCCGAAGTCTCCGGCGGCAACATTTCGCCGCTCGCCGCAATGACATGGCTCAAGCGCCTGAACATCGCCAACAATTATCCCGTGGAAACCTTTGCCGAACTCGCAACGCGCCTTAAGACGACGAAGTGTGAGGCGTTCGCACCGACCCGCACCTTCACGATGGGCGGCGAAACCTACATCGACCTCATCGGAAAACCCTTCCGCCGCTTCGCAAAAAACGATCCAAAGGCCAAGGCCGCCATCGCCAAACGCGAGGCCGAGTTCGCCCACTGGCGCACCCAGTTCGAAGCCAAGAGGCGCTAACCACCAACCACGGAACACCACTATGCCCCGCGAAACCCGCACGCTCTGCACAGGCATCTATTTCGGCGAAGGCCCGCGCTGGCACGACGGGCGGCTGTGGTTCTCCGACTTCTTCGCCCATGCGGTGAAATCGGTGTCGCTCAAAGGCGACGTACGCACGGAGTTCACGCTCGACGACCGCCCATCGGGCTTGGGGTGGATGCCGAACGGCGACATGCTGATCGTCTCGATGGAGAAACGCCAAGTCCTCCGCCGCACGCCGGCCGGGCAGATGAGCGTGCACGCCGATGTGAACGCGATCGCAACCTGGTACTGCAACGACATGGTCGTGGACGCGAGCGGCCGCGCCTATGTCGGCAATTTCGGTTTCGACCTCGACACGGAACTGACGAAACGCGGTGCAGAAAGCGTCATCGCCGATCACACCGCGGCGAACCTTGCATTCGTGCAAGCGGACGGCGCGGTCAGTGTCGCCGCCACCGGCATGCACTTCCCGAACGGCTCGGTGATCACGCCCGACGGAAAAACGCTGATCGTAGGCGAAAGCTTGGGCGGCTGCCTCACCGCGTTCGACATCGGCCAAAACGGCGCGCTGACCAACCGGCGCGAATGGGCAACCCTATGGCCGCGCATCCCCGACGGCATCTGCCTCGACGCACAAGGCGCGATATGGGTCGCAAACCCGCTCGCCCCCGAATGCTTCCACGTGGCCGAAGGCGGCAAGATCATCGAAGTCATCGCAACCGAAATGCCCTGCTATGCCTGCATGCTGGGCGGCGAGGACGGCAAAACGCTCTTCATGCTCACCGCCCCAAGCTCGCTTCCCCACGAAGCGGGCCACGAGCCCAAGGGAAGGATCCTCATCGCCACCGTCGACGCGCCGCACGCAGGGCGGCCGTGAAGTCCACGCGATGAAAGCCTATCCGGCGCGGCGGCTCGCGAGATACCCCGCCGTGGCCGCGACGGCTGTCAGCACCGTGCCCCAGCCAACATCGAGCGCGGCGACGTGCATCGGCCAAACCTTGAGCGTTGCCATGTTCGTGAGATCGTACGTCGCGTAGGCACACAGCCCAAGCACCGCGCCATTGACGAACCCGGTCGCCAACGACCGCGCCTGCAAGGCGGGCCGAACTGCCAGAAACACCACGCAGGCGATGTAGACCACATAGAACAAGACCGCAGCCGGATAATTCACCTCAGCCGCCATCAACTCTTGCAACGCCGGCCGGTAAACCGTCTCACCCATCGTGGTGAGCCACACAAAGTCCAAAGCGGCGAACACGATCGCAGTCGCGCCGTAACCCAGCAGCCATTTCATGGAACACCTCTTCACTGGTGGTACGCGCGAAAGCCCGCCGCAGATCAGCGCGACAGCCAGGCAAACGCCCGCGCGAGAAACGCTAGGGCGCCCACCGTCACCGGCGCACCGTGCGCCATCAACACGCGCTCCACGGGCCAAGCCAGAATGCGCGCAAGCGCATCCCGCGCGGCTTTGCGATCGGTAAACGCCAAGCGAAACTTCCGCGGCACGGCGGGCTCGTCACCCGTCATCCGATCGAGCCGCGCCACGACCGCGCGCCACCCATTGAACCACCCCGGCGGAAAGTGCTGGATCAAATCCGTGAACAACACAGTGCCGCTCGCACGATGAAAGAACACGGCCTCGGTCGTAAGCGCGCAGCGCATCAAAACCTGATCGATCTCGCGCGCCCAAGCGGCGTCGGGTGCATCGCCAAGCTCACCGTCGAAACGCAGATCGCGCCGCCGCGCCGCTAACCCTGGCGGCGCAAACACACGAGACGCCGGATAAGCGCTCTGCCATTCCCGGACATACAAATGATGCAGAGAGTTCGGCGCCACAATAAACCGGACCGCGCCAATCGCATCCACCGCCGCCCGCAAAGCACCGGTCAACGCAATCGGCGACCAAACGAACAACCCACCATCGCTAAGCCGCATCACCGCCGTGCGCGTCGGATAGCGAAAGCCGGCGACCGAAACGACGTCCCCGCCGGTGATCCATATGCCGGAGCCTAATAGAGTTAGTTCGGACGCGAACAACACACATTCTCCACGACGAGTTCCCTTCGATCACGATGCGCCGCACACTCTGCAAAGCTTGGCGTTTAACGCAGGCCAAACGCACTAGGCCGACGTGAGGCTGAGGCCGTTGCCGTCGGGGTCGTTGAAGAAGGCGACCTTCGCCTTCCCGTCGGGTGAGGTCCAAATACCCAACTCGTCCTGGCCCATCCCCTTGTAGATGTTCATCGCAATGCCGTGCTCCCGCAACGCTTTGATCGCCACCACAATGTCCGCCACTTCCCAGCCCAGCACAGTGTGAGCATGCGCGACGTGATCGTCGATCTGGGTGATCCGAAGCTTGATGCCGTTGAGGTCGAAGACGCTGGCGAAAGGGTCGTCGCTGGTCAGTGCAAAGCCGAGTACCCCGCCATAGAATGCCTTCGCTTTCCCGCGATCGCGCGTATGAATGAACGCAATTACCTTGGCTGACGCTGCAATGCTCATCTTCAACCTCCGGCTTTATCTCAGGGTCCACCCAAGATGGCCCAGGTGCAGTTGCCCGTCAAAGTACCTTGAGCAGCGTGAAGGCGTGCAGTTTCTGACTGCGCGACAGACCTCACCAACCTATTGTCGCCTCATTGACGACCCCTCTCGTCCGGCAACGAAAGCGCAACGAAATGTCCGCAAACTGGAAAGGTGTGGCCAGCTCATGCCAGAAAGTCGCTGAATCGGGAGCGATGAGCTTCCCGCAGATCGTGGGCACGCTGATCGAGGCCGACTTCGACGGGAAGCGGCGCAAACCCTGAAAGGCGCTAGTTCGCAACACCTTCGCGGATCGCGTTCGAGAACGCGGCACCCGTCAAGTCGCGGTCGAGCGCCGCGCGGACGCGGGGCATGACGTGGCCAGCGGCGCGCAGGTCTTCGATGCGGCGTGAGCCGTCGAGGAGTTTGAGATCGTAGAGAAACTCGGGCAGGTAGCCGGACGCAAACAGGCGCCAATCGAATGGCGCGCCCAGACCCATGGCGTCGGTGAGCATCCAGACTTCGGTCGTACAGTTTTCGGTCAGCGTGTTGTAGAACACCGGCTTGACGGCGCGTTCGTTCGCGGCATCGAGAAGCGCGATGAGTAGCTTGCCTGCCTCGCCCGAGTTAGCTCGAGTACGGAAAAGTTGGATGTCTTCCTTTGGGAAGTGGATGCGCCAGCCGTAGAAGTCGCGCTCGTCCCCGGCCAGGATCGAGAGTTCATAGGCCTTGAAGAAGCCCGCGACCGGCGAATAGCTCTCGTCCGTCTCCTTCCGTATTTCGACGGAGAGCGAGAGCGCCTCACCGTCCTGCCACACGAAGCTGAAATACGTGTGCGCGATGCGCGGTCCCTTCCAGTAAAGCGAAAGCACGTCGACGGATTTGAGCTGGGTGAGGCTATAGCGGCGCGTCTCCCAGCGTTCATCCGCGGTTTTGGGGCCGGTCCAGTTGAAGTTGCGAACGTTCTTGACCGTGAGCGCATCGCCCTCGCGCATGTAGGTGAGCAGACGCGCCATCTCGGGCGACCAGACACGGTCGTTCGAGGGTTCGATCAGGATGAACCACATCAAGATCGCGGCGAACGGGGCGGCAAGCGCCGCAAGCGCGCGCCAGTCGTTGCGACGTAGGTAGACAGCGATACAGGCAAGCGCGAACGCGAACCACGCCAGCGCCAGCGTGCCGTTGATCAATTTTCCTGAAGGTGCGTGGTACCAGACGACACCGGCGGCGAACGCGGCCGCGAGCAAAAGGCCTGCGATCAGCAGACCGGGAAGCACGCGCAGCGAAAGGTTTTGCATCAGCGCCAAGATGGCCTCTCAATCGAGCAGCCAGTGGACAAAACGCGCGTACGTGCTGGGGCCGCATTTGGCGCCTTCGGGGCACGGCATGGCGCAGGTTACAACGGACTTGGGACCGGCCGGGTTGCATATCAGAGGCTTGCGCTCTTGCGCCGCCTTGCCCGCCAGAGCGGCGCGGATGTCTTCGATCATCACCTTCGATTCCGCGAAATAGGAATGGGCGTAAGGGCCGGTCGCCCTTTGCGTTGCGTCGATGATTTCAGCGCCCGAGAGCTGTTCGGCGATCTTGGCCGTCAAGCCTTCGCCAACGCGCGAGCGTCCGTTGTGGTAGGCGGCCGACGCCGACATCGCGACGTCGAACTTCGAAGTGTAGACCGTCAGGCGCCGCATATGCGGCAGCGCCTTTTCCGTCAGATTGAGGAAAGCCGCGGGGTCGATGTCAGGAGCAGCTAGGATCACATAGCGCAGTTTCGGGGCGTTGCTGTCGGTCATGGCGCGCAGCGCGAGGCGAACGCCCATGCTGTGGGCGATAACGTCGATCGTCGCGCCGGCACTCGCAAGCGCCACCATCAATTGGTTGAGCGCTGGCGCGGCCAGTTCGCCGGCTTCGGTATCGTTGATGTAATCGCCGACGCGGCCGGCCGCACCGAAACTGAAGAGGATGGGCCGGCCTTCATATTTCAGGTCGGCCTGAAGTTGCGCCATGCGCTTGGCGGCGAACGCGAATGTCGTGTTGTAGCCGTGCACGAAAATCAGCGCGCAGCGGCACGGCGTCGCCAAGACCACGTCGCGCAGCTTGGCGAAGTTGCCGGCGCAGTCGTGGCTGAGCGGCGCGTTCTCGATCTTCGTCACGGCCTCAGGCTCGGCCGAGAGCGGCTCGACGTTGACCTGGACCGTACCACAGGTGACGCCGGGGCCCTCCGACAGACCGAACGTCAGGCGCGTGATTTCGACTTCCTTGAGCGCGGCATCCCAACAGCGCTTGGCGTACATCTCTTCCACCGAACCCGGCGGGCCGCCGCCCAGCTTGTCGTTGCAGCGCGTGGTCGCGAAATGGACCGTCTGCGGCGCCGCCAATTCGGCAACGCTAGCCTTCACCGCGCGGATCGAACCGCCTGTATCGAAATCCGTCGGTGTGACGCACGCCGACGTCAGCGTCGCGATCGCCATCGCGGCGAAAGCCCTGAGCGCTTTTATTCCGGCCAACGCCGCCACAACCAAGTCCCCATGCAGTTTCGGCCGATAGACAACGCGCAACCGCAGGATTGGTTCCATGTGGCACACGAATTTGGCGCCTCGGTGCAACTTGACTCTATCGCCCCATGACGATTGTCAGATCTTTTGCGGAACAACCCTGCGTGACCGGCGTTCCCCAATGCACGGCGGCATGCGCCCTCAAACTTTCACCAAAGGCGAGCTAGACTCATGACAGCCCTCATCGCGGCGCGCATTGGTGTGCTTGTTTTTGGATTCAGCGTGTTCGGCGGCGAAGCCCTCGCGGTGCCCATAGGTACGCAAGGAAACGGGAATAACGCGGTCGATCGTCACGCTGCCGCTACGCCCATCACGGTCAAGATCCCAGGACGTTTTGAGTTCTACCGGCGCGAGGGCTTACCCGGCCCTTATCGCGGCAGGGCGAACCCCTATCGACCGACTGTTCCCTCGGTACTCAAAGGCGCCGATCTCTACAACGCCCGCTGCGCGTCCTGTCATGGCCTCATGGGTTTCGGCAACGGCCAAGCGGGCGGCACGTTGAAACCGCGTCCGGCCGATCTCGCATGGAGTCTATCGGGCCCGAACACAAAGGACGACTTTCTATTTTGGACGATAGCGGAAGGCGGGGCGCAATTCGGCTCGAACATGCCGGCGTTCAAGAAGCCAGACCTCTCGGACGGGCAAATTTGGGAGATCGTCACCTACATGCGCGCGGCGTTCGAAGGGCGCGAAGCGCGCGCTACAACGGCCCGCGATGGTACGCAGCAGGCAGCGCGCGAAGATCCGCGATGATCTCACCAACTTGAGATGTTGACCAAGATGAAGGCCGCGATCTTTGTCGAACCAGGCCGCATCGTGCTCGACACCAAACCCATACCCGACGTCGGGCCGCTTGATGCTCTTATCCGCGTCACCACAACAACGATATGCGGCACCGACGTCCACATTCTGAAAGGGGAGTATCCGGTCCGGCGCGGCTTGACGGTCGGGCATGAGCCCGTCGGTATCATCGAAAAGCTCGGCTCCGCAGTTAGCGGCTACGTCGAAGGTCAAAGGGTCATCGCGGGTGCGATCACGCCGTCCGGCCATAGTTATGCGTCGCTCGCCGGCGATCACGCGCAGTGCGGTTCGACCGGATCGCATGGCTATAAGCCGATGGGCGGTTGGCGGTTCGGCAACACCATCGACGGGTGTCAGGCCGAATATGTTCTCGTCCCGGACGCGATGGCGAACCTGGCACCCGTTCCAGACGGACTCACAGACGAACAGGTCTTGATGTGTCCCGATATCATGTCGACCGGCCTTGGCGGCGCGCAAAGCGGGAGAATCAAGATCGGCGACACGGTCGCGGTGTTTGCGCAGGGTCCCATAGGACTTTGTGCGACTGCGGGCGCGCGCTTGATGGGCGCAACGACCATAATCGCCATTGACACCATCCCGGCGCGGCTTGCCTGCGCCAAACAGTTCGGCGCCGATCACGTCATCGATTTCCAAATTCAAGATCCGGTCGACGCGATCCTGCAACTCACACACGGACGCGGCGTAGACGTGGCGATCGAAGCGCTGGGCCGGCAACAAACATTCCAATGGGCCTTGCGCTCGCTTCGTCCCGGGGGCGTACTTTCCAGTCTAGGCGTCTATTCCAGCGATCTAAACATTCCCCTTGGCGCGTTCGCTGCGGGCCTCGGCGACCACACGATCGTGACGACCCTCTGCCCGGGCGGAAAGGAACGCATGCGTCGGCTGATGGCCGTTGTGGAATCAGGCCGAATCAACCTGACGTCCCTCGTAACGCACCGCTTCAAGCTCGACCAAATCGAAGAGGCCTATGAGCTGTTCGCCAGTGGGCGGGACGGCGTTCTGAAAGTTGCGATAACGCCCTAGTCGAATCCAAGCAGAGTCCGGCCCAGCAGTTCGTTCAATGGAGATTTGTTTCATGGCCAAACCGACGACGAGGCGAATTGCTGTATTCGTGGCTGCGGTGCTCTGCGTTGTGCCGCTTTCGAGCTGCGCCGGAGAGACCACGCCCGTAGCGGGCAGCCGCGCTGGAGCGGTCACCCCCCAGCAAGCAGCGCAGATTGACGACGGCCGCACTGTTGCCGAGCGCAATTGTGCTTCGTGTCACGCGATCGGATCCATGGGCGAAAGTCCAAACCCACGGGCACCGCTCTTTCGCACCGTTCTCAGCCGTTACGACGCCGGCATGCTGTCCACGGAATTGATCGTCGGTATTCGGGTGGCGCATGCGCCGATGCCTCAGTTCCAGTTCAATCCGGCGGCCGCGGACGCGCTGATTTCTTACATGCGCTCAATACAGACACGCGATCCTGGACGTCAGCTTGTGGAGCAACGCTGCTCACAGTGTCACGCCATCGACCAAACCTCGACCAGCCCCTATCCGGGCGCGCAGCCTTTCCGCAAACTGGGACAACGCTGGCGGCGAGGGCAGCTGCGAGATGCCCTCAAGACCGGCATTATCGTCGAGCATGACAAGGCTGACGCCCGCGTGCCGCCTATGAAGTTGAACGACGCGGAAATCGACGCGCTGCTCACATTCCTTGATCTGATCGCGACCGACGAATACCCAGCACCAAGGACGCCTTAGGACCCGGCGCGAGCCAAGAAGCCATTGCACGCAGCAGCAAAAGCCGGTGCGGCTCAGACCATTGCGCATACCGTCGTCATGGCGTCGTTCAATTTCGCCGTGATGATCAGCGCGATCAGCGTCGCGGTCATGCTTGGGGTGAAGCCACGGCACGAAGCGGGCCGTGTCTTGATCACTCCGCGGGAACCTTCAAAGTTGGCCGGCGTTTCCGCTAGATGAGAACCAGCTACCGCCCAGCGTTCATTGAACTTACGCATTCGACGGCTTATGAGATTTTGTTCTTTGTCGCTTTGCTCGCGACCGCGTTGGCACTCGGCGCCGCGCTGGCTCACGCGCTTGAGTTGCCGAATAAGATCGGCCTGCCTAAGGACGAATATTTCATTGTCCAGAAGGCGTATCTCGGGTGGAATAGGCTCGTCTATATTTTGGTTATCGAGCTCGCATCTATGGTCGCCGTGGCTGCCATGTCGCGGCACGAACCGTTCGTGCTATGGCCGGTCGTCATCGCAATTTCATGCTTGGTGTTCGCCCAGGCGGTGTTCTGGATCTACACGTATCCGGCGAACGCCGCGACCGAGAGCTGGACAATCGCCCCTGGCAATTGGGACGCACTGCGCACGCAGTGGGAGTACTCGCACGCAGTAGGCGCAGCGCTCCAGATACTCGCTATGAGTTTTCTAATTGTCGCGGCGTTGGCGCGAGCACGAGGCTAGTGTTCGCCATTTCGCGCATTGGTTGGTGGATAGCCGGGGTGGTCCTCGTTCTCGGCGGTATGGCAGTGCTAACTCTTGCGATGCCCGTCGAAATGTGGCGAACAGGGCGCGCGCCCGTCGCGACTCTCGCCCTCTCGCGTGGAGGGCCCGTGACAGGAGTTGCAGAGCGCATCTGGATCGATACGGACGCGGCCTGCGGCGCTGCGGCGCGCACCGATCCGGATGACTGTTTCGCCATCGCTCTTTTGTTCAAGTCCCGCGGCGAACACATTGTGGGACTCTCGACCGTCTTTGGAAACGCCGCACTCACCGTCACCGACAGCACGACGCGGGCATTGATGCAGCAGCTCACCCGCGGCGAGAAATTCGTGATCGAAGTCCGAAAGGGCGCGGCGGTTGCGATTGATGACGCCGGATCGCTTGCATCGACACCGGCGCGCGAGGCGTTGCGAGAGGCTCTGACCGAGGGTCCGCTCACGATCATAAGTCTGGGTCCGCTTACCAACATCGCGGCGGCCTTGGACCAGCGCCCCGACTTGCAGACGAATGTCAGAACACTGATCGCGGTGATGGGCCACCGTCCGGGTCACATCTTCCATCCCACCGAAGGCGCCGATGGTGCCACGCTACTTGGTCACGGACCCATATTTCGCGACTTCAATTTCGCGCAAGACAGGGCGGCGGCCGCGCGCATCGTTTCCATGCATCTTCCGCTAACCCTCATTCCCTACGATGCGGCGCGGAACCTCATGTTGACGGACAGCGACTTGAAGGCGCTATCCCGCGCGGGCGGCGCCTCGAAGTGGATTGCGGAACGCGCCGGTGGCTGGCTGGCATTCTGGAAGAACGACATTGGGCAATCAGGCTTTTATCCGTTCGATCTCACGGCGGCCGCCTATGTATTGCATCCCGCGTCGTTCGATTGCGCAACCGCGCAAGCGCGCGTGACGAGCGACGATTCTCTTTGGACATCGTGGTTCTTCAGGTCGCAAGCGCTGCTCGTTGGACCCATTCATTCTCCGAGCGAAGACGATCAGAGTACCCAGGTGACATATTGTCCGCGCGCTCAGCCCAGCCTCAAGCACCTCCTGATCGCGAAGATGGTCTTTCGGCGAGGTTGAACCGTGGCGCAACGCGATGGCGGATATAATCGGGAAATAAGGCGGATGGTTGTAGTACCCAAAGCTGCGGCGGCCTATTTCGCTATCGCGTTTGCGATTGCTTTCGTGCTGGGGACGCTGCGCGTGCTGTTCGTGGCGCCACGCGTCGGTGAGCTCGGCGCGGTATTGATCGAGGTGCCGATCATGCTGGCGGTTTCGTGGTTGGTGTGCAGTTGGGTTTTGAGCCGGATCGCTGTGCCGGCTTCGATTGGTGCGCGCCTGGTGATGGGTGCCGTGGCGTTTACGCTGCTGATGGCGGCGGAGTTTGCGCTCGGCGTCTATGGCTTCGGGATGACCGCCGGTGAGATTGTTTCTTCTTTCGCCCGGCTACCGGGGCAATTGGGGCTCTCGGGACAAGTGGGGTTCGCGCTGATGCCCGTTCTCCGCTTGTTCGTGCGCTAGGGCCGCGACGACTCGGAAAACTGGCGACAGGTAATCGTGTCCCCACGTTACCAACCAAAAACCAGACGTCGGCGGCGATTTCCAACCCGGCAAGTCGCGAGACTAAGCAGGCACGTAGGCCAACCTGATCACATCCTCGCCAATCCGATCATGAGCCACAAGACGCAGCGGCGGCCGGGGGCTGGCGAAGTATGGCGTGCCGCGGCCTAGCACGACGGGGTGCAGATAGATTCGATACTCGTCGATCAGACCAAGTTCGGTAAGGCTTCGCGCCAAGTTGGGGCCGGCGACTTCGATCTCCCCGTCGCGCGAGGCCTTCAGCGCGCGGATCGCGCCTTCAAGATCGCCCTGAACAAGCGTGGCGTTGGGCCCGGCCGACTTCAACGTGCGCGAGACGACCCATTTCGGTTGGGCTCGCCACGCCGCCGCGAAGGCCTGTTCGTCCGCACCCCACTCGGGATGATCGTCGTCCCAGTAACGCATGATCTCATACATGTTGCGGCCGTACACACTGCCCGCCTGCCCCTGAGCCTCCGCGATGAAGTGCCGGAACAGCGTGGGGCTTGGCGCAAACGCCATATGGTCGACGTAGCCGTCCAAAGACTGGTTCATTCCAAACACGAGCTTGGCCATGCGACTTCCTTTCCTACCGGGAAGACGGCGACAGCTTGGGTCTTGCCAAGCTTCGCCACTCCTGGGGTTTTCTGTATCCTGTCGCCCCATTCTCATTACACCTAACCCTATACACCAAACATGAAACGCACCCACACCCCCGCCCGCGTGAACGCTCCACCGCTCGCCGACCCGAAGCGCGCCCGCTTGTTCGCGATCGTCGCGCGCGACGCGCGGCGCGCTGTCGTGTTCCGGCGCGGTCCCACGCGCAAGACTCGCCTTTTCGTTTGGAACCTGCGCGACGACACGCTCGAGGGCGGGCAGTGGTTTTTCGGCCGGATTTACGAGCGACGCTGCGATCTATCGCCGGACGGCAAACTGCTGTCTTACTTCGCGGCAAAATTCGTCAAGCCCTACGGCACGTGGACCGCGATCTCGCGGCCGCCGTATTTCACCGCGCTCGCCTTTTGGCCAAAGGGGGACAGTTGGGGCGGCGGGGGATTGTTCGAAGACGCGCGCACGTTTCTGCTCAATCACCGCGAGACGGAGCGCGAAATCGTGGCGCCGCAGGGACCGCCGACAGCACGCGGGTTCAAGGTGAAACCGTTCGGCCAGTACGCCGGTGGCGGTGAAGACAATCCGATTTACGCGGAGCGCCTCACGCGGGACGGCTGGTCCGTCGCAGCGCAAACCGAAGGAAAAGAACAGCGATTCGACGCGCCGGTCTGGATCGTGTTCGATCCGCCCTATGCACGAACTCTGAAGCTGGCGGGCGACGGCAAGCAGCGGCCGTTCACGCTGCGCGTGCTGACGCATGGCTACCACGAGAAAGACGGCCGAAGCTGGGTCGAGACGGCGGACGTACGCGATCACGAAGGAACGATGCTGCGCGACTTCGGGCGAATCGATTGGATCGACACCGACCACAACGGCGACATCCTGCTCGCGCGCGAAGGCAGGCTTGAACGGCTCCGGCGCGGTGATATCAAGTCGGGGGATTCCAAGGTTGTCGCCGACCTGCACGACATGACGTTCGAACCGCTCGAAGCACCGGCCTGGGCGCAGACGTGGCCGAAGCATGGGCCGAAACGTTAAGGCGCACCGCAAGGGGCAGCTTGTTTGTCTCGCATCAAGCGAAGGCTGGCGCACCCGAAAGGATTCGAACCTCTGACCCCCAGATTCGTAGTCTGGTGCTCTATCCAGCTGAGCTACGGGTGCCCAATGGGCGCTTCAATTGCCAATGCCGCACGTGTGCTAAGCCTTGGCCGCCCTTGAAGAAGGCGCGGAACTTAGTCACTTGGGCGCCCTCACGCAAGGGACGAAACGCTCTCGCCCTGACGGATCGTCGCGGGCGAAACCGCGCCTTCTGAGGGCGAGCCAGGATTGCACAAACGCCATCCTTCCGTATTGTCGCCTGAAATCGGATGACAAGACCCAATGCTGCCGACCCACACCAAAGCGTTCGCCGCGCTTAGCCTCGCGCTCGCGCTCGCCGCCTGCTCTACGATGACGGGGACGCTGTTTCCGGAGAAGCCGCCGAACCCGGTGGCGGCCCAGGCCACCGTGCTGCCGCAAGCGGGTACGTCGTTCTTCAACCCCGTGCCGGTCGCGCCCGCGGCATCGTCCGGCACGCCGCAGGGCGAACGCATCGCGCAGCTGCGCGGGCGGCTGATCGCGATCCAGGGCGAGATATCGGCCCGCAACGCCAGCCTCTCCGAAATCCGCCAGCGCTTGGCCGGCGATGGCGCGCTCTACCGCATCGCGAAAAGCGAAATCGTGGCGAGCCCAACACCGCCGGCGGCGACGCTGCAGAAGGCGCAAGGCGCACTCGACCGGATCAACACCGGCACCACCGCGCTCGACGGCGAAATGCGCGTCTTCGCGAAAGGCGCGGCCGAGGCGAACAAGCTGATGGTCGAAAGCGGGGCCATCAAAGACGGCACCGAGGAAGACCAGAGCCAGCTGAACACGCTGCGCGGCCAAACCGGCGCGACGGCGAACCAGCTCG
>JABFRX010000180.1 GCA_013140995.1 Alphaproteobacteria bacterium | reverse complement strand
CGCACATAGCCCGTGTCGTCGCACCACAACGTACGCGCCGTCTGCCCCGCCTCGAGCCGCGTCACATCACTGATCGAGAGCCAACTCAGATACGCGCCCGCGTCCGGCCCCTCGACGAGCCAACACGCCGCGCCGACAAATCGCTCATGCCGACGCGCGTGACCAGCGCCTCCTGCTCTTCGCGCAACGACGAATAGACGGCGGGCACGGTAAAGCCCTCGTCCACCGTCCAATGGTTCGTCGCGCAGAGCTCCGCGGTCCGCGCGTGCAACGGCGTTGCCAAGGATGCGCGCGAAGAGAAATCGCTCATGCCTTGACCTCGGCGCCGAGCACCACGTTCGCCGCATTGCGTGCGTTGATACCCGTGATCCCGCCCATCGGATGCGTGCCGGCACCACAAAGAAACAAGCCCGGCACCGGCGTCTCATACTGGCTCAACCCAACCGCAGGCCTGAGCAGACCCAACTGATCGAGCGAAAGATCGCCACCGTGCCAATGCGCGCCTACAGTTCCCGCCATCGCCTCGATATCGCGCGGCACGAACACGTCGGCGGCAAGGATCATGTCGGGCAGCTCCGGCGCGTACTGGCGCAGCACCGCGCCGACGCACGACATCAAATTCGCCTTCGCCTTGTCCCACGAGCCGGTGGCCAAATTCTTCGGAACATAGAACACGTGCGCAGAAAGAACATGCTGCCCCGCCGACAGCGTCGTATCGTGCGTGGACGGGATCGTGATCTCCATGACCGGATCGGCCGAGAACGTGCCCTGCTCATACGCCGCGAACGAACGCTCCAGTTGATCGATGCCCGAACACAGGATCAACCGCTCCCGCAACAACTTCTTGTCGATGCCCTTGAACGACGGCAATCCGGCGAGCGCCAAGTTCACCTTCGCCGTACAACCTTCGCCGCGAAACCCGTTCAGCCGCCGCTTCAACCCAAGCGGCAAGTGCCGCGCAGCGCCAAGCTGCAACAACGTTGTCTTCGGATCGAGGCTTGAGACCACCGTACTCGCGTGCATCGCCTCGCCTGTTTGCAGTTCAACGCCGGCAACGCGGCCGTTGTCGAACAACAAGTGCCGCACCCGCGCATTCAAACGCACGCGTACGCCGGCGCCTTCGGCAGCTTTTAGCAACGCACCCGTGAACGCCCCCACCCCGCCTTGCGGATGCACGAAACCTTCCGTCGTATCGGCATGGATCGCGCGACGCATCGCGGCCAACAGCGCTGTCCCCCGCGCCCGCGGCGGCAGGGCGTTGCCCAGCACCGCATCGAACGCCAACGCACCTTTTAGAAGCGGTGTCTCAAACTCCGCATCCAACACCTCGGCAATCGACGCATCGAGGAAACTCGCAACATCGGCATCGAGCGCACCGTTCCTCGCCACAGCACGTCCGCCGAACATGCCGGCCTTCGCCTGCTCGACCGCGCCGCCCGGCACACCCTGCACCCAACGCTCGATCTGCTGCGCCGCTTTACGCAAACGCCCGTCGTAGTGCGGCCAGGCTTTCGCGTCGGCTTGTGAGTGCACGGTTAGCGCCTGCGCCGTCTGCCGCAAATCGCCGCCGAGCGGGATGTGCCGCCCATCGGACGACAGTGCAACCGTCGAAATCTGTTTAGCCGACAAGTTCAACCCAAACCGGTGCAGCCGCAGCGACTTCACCACCTGCGCGTCCAACGGGCCGATCAAGTGCGCCAATCCGGAAACACGATGCCCAGCCACAAGCTCAATCGTCTTGCATGCGCCGCCGGCGTGCGCCTCGGCCTCGACGACGGTCACACGCCGCCGCCCTTGCGCCAGCAACGTCGCGCAGATGAGCCCGTTCACGCCGGCGCCAATCACGATCACGTCGCTTTGAGCACTCACGCTACGCATCGGCGCGCGCCTTCACGAGCGAACCGGTCGCCGCCGCCTGTAGCCCAGCTTCGCCGACACCGCCATAAAGCGTGGGCTCGACGATCGACAGCCCCTTAAGCAGCGACAACGCCGCCGGCGCATGCGCCTCCGGCACCCCGGTCTCATCGCGAACCGCGTTCGACGCCATCAGCGCCGCGCCACCGATATCGAGCAGACCCTCAGCCTCCAGCGGATGCCGCATCTCTGCGGCCTCGACCGACGCACCGAAACCGGCGGACATTTCGTCGATCGCCCGCACGATCAGCCCACGCAGCTTGTCGCGCCGCGCGCCGCTCCACGGCCCCTCGGTCGTGGTTGCGGGGACATAGGGCATGGAGACGTGCAAGTCCCACCGCGGCTTCGCCTCCGCGCGCGGCACGAAGCGCAGGTCGAGGCACGGCTGCGAAGGCAACGACAGCGCGCGAAACGCACCATGCGCCGAAGCCAACCGCGCGATCGAAGGATTGAGCCGCACAATGGCACCAGACGCCAATGTAGCCGCATCGACGCCGGCGAGCTTCGGCAGAGAGCCAATCGTCAACTTAACCTGTGCGGGCTCCAACGAGGCGCGCGGTGACAGGTGCGCCGGCCGCGCACGCTTGAGCCCCGTGAGCATCGCCCCCGCGCGCTCCTGCGCCAGCGACGAAATCACCAGCGGCGCGCGCAACACGTTGCCGTCGGAAAGCACGACGCCCGACGCCACTTCGCGCTCGGTTGCGATCTCCCTC
>JABFRX010000233.1 GCA_013140995.1 Alphaproteobacteria bacterium | reverse complement strand
CTTCGGCAATTGGCGGAAGATAACTTTCGTGTCTTCGAGGCGGTTGTTACCCAGCTTCGCGCTCGCGAGCGCTGTCGAGGTCGTTCCGTCCTCGCTGCCTTCGGCGAACGAGAGATAGATCGTCCGATTCGTCTTGAATTGCGGGTCGAGCGCGACGTCGAGAAGACCGCCCTGCCCTCTCCCGCTCACGGCCGGCACGCCTTCGAACGGCGTTGAGAGCTTGTTGTTTCGGCCAAGGATGCGAAGCCTGCCCTCGCGTTCGGTCACCAGAAGCCGGCCGTCCGGGAGGAACGCAAGTCCCCAGGGGTGTACGAGGCCGGTCGCAAGCTCTTCGACGACGATGGCGCCCGCGCTCGTTTGAACCGTTCCCGGCGCGGCAGGATCACTTTGCGCGCAGGATACGGTGACGCCGAGCGCGATGAGCGCGGCGGCTGTCGTGTGGAGATGGGACATTGGAGACTCCACTTGAGGCGGGTTTAGCTGCGTGACTGGAAGCCCTTGCAACGCACATATGTGCGTTGCCACTCGGGGATCGAGATGCCGCCGGATTTCGTTTCGATGTGAATGGTTTCGGGTACCGCTTTCGCATCTTCGTAGTCACGCATGCGCACGACCCACTTCTTCCCGTCGGCGCGGGCGGTTTCGATCTGCCAGTCGGCGACAGCGTCGAGCTGGAGCTTCACCGGTTTTTTCGCCGCGAGCTTGTCGGCGATGGCAAAGCTGTTCCAGCGGCTGATGCGGAACTCGGCCGGGCCGATTAGGACGAAGAACAGGTACTGTGTTTCTTGCACGGCGCAGCGGTCGCCGGTCTTGGCGGCGTGGCGTTCGTCGATGAAGAACGCTTCGTCGCCGGGCAGGTCGGCCGCGAGGAATTTGATCGCAGCGTCGTCGAGTGCGATCGCCGCGCGGTCAGCAGCGGGTTTGCAGCGCTTGAAGACCATCACATCCAGATCGCCGCCGAGTGACGCCGACGAGCGGACGCGATACATCAGATTTTTGCCTTCGGGACGAAAGCGCCAGGCCTCGTTGTTGAACGTAAGCGCGACGATGCCGTTTGCTTCCGAAGCCGCGGTGATGGCACCGCGGGCGGTGGCTTCCGTGCCGTCATCAGCGAAGGCAACTCCGCCGGAGCGGAGGAACTCGAGCACCAATGTCGTGGCCCCTGCCGGCGGGGCCGTCGTCGAGCACAGCTTGTCGGCGCTGACGTCGGTCGACACGCCGCTCCACACCCCCTCAAGGAAGGATTGCCGCTCCTGTGGGATGCCTTCGGCGTGTGCCACGGCAGCAAATGTCAGTGAGAAGACGGCTGCGAGAAGTGAATGCGCGCGCATGTGATTCCCAGTTGGCTCTTAGCCCTTTTCTAAGAGCGTAGCCTAATGGAGAAAAGGCCCGGACGGTAGGTCCGGGCCATTGCACATTTAGGTGTTCATGGCGTCGAAGAAGTCGGAGTTCTGTTTCGTGCTTTTCAGCTTGTCGAGTAGGAATTCGATCGCATCCGTTGCTCCCATCGGGTTCAGGATGCGGCGCAGAACGTACATCTTCTGCAGCGTGGCCTTTTCCGTCAGCAACTCTTCCTTACGGGTACCGGACTTCAAGATGTCCATCGCCGGGAAGACGCGCTTGTCGGCGACCTTGCGGTCGAGCACGATTTCCGAGTTACCGGTGCCTTTGAACTCTTCGAAGATGACCTCGTCCATCCGGCTGCCGGTATCGATCAGGCCGGTCGCGATGATGGTCAGCGAGCCGCCTTCTTCGATGTTGCGCGCAGCGCCGAAAAAGCGCTTCGGACGCTGCAGAGCGTTCGCGTCGACGCCGCCGGTCAACACCTTGCCTGAGGACGGCACCACGGTGTTATAGGCGCGGCCGAGGCGGGTGATCGAGTCGAGCAGGATCACCACGTCGCGCTTGTGTTCGACGAGGCGCTTGGCCTTTTCGATCACCATCTCGGCGACCTGTACGTGGCGCGAGGCAGGCTCGTCGAACGTCGAGGAGATGACCTCGCCTTTTACGGTGCGCTGCATGTCGGTGACTTCTTCCGGACGCTCGTCGATCAGAAGGACGATCAGGAAGCACTCCGGGTGGTTGGCCGCGACCGACTTTGCGATGTTTTGGAGCAACACGGTTTTGCCCGTACGCGGCGGCGAGACGATCAGCGCGCGCTGGCCTTTGCCCAACGGTGCCACGATATCGATCACGCGGGCGGAGCGATCTTTGACCGTCGGGTCGGCGATTTCCATCTTGAGGCGCTTGTCCGGATAGAGCGGCGTCAGGTTGTCGAAATGGACCTTGTGCTTCTGCTTCTCGGGGTCTTCGAAGTTGATCGCGTTCACCTTGAGCAGCGCGAAATAACGCTCGCCGTCCTTGGGTCCACGGATCGGGCCATCGACGGTATCGCCGGTACGGAGCGCGAAGCGGCGGATTTGGGTCGGGCTGACATAGATGTCATCGGGGCCCGGCAGATAGTTCGACTCCGGCGAGCGGAGGAACCCGAAGCCATCGGAAAGAACCTCGACGACGCCCGAGCCGGTGATTTCAACCTCTTGCTCGGCGAGTTGCTTGAGGATCGCAAACATCATGTCCTGTTTGCGCATCGCTGACGCGTTCTCGATCTTCAGCTCTTCGGCGAGTTCGAGAAGGGCGGCCGGCGTTTTGTCTTTGAGGTCTTGGAGCTTCATAACGTCTTGAAGCGACATTGGAACTTACTCTCTGATGAAATTGGGTAGGCGGGTGGATTGGGAGAATCTGTTCGGGCGGTGCCCAAAACGGATGCCTTCGAAGGAGAGGAATTGATCGTTCGGAAGCTGCTCGGCGCTGTCTTTGGAGAGCCGGTCCGTCGCTGGCCTTGTCAGCTGCTTCGCGTTCGCACGCGATGCGGTGGCCCCGTTGGCGGACAATTTCCGGACGTTTTCGGAGGTGAGTTAGATGTAACCTAGCCGGGGTTCGCTGAGAAGGGGATGTCCGGACTTTAATTTTTGGCGCGAAACCGGGCTTTCGGCGTTAGAAGGGTTTCACGACGACAAGTATGACAATGGCGGCCATAAGGACGGCCGGCACCTCGTTGACAATGCGGAAGAAGCGCTGGGACTTGGCGTTACGGCCCGTCTCAAAGTCGCGGCGCCAGCGGCTCAGCATACCGTGCAGGCCGCTCAGGGCGATCACCAGCAGTAGCTTGGTGAGGAACCAACCCTCGGCCCAGACGTGAAGCGTTTGGGCCAGCGTGAGGCCTAGAACCCACACGATGATCATCGACGGGTTGATGATCACCCGCATGAGCTTGCGCTCCATGATCTTGAAGCGCTCGTCCTCGGCACTGCCGGGTGTCACTTCGCAATGATAGACGAAGAGGCGCGGGAGGTAGAGTAAGCCCGCCATCCAGGCGATCACGGCGACGATGTGAAACGCCTTCAGCCACGGATAAAGGGCGACCAGCGTCTCGCTCATGCGGCTTTCCTTTCGAGCGGGCATTGGCGGCACGGCGCCGGGCAAACACGCGCGCCGCCGCCGGGCTTCACGCCGTCGCGTGCAGCCGCTTCTTGGACCATCTTGGCGAGGCCGCCGATGAAGCTTGGATGGGTGCCGACAGACGGCACACGAGTGTAGCTCATCACACCGCTTTCAGCGGCGAGCTTCGCATACTCGATGTCGAGTTCGACCAGTGTTTCGGAGTGTTCGGAGACGAACGCGATCGGTGCGATCACGATCGCAAGGCCTTCGGCCCCTGCCCGCTTGATCTCCTCGTCGGTTGCGGGTCCGATCCATTTTAGCGAACCGACACGGCTTTGATAGCAGACGCGCCAGTCGAGTTGTTGGCGCGCGAGTTTGCCGGCCAACGCCTTTGCCGTTTGCTCGACCTGCGCCTGGTAAGGATCGCCGGCGTTGACGATCCGTTCGGGAAGTCCGTGGGCGGAGAACAGCAACCGGAACCGCACGTTCGGGGCGAGGGTCGCGATGCTTTCTGCGATGAGTTCGGTCTGGGCCGCGATGAAACCCTGATCCTGGGGGTAACAGCAGATCGTTGCGACAGGGGCTTTGATTTCGCGCGCGAGCCGGTGCCATTCGCGAAGCGATGAACGCGAGGTCGTCGTCGAGAACTGCGGGTAGAGCGGAAGCAAGACGACGCGGTTCGGACGGAAGCGGCGGACTTGTTCCACCACGTCGGAGGCGCGCGGCGCCGTGTAGCGCATCGCAACGAAGGTTTCGAAGTGGATGCCGTCGTTGTTCGCAAGCGCCGACTTCAGGGCTGAAGCCTGGTTGTAGGTTTGGCCTAAGATCGGCGATGCGCCACCCATCTTGGCATAAATTTCGCGAGCGATCGGGGCGCGTTGGCGCGAGATCCACTTAGCCAAAGCCCATCGCATCGGTTGTGCGAGTTGGATGATCGCCGGATCGTTGAACAGGTTGAACAAAAACGGCTCAACCGCATCGAGCGACGAGGGGCCTCCCAGATTGAACAACACGACCGCCACTCTCATGCGCGGGCCATCCGGGCGGGTATGAGACGCGCCGGCGTGGGCTTCACGGCGACGCCGTGAGGCTTCACAACAACAGGATTTTCGGATCGATCAATCACGCTCAAACACACCAACTACCAATTCATTTATAGAGATATGAAAGGATGTAGGAAGATGATTGGCGTGTGGAGAATTGGGACAAATAGCCTCTGTGCGCGCAGTCCCCAAGGTCATACCCAGGCCCCGAGTTGATCCACATTTGGGGATGGTGAACGAAAGCACTGCGTTCTAGCGCGTGAGAGCTTGGGTTGCAGTGTGGATCGGATGTTGCTGAGCCGAGTTATTCAAAGCTTGGGATTGGGGCGGTTGGGAGATGCCATGCCGTGGAGATCTCCTGGCTCGAAACGGGGTTAGCCTGGGACCAATTGGATGGCGCTTGCATCCCTGGTTTGTCCCCGGTCTTATCGGCGTTGATACACACAGCTTGATCCTCAAGGCGGGTCGTGCAGAAACAGCGTAGCGCGGGCATCTACTACCATCTTCATCTCGTGTCGGACTCAACCGGCGAGACGCTGAACGCCGTGGCGAAGGCTGCCTGTGCGCAGTTCGATATGGGACATGCGATCGAGCATGTTTATCCGCTGGTACGGTCGCGCAAGCAGCTGGAGCGGGCGATTGCCGAGATCGAGGGGACGCCTGGGCTCGTTCTCCATACGATGGTCAATCAAGAGTTGCGCGAGGCTCTTGAGGTAAAATGCCGGGAGTTGGGGCAGCCTTCGGTCGCGGTGATCGATCCTGTGATGAATTTACTTGGGTCGTATTTGGGTGCCGAGGTCAGTCATCGGCCGGGTGCGCAGCACGAGCTTGATGCCAAGTACTTCAAGAGGATCGATGCGCTCAACTACACGATGGCACACGACGACGGGCAAAGTGCAGAAACGCTCGACCGGGCGGATGTGATCTTGGTGGGAGTGAGCCGCACGTCGAAAACGCCGACGTGCATCTACCTCGCCAATCGTGGAATCAAGACGGCGAACGTGCCGATTGTGCTCGGCGTTTCGCTGCCTGATCAGCTTTTCACGCTCAAGGGTCCGCTGGTGGTTGGATTGTTAGCAAGCCCCGAGAGGTTGATTCAAATCCGCAAGAACCGGCTTTTGTCGCTGAACGAGGGTGCGGAGACCGACTATGTCGATCTCGATGCCGTGCGGGCCGAGGTCGCGTTTGCCCGGCGGCTTTTTGGCGAGAAGGGCTGGCCCGTGATCGATGTGACGCGGCGCTCGATCGAGGAGACAGCGGCGGCGGTCATCGCGTTGCATTCGCGCGCCAGCCAGCCGGTCGAATGAGCTCGATCGTTCTTGCCTCTGGCAGTACCACACGGCAGCGGTTGTTGCGGGCGGCTGGGGTGGTGTTCAGCGTCGATGTTGCGCATGTCGATGAAGCGAGCGTGATCGAATCCCTGATCGCGGAGATGGCCCCACCGCGGGATGTCGCGGATTTGCTGGCGGAATTGAAGGCTGCGAAGGTGAGTGCGCGCCACCCGCAGGCCTTTGTGATCGGTGCGGATCAGGTTTTGAGCGCTGGTCAGGAACTCTTTCAGAAGCCTGGAACTGTCGCGGGTGCCCGTGAGCAGCTTCGGCGGCTTCGCGGGCGTACACATGTGCTGTCGTCGGCAGTCTGCGTGGCGCGTGAGGGTTCTGTCGTTTGGCGTGTGGTTCAGGAAGCGCGGCTTGAGATGAGAGATTTTTCCGACGCGTTTCTCGAGAGTTATCTTGCGGACGCAGGCGAGGACATCTTGGGGAGTGTCGGTGCGTATCATGTTGAGGGCTCCGGAATTCAGCTCTTTTCCAAGATTGACGGCGACACGTTCACCATTTTGGGTTTGCCGCTCGTACCGCTGCTCGATTTCTTGCGTACGCATGGCATGTTGAAGGCATGACGATCTCGGGAGCAGCGAAGTTGGCAGGCGTTGCGGGTTGGCCGATCGGGCACAGCCTGTCGCCGGCGTTGCACGGGTATTGGATCGCCGAGTACGGTTTGGACGCGGCCTATGTGCCGCTTGCGATCGCGCCGGAAGGGTTTGCGGACGCGTTCAAGGCGCTGCCGAAACTCGGGTTTCGCGGGCTGAACGTGACGCTGCCGCACAAGGAGGCAGCGTTCCGGCTGGTCGATGCGCGCGACGATGCGGCCGAGGCGACGGGCGCGGTCAATACGATCGTGTTCGAGGGTGTGCGTGCACTTGGTCGCAATACCGACGTGTTTGGGTTTGCGGAGTCCCTACGTGAAGCCGGTGTCGCCTCGCTTGCGTCAACGGCAGTCGTTGTGCTCGGCGCGGGCGGTGCCGCGCGCGGGGTTGTCGCGGCGCTGTTTTCGCTCGGCGCGAGCCACGTTCATTTGGTCAATCGGACAGCGGAGAAGGCTGAGGCCTTGGCTGCGCATTTCGGTGCGCGGATAATCGTTCACAGGTGGGCAGCATTGCCAAAGTTGCTTTCTACGGCGGGTTTGCTTGTGAACACGACTAGCCTTGGGATGGTGGGACAGCCGCCGCTGGAGATCGATTTGAAGCCGATGCGGCATGGCGTCGTCGCCGACATCGTGTACCGGCCGCTGGAAACACCACTGCTCGCGCAGGCGAGCAAGCAAGGTCTCAAGGCTATCGACGGACTTGAGATGTTGATTCATCAGGCGCGGCCGGGCTTTGCGGCCTGGTTCGGTGTCGAGCCGACGTTGACGGCCAGCTTACGCGGACATCTCGTTTCCATTCTCGAAGGGCGGCGCTGATGTTGATCATCGGGCTGACCGGGTCGATCGGCATGGGTAAGACCGAGACCGCCAAGATGTTTGCGCGGCATGGCGTGCCGGTTTGCGACTCGGATGCGACCGTGCATTTTCTCTATGACAAAGGCGGGCTTGCGGTTGGCCCGGTCCAAGCGCTGTTTCCGGAAGCGGTCGTTGACGGGCGGGTTGATCGCGATTTGTTGGGGCGCGCCGTACTCGGTAAACCGGAGGCGATGAAGAAGCTCGAAGCCGTTGTGCATCCGTTGGTCGGGCTTGCACAGCGTGAGTTTCTGGAACGGGCTGCGGCTTCCGGTGCCAAGATGGCCGTGATCGACGTGCCGCTTTTGTTTGAGACGGGCGGTGAGGAACGGGTGGACGTCGTCGTCGTCGTGTCGGCGCCTCTAGAACTACAGCGCAAGCGTGTGCTGGCGCGGGCGGGCATGACGGCGGAAAAGTTTGAACTCATTGTGAAGAAACAAGTGAGCGACGCCGAGAAGCGCAGGCGCGCCGACTTTGTTGTTGATAGCGCCCAAGGGCTTGCGCATGCCGAGGCCCAGGTCGTTGCGATCATCGAGGCGCTGAAGCATCGTCCGGGCGCAATTTGGACGGCGAATCAGCAACATGCGCGAGATCGTGCTGGACACGGAGACGACGGGGCTTGATCCGGCGCAAGGGCACCGGATCATCGAGATCGGCTGCCTGGAGCTTAGCAACGGTACGCCGACGGGCGCGCGTTATCACACATATCTGAACCCCGAACGCGATGTGCCGGAAGAGTCGCGGCGGATCACCAATCTCTCGACCGAGTTTCTGATCGATAAACCGCTGTTTGCGGATGCGGTCGATGGGTTTTTGGACTTCATCGCCGACAGTCAGCTTGTGATCCACAACGCGGAGTTCGATCTCAAGTTCTTGAACTCGGAACTCGCGCGCGTTGCAAAGCCAAAGCTCGATCCGGATCGAGCGATCGATACAGTGTTGATCGCGCGGCGGAAGTTCCCGGGGTCGCCGGCCTCGCTCGATGCGCTTTGCAAGCGCTTCAACATCGAGCTCGACGAACGCAAGGCGAAGGGCCACGGCGCGTTGCTCGACGTCGAACTGCTTGCGCAGGTTTATCTGGAGCTTTCAGGCGGGCGGCAGGC